>JBOGIW010000530.1:0-4521 GCA_050748045.1 Vicinamibacterales bacterium | reverse complement strand
CCGCACGGCGGACCAGACCGGTGCGTTGGCGCCGCGTCGTGTCCGCGCGAGCCGCCTTGTACGGCGGCCAGTCGAACGCACAAGCCTCCGCGCCTCGGCGCCTCTGCGCCCCGTACCTGGACACGTAGAGTCGCGTGAGTCTATGAAACAGCGATGTCGCTGCCGCAGGTCCGACGAGACGCCAGGAGCGGTTACAGACTTCGTCGAAGAAATCTCGTCAGCACATAGCCATCCAGGTACTTGAACGGCACCGAGCCTGTGCTGTAGTGACCGCACGGCAGCACGGCCACGTCGTGCGGCAGACGGCGGCGGGCGAACTCCTCCACCAGCAGGCGCGAGAGATCGACGGGGAACGTCAGGTCGTACTTCGCGTAAACGAGGAGCGTGCGGGTGGCGCCCGCCCGATCGAGGTACGACCAGGGGCTGATGGGCCGCCACAGGTGTCGCAGGCGGTCCAGGTCGATGTGCCCGTCGAGGCCGCTGCGGACGTGGCGTGTGGACAGGCCGCGCCACACGACGTCGGCGAACCACGGCGACACGTGATTGAGCGCCTGCGCACGAATCAGCGGCTCGTGCGCCGCGGTCAGCATCGCGAGGCATGAGCCGAGGCTCGTGCCGAGAATGCCGATGCGATCGAAGCCCTGTGCGGCGAGCCATGCGATCGCGCGCCGCGCGTCGAGCACCGCCTGCCGGCACACCTGCACCGTGCGCGCGATGTTCGAGCTGACGATGTAGTCGGCGCGCGTGAGCTCGGGCGGCATGCGCGCGTCGTGATAGGGAAGGCTCAGCCGCAGCGCCGACATCCCGAAGCGGGAGAGGAGGCGCGCGAGGCCGACGTGGCCCTGCGCGTCCGAGTTCCACTGTGGCATCAGCAGCACGGCTCGGCGAGGCGCGCGGCTGCCGGGGCGGCGGCCATTCGACGCCGGAAACCAGCGCGCGACCACCGTGTTGTTCTCCGCGTGCGGCGTGACGAGCGCACTCGGAAAGCGCAGCGTGCCGGCCCGAAGCTCGTAGTCGCGTGTCGGCGGCGGCCGGAAGAACGCCGCCGTGTCGCGCATGACCTCCTCCACCCACCGCTCCACGAGCGCGCCTGGAGACATCCCTCGTGCGCCGCCGGCCGGCAGCCAGTCCTCACCCCAGTCGAACGCGCGGACCACCCGGCCGGTGGCCGTCGACGCCAGACGATGTTCCCACCTATGGAAGAGCCGCGCGATCATATGGCCCCGGCGGCAGGGCCATTGCAAGGTCCAGCCTCATGATTGAACAGCCGAAGAAGCCCGATGTCCCCGAGCCACCGGTCGATCCCGACGTGGTGAATCATCCGAGACCAGACATCAACCCGGTTCCTCCGCCCGACATTCCGCCTCAGCCGCTGCCGGATCACCCCGATGCCTCAGCGTGATGGGCTAGGCGCCAGGTAGCTCTCCAGCGATTGGGCGAGCTGGAGCACTTCGCGCGTCCGGCCGCGATGGCCGACAAGCTGCGCCCCGACGGGGAGGCCCTCGAGCGTGTGGCCGCACGGCACGGCGATGGCCGGGTGCCTGGATATGTTGAAGAGCTGGCTCAGGCGCAGCGTGATGTCGCGAACCGGTGCTTCCGATCCACCGACTTTGACCGTCGATGCGCCGAGGATTGGAGCCGGGATGGCCAGCGCCGGCAGCATCAGCGCATCGCGCCCCTGGAGCGCCGCATCGACCTCCGCCGCCAGCAGGTGGCGGCCGTGCAGCGCGCGCGCGTAGTCCTCGGCAAGGATGTACCGGCCCAGCTCGAGCCGCAGGCGGACGTTCGGCGTGTAGTCGCCGGGCCGGCTCTCGAGCGTCTTCGCGTGATAGGCCGCCGCTTCCGCCAGCACGATGTGCAAGTAGATCGGCTCGATATCGTTGGCGTGGGGGATCGTCACGTCCTCGATGACCGCGCCTGCTGCGCGCACGCGGTCGCACGCGCTCTCGAACGACGAGGCCACCTGCGCGTCGAGCAGCGACAGGAAGTACTCGCGCAGCACGCCGAGCCGCAGTCCGGCGACCTCGCGCGCGCGCGGGGCTTCGGCTGCCGGCTCACCCCGAAGCACGTCGTACAGAATCGCGGCGTCTTCCACGGATCGCGTCAGCGGTCCCACGTGATCGAGCGTGCGGCTCAGCGGCACGACGCCGGCTGTCGAAACCTCGCCGTGACCGGGCTTGAGGCCGACGACGCCGCACGCCGCGGCGGGGATCCGGATCGATCCCCCCGTATCGGTTCCGATCGACGCGAACGCCATTCCAGTGGCAACCGATATCCCCGAACCGCCTGACGATCCGCCGGGCGATCGGTTGACGTCCAGCGGATGACGGGCGGGGCCGAACGCGGAGTCTTCGTTGGTGGTGCCGAAGGCGAACTCGTGCAGGTTGCACTTGCCGACGAACACCGCGCCTGCCCTGCGCAGGTGCGCGACGGCCGGTGCATCCCTCTCCGCCAGGTGTCCGTCCCGAACGCGCGATCCGGCCGTCGTCGTCGTGCCGCGCAGGTCCATCAGGTCCTTCAGCGAGATCGGCACGCCGTGGAGCGGTCCCCGGTAGCGGCCCGACGCGATCTCGCGGTCGGCCTCGTGCGCCTGGCGTCGGGCCTCGTCGGCGAGCACCGTGATGAAGGCGTTCAGCGTCGGGTTCCTCTGGGCGATCCGGTCGAGACAGCGTTCGGTTTCCGCTTCCGATGTCGTCTCGCGGGCCTGCAGCGCGCGTGCGAGCTCGGCAATCGTGCGGGGCTCAGCGGCCATCCGCCTCCTGTATGCCCTCGAGCTCCCCAGCTGCGCTCTCGTTCCAGTCGGCGGAGCGAAGGGCGGAGGTCGCCCGCGCGAGCGTCTCGAGGAGCGGCTTGAGCGTCGGGAGGCCGCGGCGCTCCGCGTCCTGCACGGCCATTTCGAGCCACGCCTTGATCGTCATGCCTGTATCGAGCGCATTCAGCTCGTATTGTAAGCTGAGGTTGTGCGGCACACGAAGATCGTGGCCACGGTCGGACCGGCCAGTGAGAGCGACGCCGTGCTGCGCGATCTCGTCAAGGCAGGCGTCGACGTGTTCCGCCTCAACTTCTCCCATGGCTCGCGCGAGCGGCACGGCGCCGTCATCGCGCGCATCCGCCGGTTGGCCGGCGACGCCCGGCGCTCGATCGCCATCCTGCAGGACCTGGGCGGCCCGAAGATCCGCACCGGGGCGCTCGTCGGCGGCATGCCGATCGAGCTCGAGGCGGGCGACCAGTTGTTCATCGGCGTGGGCGACTTCGAGGGCACGAAGGGGCGCGTGTCGACCCCCTATGAAGACCTGCCGAGATCGGTGCGTCCGGGCGACAGCCTGCTCCTCGACGACGGCCGCCTCCAGCTCCGCGTGCAGGACAGCACGGCTACCGAGCTTCGGGCCGTCGTCGTCGACGGCGGTCCGCTCGGGGAGCACAAGGGCATCAGCGCCCCTGGCGTGCCGTTGCCCGCTGCCGGCCTGACCGCGAAAGACGCGGAGGATCTCGCGTTCGGGATTGAGGCCGGCGTCGACCTCGTCGCCCTGAGCTTCGTGTTGACGGCGGCGGACATGCGCCAGGCGCGCGACGCCGTGATGAGGTTGGGGAAGCCCGCCATGCCCCTCATTGCGAAGCTCGAGCGGCCGGAGGCCATCGCTCACCTCGGCGAGATCATCGCGGAGAGCGACGCGGTGATGGTGGCGCGAGGGGATCTCGGTCTCGAGATTCCGCTGGAGCGCGTCCCGCGCGTGCAGAAGGAGATCACGCGCAAGGCGCGCGCCGCCGGCGTCCCGGTCATCGTCGCCACGCAGGTGCTCGAGTCGATGCGCACCGAGCCGCGGCCGACGCGCGCCGAGGTGAGCGACGCGGCGAATGCCGTCGACGACGGCGTGGATGCGATCATGTTGTCGGGCGAGACGGCGGTCGGCGCGTATCCCGTGCGCGCCGTGCTGACGCTCGACGCCGTCATCCGCGACGCCGAGATCGTGTCTCCATCCGGGGAGCCGGCGGGCCGGCGTCGCCTGTCCGACCGTGACGGTGTACCGATCCTGGCGGGGCACGGCCGCGCGATCTGCCAGGCCGCCGTGACGCTGGCGGAGCTCGGCGAGGCGTCGGCGATCGTCGCCGTGACGCGAGGCGGCAAGACGGCGCGCGTGCTGTCGGCGATGCGGCCGCGGGCGCCGATCCTCGCGGCCACCGATCGGCCCGACATCGCGCGCCGGCTGTCGCTCTTCTGGGGCGTCGAGCCCCACCTCGTGGAGTATCCCGGCGAGGGTGACACCCCTGCGATCCAGATCGGCGAGACGCTGGTCGCGCGAGGAGCCGTGCCGCCGGGCTCGGTGCTCGTCCTGGTGAGCGTCAACCCCGACCTGACGCACGTCTCCGCCAATTTTCTCAAGCTGCAGCGGTTCTAGAGTCGGTCTCTCGTCTCTGGTCCGGTCCTGGCGTCTGGTCTGCGTCTCGGGCCTGGGGTCTCTGGCGGCGTGTCTCTATGTCATTCTGGGGAAACGCACAGGCACCGATCCGTCGGTCTGGAGC
>JBOGIW010000529.1:0-6074 GCA_050748045.1 Vicinamibacterales bacterium | reverse complement strand
ACCATGGCCTGCAGCTCCAGGTGCGCCGCCGGCACGCCCAGGGCTTCGGCGGACAACTCTCATACACCCTCGGCAAGGCGATGGACGACGACTCGGATGTCCAGTTGAGCCGGTTCGCGACCGACGCGCGGAATTTCGCGCTCGATTGGGGAGCCGCCGACTTCGACGTGCGGCATCGCGTCGTCGCCAACTGGCTCTGGGAGCTGCCGTTCTTCAACCGCGCCACGGGGGTGACGCGGTCGCTCCTCGGAGGCTGGCAGATCAACGGCATCGTCCAATACCAGACCGGGTATCCGTTCAACGTGTACACGAGCGCTCCGTACCCGAACGGCGACTTCAACGGCGACGGCGTCATGAATGACCGGCCCAACCTGCCGAGCTACGGGGTGAACCCGCCGAGCACGAGCAACGAGGCCTACATCAGCGGGTTCATCAAGGCCGCCGACTTCCCGCGGCCGCAGCGGATGCCCGGGAACCTCCCCCGGAATGCGTACCGGGGTCCGCGGTACACGACGACCGACCTGTCGCTCTTCAAGAGCTTCGCGCTGTCGCGCTGGCAGGACGCGCGAATCCAGCTCCGCGTCGAGGCGTTCAACGTGTTCAACACCGTCAACCTGCGCCTCCCCGGCTTCAACGGCGACTTGAATTCCGGCCTCTTCGCGCGCGCCACCTCCACCTTCCCGGCGCGCGAAGTGCAGTTTGCGCTGAAGGTGATTTACTGAGCCCCGGGACCGGTCCGCTCCCATGCTGATGCACACCGAGACGCGCCGCGCCGGCCTCCTCCCACCCTGGGGCGAGGCGGCGCTCCCGGCGCCTCCCACGTTCACCCCTCGCAACGTGATGCGCACGGTCGGGCCGGGTGTGATCGGCCTCGGGCTCGCCATCGGCAGCGGCGAGTGGCTGCTCGGTCCGGCGGTGATCGTGGCGCACGGCCCCACGCTCCTCTGGATCACGACGATTGCGGTGGTCCTCCAGGCGCTGCTCAACCTCGAGATGGCTCGCTACACGCTCTACACCGGCGAGCCGGTCATGACGGCGTACATGCGCACGTGGCCCGGGCCGCGATTCTGGGGCGGCACCTACAGCCTGCTCTCGTTTCTCCAGTACGGGTGGCCGAGCTGGAGTCTCGCTAGCGCCACGGCCACGGCCGCGCTCTGGCTCGGACGCATGCCTGGCGCCGGCGACGCGGGCGTCGTCATTACGATCGGATATCTGACTTTCGGCATCTGTTTCGCGATCGTCCTCATCGGCAAGAAGGTGGAGCGTACGATCGAGCTTGCCATGTGGCTCATGATCGGCGTCGTCGTCCTGTACCTGCTCGCGATCGACCTCGCCACCGTGTCGGCGAGCAACTGGAGCGCGGTCGCCTCCGGCTTCGTGAGCGTCGGACGGCTCCCCTCGGGCGCGGACTGGGCGCTCATCGGCGCCTTCGCGGCGTACTCGGGTCTCGGAGGCGTCGGCAATGCGTTCGTCACCAACTGGATGCGCGACAAGGGGTACGGCATGGCCGCCACCGTCGGCTATATCCCGACGGCGTTCGGCCCGGGCATCAAGTTGTCGGCGCACGGCAACGTGTTTTCGGTCACGGCGCCGGCCCTTCGGGTCTGGCGCGACTGGTGGCGGTTCGTCAACGTCGA
Organism: Vicinamibacterales bacterium; assembly: GCA_050748045.1. Lineage (GTDB taxonomy): Bacteria > Acidobacteriota > Vicinamibacteria > Vicinamibacterales > UBA2999 > CAVYVZ01. Next base: position 4,437 of record JBOGIW010000529.1, on the reverse strand, counting down.
TCAGTGGGGCATCTTCGCGGCCGGCTCCATCGTCGGCATGGCGCTGACGGCGCTGATGACGCTCCAGTACGTGCCGCGGGGATCGGTCATCGAGCCCTGGGCGATCGCCAACATCTCGGCGGCCGGCGTGGCCGAGGCGCTCGGCCCGGCCTTCCTGTACCTCACGCTCATCTGCGGCATGTGGGTGCTCTTCAAGACGCAGCTTGGCGTGGTCGACGGCCTCCCGCGCGCCATCACCGACATCCTCTGGAACGGAAGCGACGCCGTGCGCACCTGGCGCGGCGGCGACGTCCGCCGGGTCTACTACTGCGTGCTGGCGGTCTTCGCGGTGTGGGGATGCGTCGCCCTGAACCTGGCGCAGCCGCTCGTGCTGCTGATAATCGGCGCCAACATCGCCGGCTTCAACATGGTGCTCGTCAGCCTGCACACGCTCTACGCGAATCGGCGGTTCCTGCCGCCGGAACTGCGCCCGCCGGTGTGGCGCGAGGCCGGTCTCGTCGCGTGCGCCCTCTTTTACGGCGGCTTCGTGGCGGCCGCTCTGGGCAGTTGGTGGCTCTCTTGAGCAAGGCCGCGAGCGCCATCCTGTGCGTCATCGCGCTGGCCCTCACCCAATCGGGTTTCAGCCAGCCGGCGCACGCCGGCACCGCTTCGCCCTTCGAGCAGCTCCGCTTCCGGGAAATCGGGCCCGCGACGCCCGCCGGCCGCGTCACCGATTTCGCCGTCGTCGAAGACAACCCGAACACCTTCTACGTCGCCACGCCGGCGTCCGGGCTCTGGAAGACCGTCAACAGCGGCGCCACGTTCGAGGTGCTCTTCGACGATCAACCGGTCTCGTCGATCGGCGACGTGGCCGTTGCGCCGAGCGACGCCAGCGTCGTGTGGGTCGGCACCGGCGACGTGAGCAATCGCCAGAACTCTTCGTGGGGCGACGGCGTCTACAAGTCGGCCGACGGCGGCAAGACCTGGCGGAACATGGGTCTCGTCGAATCCAGGCACGTCGCCCGCATCGTCATCGACCCGTCGAACCCGGACGTGGTGTACGTGGCGGCGCTCGGCAATCTCTGGGCGGCGGGTGGAGAGCGCGGCGTCTATAAGACGGCCGACGGCGGCGCCACCTGGACGCCGCTCCTCGTCGTCGATGACGAGACCGGCGCGGCGGACCTGGTGATGAGCCCCTCGGACAGCAAGGTGCTGTACGCCGCGATGTACCAGAGGCGCCGGGCGACGTGGGGCTTCAACGGCGGCGGCGCGGGCAGCGGGATCTACAAGACGACGGACGGCGGCCGGACGTGGGCGCCGTTGACCAGCGGATTGCCCGATGCCCCGCGCGGGCGTATCGGGCTCGACCTCTACCGCAGGAACCCGAACGTCGTGTACGCCCGCATCGAGCACGCGCGTGACGGCGGCATCTATCGCTCGGACGATGCCGGCGCCTCGTGGACGAAGATGAGCGCGCTCGCCCCCGAGATCCCCGCCTACTTCAGCCAGATTCGGGTCGATCCGCGTGACGACACCCGCATCTACGTGCTCAACGTCTCGCTTCGCGTCTCCGACGACGGCGGCAAGACGTTCTCGGGCAACGGCGCCGAGCGGATCCACCCCGACCTCCACGCGATGTGGATCAACCCGAACGACCCGGCGCACCTGATGATCGGCAGCGACGGCGGCGTGGGGATCTCGCGCGACAGGAGCCGGACCTACTTCTGGCTCGGCCACATGCCGATTGGCCAGTTCTACCACGTCTGGTACGACATGCGCGACCCGTACTGGGTCTGCGGGGGCGTGCAGGACAACTACACCTGGTGCGGGCCGAGCGCCACGCGCAGCGGGTTCGGCATCGTGAACGACGACTGGTTCATCATCAGCGGCGGCGACGGCTTCGCCGTGCAGATCGATCCGACCGATCCGACCACGCTGTACGCGGAATCCCAGAATGGCGACATGTTCCGCGTCGATCGTGTCACCAACGAGCGCAAGCTGATTCGCCCCGACCCGCCGCGCGGCGAGCCTCCCTACCGGTGGAACTGGGATACTCCCATGCAGCTCTCGCCGCACAATCCGAGCACGCTCTTCGTGGCGGCGAACAAGGTCTTCCGATCGGACGACCGGGGCCACTCGTTCCGGCCGGTCAGCCCCGACCTCACGTCGAACGTCGATCGCGAGACCCTGTCGCTGATGGGCGTGCAGGCGAAGGACTTCCGCCTCGCCAAGCACTACGGCGTCCGCTTCTACCCGACCCTCGTGTCATTCGCCGAGTCTCCCAGGCGGGCGGGCATCTACTGGGCCGGGTCCGACGACGGCCTCGTGCACGTGTCGCGCGACGCGGGCACGACCTGGACCAACGTGACGGCGAATGTGGCCGGCCTGCCCGACCGGACGTACGTGTCGGAGCTGGCGCCCTCGCGGTTCGCAGAAGGGACGGTGTACGCGACCTTCGACGGCCATCGCCTCGGCGACTTCGCCACCTACGTGTACGCGAGTACCGATTGGGGCGCCACGTGGACGCCGATCGTCGCCGGGCTGCCGGAGGGCACGGTCGCCCGGACCATTGCCGAGGACCTGAAGAACCCCGACGTGCTGTACCTCGGGACCGAAGCCGGCCTGTACATCACCCTGAACCGCGGCGGCCGGTGGACGGGTGTGCGCGCGAACCTCCCGACGGTGCCGATCTACGAGATCGTGCTGCACCCGCGCGACAACGACATGATCCTCGCGACGCACGGGCGGAGCATCTGGATTCTCGACGACCTGACGCCGTTCCAGGAGCTCGCCGCGGCGTCGGCGACCGATGCGTACCTGTTTTCGGCGGCGGCGGCCACGCAACGGACGCTGTCGAACAACGATCGCAATAAGTGGTACGAGGGCAATCCGGTGTTCCTCGGGGAGAATCCGCCTTCGGGCGCGGCGTTCTCGTACTACCTGAAGAGAGCGTCGAAGGACCTCGGGATCACGATCCGCGATCGCACGTCGAAGGTCGTCAGGCGGCTGTCGGGAGAGGACTTCGCCGACGCCACGGCGGCCGGCGTCAACCGCGTGATCTGGGATCTGCGCGTCCAGCCACAGGCGCTCGATCGATGGCTCATGGCCGGAAGCGGCCACTGGGACGGCGCACGGGCGGGCCCGCTGGTGCTGCCCGGAGAATATCGAGCCACGCTGACGGCCAATGGCTCCGATGTTGGCAGCGTGGACGTTCGCGTCAACGGCGATCCCGACATCCGCATCACCGACGCCGATCGCCGGACGCACTTCGAGACGCTCATGGAGCTTCATCGCCTGCAGGCAACCGCCAACCAGGCGGCGACGGCCGTGAAAGAGCTCCAGGGAGAGCTCCAGAGCATTCAGGCGGCGCTGAAGGGCAAGCCGGGCGCGCCGGCCTCGATCGCGGGCAACCTGGAGAGTCTTCAGGCGCGCCTCGAGCCGCTGCACCGCCGCCTCGGGATTGGCGGCGGAGGCGGAGCCGAGAACGCGCGAGGACGGATCGGGGCGCTCAAGGTCGCGATCATGGCGTCGACGTCGCTGCCGACCGAGACCCAGACGCGGGCGATGGGAGAAGCGCGCGGCGATCTGCTGAACGCCGTGGATGACGTCAATGCGCTCATCGCGCGCCTGCCGTCCCTCTACAAGGAGCTTCGCGACCGGCATCTGTACACGGCGCAGCCGAGGGCGATCCCGGTGATCGCACGCTAGCCTCGGACTGCGCGCATTTCAAGCGGAGTGGAGCCCGTGATGGATCCGACGAGGCGTGCAATCCGTTCGGGAGCGCTTGCGCTGGCGCTCTGGGCTTCGGCACATGCGATGGCGCACGCGCAGGCCGCGTCGTTCTCGCTTCCGCAGGTGCTGGGGTTCACGCACCCGGTCAGCCTGGTCCGATCGCCGCAGGGGCAGCGCATCGGCTGGGTGATGGTGCTGCGCGGTGAACGCAGCCTGTGGGTGGCCGACGGCCCGGAGTTCCAGCCTCGCCGGCTCGTTGCGTATGGCGATGACGGCCAGGAGCTGACCAACCTGGCGTTCTCCGGCGACGGCAGTCACCTCGTGTACGTGCGCGGGGGCAACCACGCCGCGAACGCACCGGCCGCCTTCAACCTGATGCCGAACCCGACGAGCAGCCCCGTGCAGCCGAGGATGCAGGTCTGGTCCGTCGCGGTGAGCGGCGGCGCCCCTGTTCTCCTCGGAGATGGCGACGAGCCCGCGCCCTCGCCCACCGGCCAGCGAGTGGTCTTCAGAAGGGATCGTGAGCTCTGGGTCGCCCCGGTGGACGGCAGCCAGCCGGCCACGCGCCTCTTCTTCGCACGCGGCACGAGCCAGTCGCCGGCCTGGTCGCCGGATGGCCGCACGCTCGCCTTCGTATCGAACCGCGGCGACTACGCGTACATCGCGCTCTATACGTCCGACGATCAGGCCATTCGCTATCTTGCCCCCTCGACCTCGCAGGACAGC
>JBOGIW010000528.1:0-4431 GCA_050748045.1 Vicinamibacterales bacterium | reverse complement strand
GGCGGCGCGCGCCGCGACGACGGGAGCACTCAATTATACATGCCCCGTCCGAACCCCTTCCGGCCACGGAGGGGCGCCGAAATCCAAGGGCGTGAGGTCGCAGGCGGGAGCGCCGACACGCCCGGTCCCCTTGCGCCGGGCGCGGTTCTCAGCTCTACTATCGGACCGAGTACTGGAGGTCCCATGTCCTGGCCGCGAACCCTGCTACCTGCCCTCGGCATCTGCGCCGCGTTCGCGCTGACGGCGTTCAGCAACGCGAGCATCGATGCCAACGCCCAATCGGCCGCTCCAGCCACCGCGCCCGCCACGGTGGGGAATCCCATCACCGGCGCAGGACTGCCGAACCCGGCTCCGAACGTGACGCGCAACTGGGGGCAGCTTCCCCAGGGCAGGAAATGGGGATCGTCGGCCGGCATCGACATCGACCCGATCGACGGGCACGTCTGGGCCTACGAGCGCTGCGGCGCGGGCACGTTCGGCGCCGGCGCGCCCGTCACCTGCGACAGCAACCCGGTCGACCCGATCTTCAAGTTCAATCGCCACACCGGCGCGGTGCTCGCGAACTTCGGCAAGGGGATCATGCAGACGCCGCACGGGATCCACGTCGACAGGACGGGCAACGTCTGGATCGCGGACTTCGCCGGCAACGAAGCCGGCACGAAAGGGCACCAGGTCCACAAGTTCAGCCCGACGGGTGCGCTGCTGATGAGCCTCGGCATCGCCGGCAAGCCGGGCAACGCCGACGGGCAGTTCAACCAGCCCAATGACGTCGTGGTCGGGCCCGACGGGAGCATCTACGTGGCCGACGGACACGATGGCCAGGGCATGACCACCAATGCCGCCATCGCCGAGGGCCTCAAGCGCGGCGCCACGGCCCGCATCAGCAAGTTCACGCCGGACGGACAGTTCATCAAGTCGTGGGGAAGGTTGGGGGTGCGTCACGGGGAGTTCCGCACGCCGCATGCGCTGGCGTTCGACTCGAAGGGCCGCCTCTCGGTGGCGGATCGCGGCAACCACCGCATCGAGATCTTCGACCAGGACGGCAACTATCTCGAGTCGCGCTACATGTACGGGCGTATCAGCGGCATCTTCATCCGGGGCGACATGGTCTACGCGATCGACTCGGAGTCCGGTCCGTTGAACCACGCGAACTGGCGCAACGGCGTCCGCATCGGTCCTCTCGACGAGGACCGCATCGTCGCATTCATCCCGCCCTTCGAGCGCGAAGACCGGGTGTATCAAGGCACCGCGGGGGAAGGCGTCGCGGTCGACGCCGACGGCAACGTCTACACGGCCGAAGGGCCGAACTCACTGACCCAGGCGGGCGGCGCGTTCACCAAGTACTCCGTGAAGTAGGTCGTCACGCTCCTGCGGTGAACCAAACGGCCCGGTGAATCAAGCCGGTTCACGTTGAAGGCATCATGCCCGCAATTCCACACGCCGCAGGCTCGGCGTTTTGAACAGCCCCGCGGCGGATCGAAGATCGCGAGGAGGTGACCCGATCGAGGGTCTCTCACCACGCTTCTCGCTGTCGGGCATCAAGAGGTTGATTGTGTGGGCGCCGCATCGCGCACCGGCTCCGATCGATGCTCAGCCCCCTTCCACGACGCTCGCGCGCTTCCCGCGGAAGAACGACTGCATCAGCTCGCGGCATTCCGCGTCGAGCACGCCCGGCGTGACGGCGAGCCGGTGGTTGAGCCCGGGGATCTCGTGCGCCCGCGCGATCGACACGAGCGCCCCGGTCCGGGGCTCGGCCGCGCCGTAAACGACCTCCTCGATGCGCGCGTGCACGAGCGCCCCGACGCACATCAGGCAGGGCTCGACCGTCACGTACATCCGCGCCCCGGTGAGCCGGTAGTTGCCCATCGCCCGGGCGGCCGCCCGCAGCGCGACGATCTCGGCGTGCGCCGTCGGATCGGACGCACCGATCGGCTGATTGAAGCCGCGGCCAACGATGCGGCCGTCGACTACCACCACGGCGCCAATCGGCACTTCGCCCGCCGACAGCGCGAGGCGCGCCTCGTCGACCGCCGCACGCATGAACGACTCGTGCACCTCGCCAGTGTAGCGCGCGTGCTGCGATTGACGCGACGAGCATCGCTCGTGCTCGGAGCCCGAGCGGTCCATACGAACGACGGTCGAGAGGCGTACTCGCGGGAGAAGGCCTCGGAGTGCGCCGGCCTAGCCGGTCGGACAGATCCTGTCCATGATCTCGCAGAACCTCTTGAGCACCTCCCTCCACTTGGGAGGGAGAAGCGGGAAGTCAGCCAGCGCGCGCACGATCGGCCCCACGAGTCGCCAGATATCGCAGACCTGGCCGAGCTGTCCTGCCCGGGCGGCCGCCACGTCGAACCCGGCCAGATCGGCGGCCTCGATGCGGCGGTTGATTTCCTCGAACGTCGCTCCATTCTCCTTTGCCATACGCACCTCCTCGCGGTATCGCGTGTCCATAGGACGGACAGCCCGCCGCAATTCCGGCGGATGCGCGAACAGAACGGGCGCGCACGAGAGAGAGAGAGAGAGAGTCGCGACCTCGGGAGTCCCGCGTTACGATGGTTGCCGGAATGATCGAAACTCTCTTCCTCGACGCCGGCGGCGTCATCGTCCACCCGAACTGGGAGCGTGTCGCGACGACGCTCCGCCGCCACGGCGTGCGGGCCTCCGCCGAGGCCCTGCGGCGCGCGGAGCCGCACGCGAAGCATCGTATCGACGAAGACACCCGCATGGGCCGCACGACCGACGCCGAGCGTGCCTGGCTGTACATGGATCTCGTCTTCGACGGCGCGGGCGTGCCCCGCTCGCCCGCAACCGACGCCGCCGTCGCGGAGATCGCCGCGTACCACGCCGAGCACAATCTCTGGGAGCACGTGCCCGCCGACGTCGTGCCGGCCCTCGATCGGCTGCGCAGCATCGTGCCGAAGCTCGTCGTCGTTTCGAATGCGAACGGGGTGCTGCACCGGGCGCTCGATCGCGTCGGCCTCGCGCGCTACTTCGACGTCATCTGCGATTCATGCGTCGAGCGCGTGGAAAAGCCCGACCCGCGCTACTTCCAGATCGCGCTCGAGCGATCGGGCAGCCGCGCCGAGACGACGACGCACGTGGGCGACCTGTATCACGTGGACGTGGTCGGCGCGCGCTGCGCCGGCCTGGGAGCGATCCTCCTCGACGCGGCCGGCCTCTACGAAGGCGCCGACTGCGTCCGCGTCCCGACGCTCGCGGCCCTCGTCGACGAAATTGCCGGTTCCGTCCCGCATAAGGGATAACGCTGCATCCGCAGGCCGACGCCAGTAGCATCGTCGACGAAATCGCCGGTTCCACCCCGCACAGGTGAGTCGCGCCCGCACACCGCACACCCTCGGGACACATCGATGGCCCGCCGACCCGTCCGATCCGGCCAGTATTCGCATGGCACGGCTTTGGCTGAAAGGAGAGGCAGGAGCTGCGTCATGGTCTGGTTCTTCGAGCGCGAATCCGAGCGTCTGCAGTACGAAATCCGTCACGAGCCGGCAGGTCACGGTTACGAGCTGGTGATCAGCGCGGCAGCCGAGGAGAAAGTGGAGAGGGTGGAGTCGCCGGCGGCGCTGCTCACGCGGTCGCAAGATGTGTGGGCACGGCTGCTCAGCGGCGGGTGGCGCCCACTGAGCGCGCAGGGCCCGGTGGCGATCTAATCCGCGATCCGCGGTCCGCAATCCGTAATCCCGCAATCTGCGGTCCGCGATCCGCAATCCCGCAATCCGTAATCCGCGGTCCGCGATCCGCGATCCCGCAATCCGTAATCCGCGGTCCGCGGTCCGCGATCCGCAATCCGCTCCTATCGTCCAATCGACACCCGCACCGCGGCGCCGAGCCCGCCGGCATCGTCCTCGCGGAAGGCCTCCGAGGCTCCGCCTTCGCCGGGGATGCCACGCACGCGACGGTAGCGGAGCTCGCCGCCGGCGTGCACCCACCGCCAGACCCGCACGTCAGCGCCGCCGAGGACGAGCGCCCCGGCCTTGCTCTCACGTACGTCATCGCCGCTCTGCGCGGAGTCGGCGGTCTCTTCGTACCGGAGATACGAGAGGCCCGCTCCCGCGTACGGCGAGACGCGTCCGCGCGCCAGGCTGAAGCGCCATCCCCCCGCGATATCGACGGAGCGCATCGTGACCTCGAGCGGGATGCCCAGCTCGAACACCTGCCCGCCGCTCACGAAGACGCGCTTGCCCGTCGAGCGCAAGCGCGGATGCGCCGAGGTCGGCGAAGACATGCTTCCAGATGTTCGTGACCTGCACGCCGCCACCGTAGGTCGGGCGGCCGTGCATGCCGCCGACGGCCTCGAGCGTCTCGGCCGCCGCCAGCGCGTCTGGCCGAACGTCACGTAGCCGCGGAAGCCGAGACGCGGCTGTGCCGGCGCAGGCTGCCGGCGCGCGGGCATGGGCGCAGGCTGCCGTTGCA
>JBOGIW010000527.1:0-10239 GCA_050748045.1 Vicinamibacterales bacterium | reverse complement strand
CGCCAGCCCCCCCGGCCGGTCTCCGCGAAGAGGAGCTCGTACGGCGTGCCCCGGAGCTCGCCCCGCCGCTGCGCGCGGCCGGCTTCGCCGCCCGTCGCCGCGTCCAGGCCGTCGATCTCGCCAAGGTCGTCCTGCTCGAAAACGGGAATCACGAGCAGTTCGCTGCTGCTCCTGGAGGCCGGCGCCGTGTTGAGGACCACGGCCGGCACGGTATGAACGGTCACATCAAGGCTCCGGTTCGGCTAGAATGCGGCAAGCCAGCTCCCCGGGGTAAACCATGAACTACCGACGCGCGTTTTGCCCGCTCGCCGCGTTGCTTGCCGTTGCGCTCCTCGACGGAATCCTTGCGCCCGCCGTCGGCGCGGACCGTCAGGAGGAGAACAAGAAACCAAGTCTATCACTCAAGGCAACGCCGCCCATCTCGTTCTCGCCGGCGAAGGTGCGCGTCGTCGCCGAGATTCGGGGCGGCGCCGATGACTACGAGGCGTATTACTGTCCCACGATCGAATGGGACTGGGGCGACGGCACGATCTCGGAGAATACCCAGGACTGCGATCCGTACGAGGCCGGCAAGAGCACGATCCGCCGCCGCTTCAGCACCGATCACACCTACCGCATGGCCGGCAAGTACAGGGTGTTTTTCCGGCTGAAGCAGAACCGGAAGACCGTGGCGGCCACGAGCACGAGCGTGCAGGTACGCCCGGGGCTTCGCGAACAAGGCGGGCCGTAGTCACCAGACGAGCGGGAGGATCCAGAACGCGACCGACACGAGCGTCGCGTACACCAGGAAGACGACCGTGGCGTAGCCCATGATGTCGCGGAAGTCGAGGCGCGCCGCCGCGAGGAGCGGCAGCGCCCAGAAGGGCTGAATGAGGTCGGTGGCCATGTCGCCCCAGGCATAGGCGACCACCACCTGGTCGATGCCGAGACCGAGCCGCGCGGCCGCCTCCACCAGGTACGGCGCCTCGATCGCCCACTTCGAGCCCCCCGAGGGCACGAAATAATTCACGACTCCCGAATACCAGTACAGCAGCAACGGGAACGCGCGCGGGTCGGCGGCGCCGGCGATCCAGGCGCCGGCACGCTCGCCGAGACCGGTGCCCTGAATGACGCCGTACATCCCGGCATAGAACGGAAACTGCAGCACCACGCCCGCAAGGAGACTCGCCCCCTGCTCGGCGGAGGCCAGCACGGAGGCCGGGCTCGGATGCAGCAGGATGCCCAGCATCAGGAACCCGAAGTTCAGCACGTCGAGCGTGAGCGAGAAGCCATGCGAATTGAAGTACCAGACCAGCCAGGCCACTCCTGCCGTGCCGAGAATCCCGTTGAGCCACCACGTGTGATCGATGAACGCCGCCGGCGACCGTGCCGCCGGGCTCGAGGGCGGCGTGAACCGTCCGAGCGCGTCGAGTGCGTCGGCGTCGATGCACACGGCTTCCGTCTCCCGAGGATGGAGCGCAAAGGCGAGCAACGCGAGGACGACGACCACCACGACCGTGAGGACGAGGTTGAAGGGGTGGAAGATCGTCCGCGTGATTGGAATGAGACCGATGCGGTCCTCGAGGAAGTGGCCGGGCGTGGCGACGAGCAGCGGTGCCGAGGCCGACAGGCCCGCATGCCACGTCGCGCCCATGCCGAAGTAGGCCGCCGCCACGAGCAGCCGGTAATCCACCCGCGCCTGCGCCCTCGCCAGGTGTCGCACGAACATCGCGCAGCCGACGATACTGAGACCCCAGTGGACCCACGCGAGGGCCATCGACACGAGTGCCATCATGACCACCGCGCCGCGCGGCGACCGCGGCAGAGCCGCGAGCCGGCGGAAGAGCCGATCGACCACGGGCGCCGTCGACACGAGGTAGCCCGTGAGAATCACGAGGGACATCTGCATCGCGAACGGCAGCAGGGTCCAGAAGCCGTTCCCCCACGCGATGAGCGTCTCCCGGGCCGAGGCGCCGGCGGCCATCGCGAAGGCAAAGGTCACGAAGGTCAGGAGCACGGCGATGGCGAACGCGCTCGGGATCCAGCGCTGGCTGATCGCGGTGAGGGCGGTTCCGGCCCGACTCAGGATGGCAAGCATGCTGCGGTAAGATAATCCGTCGCATGTCCGCAACACAGCCCCCCGCGGTCAGCGTGGACACGGTGATGGCGGAGCTGCAGGATCGCGTCCGGGTCCGGTTGCGCGAAGAGCTGCTGCAGCACGGGGCGTCGCGGGCGCTCGAGGACCCCGAGGTCTTCGCCGAGGTCGAGCGGATGCTGCGGGACGCCACGAGCCGCACCGGCGGGCGCGCGCTGCTGCTCCCGGAGCTCCTGGGCGATCCCGCCGGGTGGCGCATCGAGCCGGCGCTCTCCTACCCGTCGCATCGCACGGCGATGGCCGCCACGGTCATCCGGGGCCTCAAGCGGCGCGTGCTCATGCCGGTGCTCCGCTGGCTCTTCGAGTACAGCCACGACAACTTCGTCCGCCAGCAGCGTGTGAATCACGTGCTCTTCGCCTGCGTCCAGGAGCTCGCGATCCAGAACGCCGAGCTGCGCCGGCACCTCCGGCAGCTCTCGACACGCCCCTCGACAGGCCCTCCGGCAAACCAAGGGCGGCCCGAGGCCCTCGACGGCCGTTGACACTCGCCTGCGTGATCCACCGCTACGGGCCCGATCTCGCCGGCGGGTCGGAGGCGCATTGTCGTCAGATCGCGGAGCGGCTCGCGGTGCGTCACCGCGTGACGGTGCTGACCACACGCGCGCGCGACTACGTGACCTGGGCGAACGCCTACCCGGAGGGAGAGTCGGCGACGAACGGCGTCCGAGTGATCCGCTTCCCGGTGAGGCGGCCGCGGCGGCTCAAGGCGTTCGCCGATCTCAGCGACGAGGTCTTCGAGACGCGGTCTTCAGCCGACCGGCAGGACGCATGGTTCCGGGAGAACGGGCCCGACGTGCCCGCGCTCCTCGAGCACCTGCGCGCGCACGGCGCCGACTACGACCTCGTGGTCTTCTGGTCGTATCGCTACTACCCGGCATACTTCGGCCTGCCCATCGTCGCCGATCGCGCGGTCCTCGTGCCGACGGCCGAGGAGGATCCGGCGATCGGCCTCGATGTGCTGGAGGAGTATTTCCAGAAGCCGGCCGGGTACGTCTTCCTGACCCCGGAGGAGGCCGCGCTCGTCTCACGGCGTGCCGGACGTCCGCTCTCGCCGGCCACAATCGTCGGCTCCGGGCTCGAGGCGCCGCCGCCGCGCCCGGCTCGCGACCGGCTGGACGCGCTCGGCATTCCGGCGACGTTCCTGCTCTACGTCGGCCGCATCGACCGCAACAAGGGGTGCTCGACGCTCTTCGAGTACTTCGCGCAGCACCTTGGCGACGGCGGCGCGGACACCACGCTCGTGCTGGCCGGCCCCGCGACGATCCCCGTGCCGGATCATCCGCGCATCCGCGCCCTCGGGTTCGTCGACGAGCGTGTGCGCGACGCGCTCCTCGCGCACGCGCGCGCCCTCGTCGTCCCGTCCCCGTACGAGAGCCTCAGCATTGCGCTCCTCGAAGGGTGGAATCATGCGGTTCCGGCGCTCGTCAACGGCGGCTGCCGCGTGCTCGAGGGACAGGTGCGGCGCGCGAATGGCGGCCTGTACTACCGGTCCGCGAAGGAGTTCTCCGAGGCGCTCACCTGGCTGCTGTCACGGCCCGCCGAGGCCAGTACGCTCGGATCGCAGGGGCTGGCATATGTCGACCGGGAGTATCGCTGGCCGATCGTGATGGAGCGGCTCGAGCGGCTGCTCGAGGAGGTCAGAGCCCGCCGCCCTTCATGAGGTAACGGAGAGTAACGGAAGTGACGGGTTCACAGCGGAGGAACGGAGCACCGGAGGCGCTGTGTGGATTCCGTGTCCTCCGTCGCCTCCGTTCCCTCCCCGCCTAATCGGGCGAGCAGGGCGGCGCGCACCTGTTGCGACAGTTGCGCAACCGCCTCGGGCCCGGGCTCGGGTGCGGCGATGGGCGCGCCGATGCACAGCTCGACCTTTCCGGCTCGCACGAGCGCACTGCCTCGCGGGATCAGACGGTGAAGGCCCTTCAAGGCTATGGGCACGACCGTGGCGCGCGTATCGACGGCGATGTGGAACACGCCCTTCTTGAACGGCTGTAGGCGGCCGTCGTGGCTTCGCGTGCCCTCGGGGTACAACGCGATGCTCACGCCGGACGCGAGCCGCTTCTCGATCACGCGGCACGATTCGATCGCGCGCTCGCTGTCGGACCGGTCGATATGGACCTGACCCCACCGGCGGGCGGCCCAGCCGTAGATCGGAACCCTCAGCGCTTCCACCTTCTCCAGGCCGACGAGGTAGCCGGGCAGATACGCGAGCGCAATCAGGTGGTCGATGGACGTCACGTGATTGCTCATGTAGACGTACGCGCGGCCCTCTTCGAGCCGCTCGGCGCCGACGACGCGGACGCGCACGCCGAGGACGCGGAACATCAGGCGCAGCATCGCCTTCACCGGGCGCAGGAGACGCTGCGGCGGGACCACCAGGTTAGCCAGGAGGAAGGACACGAGCAGCACGGCGAAGAGGCCGTACCCCGCGGCGTTGCGAACGAGCGTCATCATCCTTCGGCGCGCACTGTTTCGGCTTCCGCGTGCGGCAGCCGCTCGACGGCGGCCGCCGGCGCCAGCGGGAGCGCGGTCTGGCCCACGAGAGCCGCACCCTGCGACGCCGCCGTGAACATCTCCATCACGTCACGCACCGCGCCGGCGACGGCATCGACGTGGGGCGGCGCCAGCATCGTGAAGTGATCGCCCGGCACGAGGCGCACCTGCGCCATCATCCCCGGTGCGCGATGGTACGAGCTCGACGTGCGGAGGAGCACCAGCGGCGCGCGCGGCGGCGGCGCGTGATAGCCGGCGCCGATGCGGACGTTGTGCTCATAGCGCCGGACCTGTTCCGTGATGGTCCCCCGCAGCGCCGGGTCGGCAACGGCGGCGAGCACGCGATCGAGGTCGGCCTCGCCGTGCGCAGAGAGCGCGGCATCGAGGGCCGCCAGGTCCGCCGGCGGCAGGTACTCACGCGCCACCTCGAAGACGAGCGCGCCGCGCTCGCCCCGGCTGCTGCCCGTGAGGAGGGGCGGCGGCCGGTGAATCTCGTCGAGCAGCAGCACCCCGGCGACGACCTCCCCGCGCCGCTCGAGCTCGAGCGCCATCGCGCGGGACACCGTCGCGCCGAAGCTGTAGCCGCCGAGCACGTACGGCCCGCGCGGACTGACGGTCCTCACGGCGGCAAGATACCGCGCGGCGAGCGCCTCCACCGAGGCTCCATCCTCGGTCTGCCGGATCGCCGTGATCGGGAGATCGACGCGCCGGGCCAGCTCGAGGAAGCATTCCACGCCGCCACGCGCCGGGTGTATCAGGAACAGCGTCAGCTCGTTGCGCCCCTCGCCGGCGCCGTTCAGCGTGACGACCGCGGGATCGGGCAGCACCAGGTCGGAGCGGCTGCGCAGGTACTCGGCGAGCGCCGCGATGGTCGGATAGCGGTTCAGGATGGTCACCGGCAGACGCACCTGCAGGCGCTGCTCGATCAGCGTGACGAGGCCGACGAACTCCACCGAGTCGAGGCTGACCTGATCGGCGAGCGGGACGTGCCGATCGACGTCGCAGCGGGTCACCTCGGACACGGCGGCGTGGATCACGTCCTCGGCCGTCGAGGCGGGGGCGCGCGCCGGGCCGACATCACGCGGCTCGTGCGCGGGCGGGCCGTCGTCCCGGAAACGCGTCTTCAGCCGCCCCTCGAGCCAGCGCGCGCGACAGGTGCCGCGGCGCACTTTTCCGCTCGTCGTCTTCGGCACCGAGCGCGGGTTGAGCAAGGCGACGGTGCCGACGTGCACCCCTTCGCGCTTCATGACCTCGCGTCGGACCGCGGCGGCGACACCACCGAGGGCGGCGGCATCGTAGCGCCCCTTGCGCAGCTCGGCGCAGAGAATCAGCCGCTCGCCCTCGTCTCCCCCCGCGACGAAGACCGCCGAGCAGCCGGGACGTAGCGATGGCGACGCGGCTTCGGCCGCGCGCTCGACGTCGACCGGGTAGATGTTGCGGCCCCGCAGGATGATGAGATCCTTCCTGCGGCCGGTGACGAACACTTCGTCGTGGTGGATGAAGCCGAGGTCGCCGGTACGCAGCCAGGTGCGGGTGCGATCCCGTTCCTCGCCCTCGATTCGCGCCTCGAAGACCTCGCGCGAGAGCCCCGGCTGACCGTAGTACCCGCGCGCCTTGCTTGGGCTCGACACCCAGATCTCGCCCACCTCGTCGGGGGCCGCGCGGCGACGCGACTCCGGATCGACGATCGCGACCCTGACGCTCTCGGGCGGACGGCCGCAGCCGACGACGCGATGATCGCCCAGCCGGAGCCGATGGCGCAGCGTCAGTTCGCTCTTGTCGACGTGGTACAGGTGTGTGCCGCCGATGCTCACGGCGACCACGTGCTCGGCGAGGCCGTACGCGGGACAGAAGGCGCGCGGCTCCAGGCCCGACGCCGCGAAGGCCTCGGTGAAGTCTCGCAAGGTTTCGTAGTGTACCGGCTCGCCGGCGCTCATCGCGACGCGGAGCGCGCTCAGGTTCCAGCGCGCCCGCTGTTCGGGCGTGGTGCGGGACAGCAGCAGCCGGTACCCGAAGTCGGGCGCGGCCGTCGCCGTGGCCCGGTAGCGGTGCAGCATCTCGCCCCAGATCGCCGGGTTGCGCAGAAAGCTCACCGGCGAGCAGGAGACGTACGTCGCACCGGTGTAGAGGGCCGTGAAGATCGAGCCGACCAGGCCGAGGTCGTGGTACTGCGGCACCCAGCAGCAGCCGACGCTCTCGTCGCTGAAGCCGAGCGTCTCGCTGATGATGGACACCTGGTGCATCAGGTTGCCGTGGCTGATGATGACGCCGCGCGGCTCGGCCGTGGACCCGGAGGTGAACTGGAGGAAGGCGGTGTCGTCGGGCGACGGGCGCGTCGCGGGCACGGCCGCCTCGCCCGGCAGATCGTCGGTGGTGTGCCAGGCAAGCCCGCGCGGCCACTGCCAGACGGCGGTCGGCGCCAGGGCCGAGCCGATGCGCGCCAGGCGGCGGTACCGGCGGGTCGTGAGCGCCACGCGTGCGCCGCTGCTCTCGACGATCGCACGGATGCGTCCGAGGTCGTTCGAGAGATCCTCGGGGTTCGGCGGATACGCCGGCACCGGAAGCGCGCCCGCCATCATCGATCCGATGAGGGCGGAGGTGAAGTCGAGCCCCGGCGGATAGACGAGCAGGACACGATCGCCGGGCTTGACGCTCCAGGCGCCGGAGAGCTCCGCCGCCACGCGCCGCGCCCGCCGCACCAGCTCACCGTAGGTGAGCACCTCGGTCTCGCGGCACTCCTCGTCCACGAATACCAGCGCCCGCTTGGAGCCGTGCAGGCGGGCCTGGTACTCGAGCACGTCGAGGAAGGTGTGCTGCGGTCCCCAAGGAGCCTTCTTCTTCGTTCCGGCGGCTTCGACGGGCTTGATGATCGGATATTCCTGCAGGCCGGCCATGATGCCGTTGGCGGCCTCGAGCCCCGACACCAGACCGTCCTCGTGGAGCGTGAACGCACGCATCCAGCTTCCGCAGAACCAGACCCGGCCCTGCCCTTGCACGGCACGCAGGCGGCGCCGCAGGCGCACGACCGCCGGGGTGACCTTGACATGATCGAACGTGACCCGCACGCCGCCGTCCACGTCGAGCGTGCGATTGTACGCGTAGGTCGCGAAGACGTCGGTCGCGCGGTCCCGATTGCTCTTCGTCCACTTCGTCACCATGAAGGGACGGTCGCGCCCGAGCGCCTCGTCCTCGTCGGCGACGATCATGTTGGCGTGGCGCCAGGCTTCGCGCCGCGGCGGCATGAAGCGCGGATCGCGGTGGATCACCACCGTGTCGCTCGTGACGGGGATCGCATCGAGCAGCTCGCGCTCGAGGGGCGTGGCCCGTTCGCCGAGCACCTCCACGGCGCCGCGCGGAGGCGTGGCCAGGATGACCTGATCGAAGCGTTCCTCCCAGCGCTGCCCGCTCTGCGAGAAGGCCACCTCCACATATGCCGGCTGCCGCCGCAGCACCTGCGTGTCCGTCGAGGCGAACATCCGCACGCCCTGCGCGGCGAGCGTCTCGGTGAAGCGCGCCATGTACGACGCCGAGCCGTGCTTGACGCGGCACACCGGCTCGAGACCGGCCAGCACCACGGGGAGGTACGAATACTTCACGAGCTGGCGGATCGGATAGTCGAGGTAGTAATCGGCCGGGTGGCCGACGAAGACGAAGATGATCGCGCCGAGGAAGGCGAAGTGGATGAACTCCTCGGAGTAGCCGTGCTGCGTGAAGTACTCGCGCGCCGTCACGAAGTCGAGGTTCTCGTCGGCGAGGATGCTCCACGCGTCGAAGCGCGCCAGCTCGTCGAGGACGTGGCGGGCGAACGGGATGTCCTCGAGGCGCGCCCAGGCGCGCCGCCCGTCGAGCGAGAAGAACGACAGCGCCTCCTTGAAGGATCCGAGCTCCTCGATCTCCACGCCCAGCTCGCTGAAGAGGCGCGCGACGTTCGGATACGCGGCGGCGGTGAAGGATCCGAAGGCCGGATCCACCGAGTGGCCGCCCGGCAGGTCCACGGAGCAGGCATGCCCGCCGAACCGCGATCGCCTTTCGACGACCGTGACGCGGTGACCGAATCGCCTGAGCGCCATCGCCGCGCCGAGCCCCGCCACGCCCGACCCCACGATACAGACCTCGAGGGGCTTCGGCCGGTGCGGATACAGCCCGTGCGGATGCCCGTTGATCTTGTGGCGCAGCGCCGGAGAGGTCGAGTACACGGCCCGGCGCGACCGGTTGAGCTCGCCGAGGGGCGCGTGCTCCGGCGGGCAGTGATACAGGTGGAATGCCACGGCCTCGTCGTGGACGGCCTGCTCCGGCGCGTTGGCGATCTGCCGGGG
Organism: Vicinamibacterales bacterium; assembly: GCA_050748045.1. Lineage (GTDB taxonomy): Bacteria > Acidobacteriota > Vicinamibacteria > Vicinamibacterales > UBA2999 > CAVYVZ01. The sequence goes on along the minus strand of JBOGIW010000527.1, from coordinate 1,299 downwards.
GAGCCGCACCTCGCCAACCTTCACGAGCGGCCCGCGCCACTCCACGCGTGGATCCTCCATGGGATCCAGCACGGGATCAGTCTGGAACTGCACGCAGAAGTTCAGCGCCACATCAGAGGTGGCGTGGGCGAGGACGTACTCGAGGCGACGGCGCAGAAAGTCCGGGGCGCCGTGATCCACCGCCTCGTCGACGGAGGCCTCGCCGTCCAGGGTTGGCGCGGGACCGGGCGTGATCGTGTATCTCACCGCGCGGCCGGGTCCGTATCGATATGGGGTCTGACTGTAGTACTTCACCGAGAACACATCGGGCACGACGAGCGCGTCCGCGTGGTGCAGCAGGTGGGTCAGCTCCATGAAGTCGAGCCGCTGCGGCACCACGTCGCGGCCGCGTCGCGTCGACAGGATGGGCATGGCGTTGAGCAGGAAGTCGCAGATCGTGACCGGAGCGCCGTCCTCGCCTGCCTCGAACAGCTTGAGGCCCAGGCCGCGCACGTCGCGATCTCCGTCGGGGAACACTTCCAGCTCGGGCTTGCCGAGGCTCGAGAAGCGCAGCAGACAGTCGTACGCCCGGCCGGGCTCGCCGAACAGCCCGACGCGCAAGTCCGGCGGCAGGTCCGCGACGAGAAAGCGGCCGCGCACGACACCGTGGGTCTTCGGGTGGCTGCCGCGCAGGGCGCAACTGCCGGCGCCGATCCACGGGCACCGGAAGGCGCGGATCTTCGCGTCGTACTGCTCGACGATGTAGCGGCTGTCGCGGGCTTCGCGCGCGCGCTCGGGCGCCGCCTCCTGTCCGACCGGCGCGGCTTCCGCGACGTCGGTGAAGAACTGCGCCACGACAGACGCCACGCGTTCGGGATCCGCCAGGACGCCCGGCGCCTGCGCGCCTCCGAGCACGACGCGCGGCGCGGTCATGACACGACCGAGGAGCGCGCGGCCGGCAGGCTCCTGAGGCAGACGCTCCGGGCAGCTCGCGTAATAGAGCGAGGGCACTCCGACGAGGATCGGCTCCGGCCCGAGCGCGGGCGACTCGAGATCGGACAGCGGCGTGTCGACGAGCGCGACGGCGCGCACGAGGTGCGATGCCGACGTGCCCAGGCACGCGGCGACGGTGCCGCCGGAGCCGACGCCCACCACGTCGAGCCGGCCGCGTCCGAGGGCTTCGACGAGATTCGCCAGACGGCCGGCGATTGCCCGAGCGCGCCCGTCGCCGGCGGCGATGCCGTCCGGCACCAGCACGTGGCGGGCGGGCGTCGTCTCCGCGAGCGCTGTCGCCAGTCTGTCGATGCCGTCGGACACATG
>JBOGIW010000526.1:0-7432 GCA_050748045.1 Vicinamibacterales bacterium | reverse complement strand
GGGTTCCGTCGTGCGGCATGTTGCGGCCATCTCGCCCTCACGTGCACCGCCTTCGGCGGCCAGTCGCACGCCTCGTGCGCTGCGCGATGCGTCGTTCTTCGTGGATCCCTGTGCAAACTTCGTGGTTTCGTGGTCTTCGTGGCTGATTTGGCGTGCAAACTTCGCGAGCTTCGTGTTCTTCGTGCCTGAATCGTTTCGTGGCGTCGCCCTCCGGGAGTTGCGGCCGCGCGAGCGGTCCCGCTACGATGACAACGCGTCTCGCGGACGAGGCGCCGAAGGAGGCGGCGGATGCGCGGCAACGAGAAGGTCATCGCTCACCTGAACGAGGCGCTCAGGGAAGAGCTCACGGCCATCAACCAGTACTTCATCCATGCCGAGATGTGCCACAACTGGGGCTATCACAAGCTCGGCGCGTACATCAAAAAGCAGGCGATCGACGAGATGAAGCACGCCGAAGCGCTCATCGAGCGCCTGCTGTTCCTGGATGCCACGCCCGCGATGGAATACCTGCCGCTCAACGTCGGCCAGAACGTCCGGGGGCAGCTCGCGGCCGATCTCAAGCTCGAGGTGAACGCCGTCAAGATGTACAACGACGCCGTCCGGGTCTCGCGCGAGGTGGGAGACGATGCCTCGGCGGACCTGTTCAGGACGCTGCTGAAGGACGAGGAAGCGCACGTCGATTGGCTGGAGGCGCAGCACCACCTCATCCAGGAGATCGGGTACGAGCGGTACCTCTCGGTCCAGACCGACCGGCCGAAGGACTGATCTGCGCGTCGTCAGTGGCGGACGCCCAGCAGGCGGTCGCCGCGGTGCTCGACGAAGAGACGGGCGACTGTCGCGCAGTGTGTCTCGGCGACGCGCATCAGCGCGACGAACCGCGGGTGTGACCTGATCGGGTCGAGCCAGGGGTCGCGGGCGAACGCGGGATAGCAGAAAAAGCCGAATTCGATGACCTGCTCGAAGGCGCGGATGGCCCTCTCGATCTCGCCAAGCCGCGCGTAGCCCCGGACGCCGTGGTAGATGCCCTCGCCGTCGCGGAAGCCGCCGCCCGTCAACAGGTCGAGCTCGCGGACGCCATCCTCGCGCGTGCCCCCCACGAACGCGACGAGGTGCGTGATGAAGTGCCGCTCGATCGTGTTGCCCGCGAAGCGTTCGCTTTCCAGCCGGATCGCAATCCTCGCTTCATCGGTCCGGCCCATGGCGACCAGCGCCGCCGTGATCATCGGATCGGTCAGCCACTGCGCCTCGTCCACGCAGCGCTGATAGTCGCCCATGGCGAAATAGGTGTGGAGCACGCTGGTCCGCACCTGCGGGTCCAGCCGCCGCGCGCGCTCGTGCGCCGCAATGGAGGCGTCGAGCAGCCCGCAGTACCGGCACGAGTGGACGAGCGCGGCCAGCAACTCCGCATCCGCCGGGTGGCGGCCGAGGCGGTCGAGCACGCGCGTCATGGCGAGCTCCGCGCGCCCGCGCTCGGTCTCCAGGTACGAATAGAGGTTGTGGGCGATCGGCAGGTCGGGGTTCAGCTCCAGCGCGCGCCGGAACGCGTGCTCCGCCGCGTCGTCGGCCGGCTGGGGATCTTTCTCGAGGTACTTGCCGATGACCCGCTGAACCCGCCCGAGCCTGGCCCATGCCGGCGCAAACCTGGGATCTTCGTCGAGGCAGCGCTCGTACAGCGACTGGGCCAGGCGATACGTGCTCGACTCCAGCGCGAGCTGGTTGGCCCGCAGGTACAGCTCGTACGCCCGCGGCGTGCGCGGGACATCGACGGGCGCGGAGGCGACGCGTCCGACCGGCAGCGCGTCGACGATGCCGTGCGTCAGCGTGTCCTGGAGCTGGAAGAGATCCCCCATGGCCGCCTGCGCGCCGTGCGACCAGATGACGCGGCCCCCGGGCGCCTGCACGAGCTGCACCGAGATGCGAAGCTGGTCGCCGGAGCGGAGGAGCGTGCCGGTCAGGACGTGATCCACGTCGAGCTGCTCGGCCATCGCCCGCAAATCCGGCGCGTCGCTGGCGAAGCGCGAGGCGGCCAGCGGCGAGCGCACGCTGATCCCCTCGTGCTGCGAGAGGGACGCCGTGATGGCGTCGGGCAGGCTGAACGCGAGGAACTCCGTGTCCGGGTCTGCCCGCAGCAGGCGGAACGGCAGCACGACCAGCCGCGTCATGGTGGTGACGCGGACGGCCTCGCCCGAATCGCCGACGGCCAGCGCCTGACGCACGTCAGCGGCCATGGCCGCCGCCGTGGGATAGCGGGTGTCGGGCCTCTTGGCGAGCGCCCGGTGAATGATCGCATCGAGCGCGGCGACGAGCGGGGAGCCGAGGAGCGCCGGCGGCTGCTCGTGCAGGATCTTCTGGAGCACGTCGACCGGGGTGGCGCCGGGGAAGGCCGGGTGCCCGCTCAGCATCTCGAAGAAGATGGCCCCGGCCGCGAAGAGATCGGCTCGCTCATCGAGCGTCGTGCCCGTGATCTGCTCGGGAGGCATGTAATGCGGCGTGCCGACAACGAGCCCTGGGCTGGTGAGGCGCGTCACGGCTGTGTCCGTGATCGAGCCAACGTCGCGGGCCAGGCCGAAGTCGAGGAGCTTGATCCCGTGCGCGGTGATGAACACGTTGGACGGCTTCAGGTCGCGATGGACCACCTGCCGCTGGTGAAGGGCCTCGAGCGCATCGAGGAGGCCCAGTGCGAGCGCCGCCGCGTCGCGCGGCGCGATCGGCCCGCGCGCCAGCCGATCGGCCAGCGTCTCGCCGGCCAGCCGTTCCATGACGATGAAGGGGCGGCCCTCGTCTTCGCCAAGCTCGAAGATCTGGCAGATGTGCGGGTGGCTGATCGAGGCGGCGGCGCGCGCTTCCCGCCAGAATCGCTCGACGGCGACGGGGCCCAGCATCGCGTCGTGCATCAGTTTCAGCGCGACGACGCGATCGAGCCGGTCGTCATGGGCTTCATAGACGACCCCCATGCCCCCTTCGCCGAGGCGCCGCACGATGCGATACCGGCCGACCGTCTCCACTCTGCCGCCTGCCGCCATGCCTCCCCGTGCCGGCTGCCTAGCTGACCTCGGACTCCACGGTGATGTTCACGGCGCCGCGGATGGCGTTCGAGATGGGGCAGCGCTGCTCGGCCGTTTTCACGATCTCCCCGATCGCTCCGGGGTCGATCCCCTCGAGCCCTTCGACCCGGGCCTTCAGGTGCGAGGACACCACCGTGATGCCGGCTTCGCCCTTGTCCGCCGTCACCGTGGCGGTGACGCGGAGGCGGCGCGCCTTGCCGCCTTGCCGGCCAATCGTCGCGGCCAGCCCCATCGCGTAACAGACCGCGTGCGACGCCGCAAGCAATTCCTCGGGCGTCGTCTTGCCGTCCCCTTCGCCGATGCGGCTCGGGAAGGTGACCGGGAGGTCGAACGCCCCCGTGCCCGCCTTCGACCGCCCGCTGCCATCCATCAGGTTGCCGTTCCAATCCACGCTGGCGTGCCGCGCAAACGTTGCCACGTTACCTCCTCCGCTGAAGAATGAAGCTCCATGATACCTAGGGACGTGAACCTTGCGCTTGCCGGCCTGCTGTTCGACCTGGCGCACGTGGCCGGCGATGGCAATCCCAGGGGCTTCGGCTACGTGCGCGCCGCAAAGGCCGTGCTCCGGCTGGACCGGCACATCACCCCGCTCGTCACCACGAACACGTTCCGGGCGATTCCCGGCATCGGCCCGACGACGGACCGCATCGCGCGGGAGCTCGTCCATGACGGCGGGTCGGCGTTCGTCGAGCGCGCCATCCGCGACGCGGGCAAGGAGGAATCGATCGCGACGCTGCGCGCCCTGCGGCAGCACTACGTGAGCCGGGCCGCCGTGGCGGAGATTCTCGGGCGCCGCGCCGGGCCGTCGCGCGCGAGGTATCGCGGCGACTTCCAGATGCACTCGGTCTGGAGCGACGGGGCCGAGACGGTGGAGTCGATTGTCCAGGAATGCCTGCGACGGAAGTGGTCGTGCGCCTGTGTCACCGATCACTCCTACGGGCTGGCCATCGCGGGCGGGATGACGATGGAGAAGGTGGGGGCGCAGCACGCGGAAATCGACGCCGTCAACCGGAAGTACGGGCGGCGGTTCCGCCTGTTCAAGGGGATCGAGGCGAACATCAGGCCGGATGGAACGGTCGACATGACGCCCGAGGAGCTTCGCCGGTTCGAGATCGTCGTCGCGTCGCCGCACTCGCTGCTGCGGAAGTCGATCGACCAGACCGCCCGCATGGTCGGCGCCGTGTCGCAGCCCGGCGTCTGCATCCTCGGGCATCCGACGGGGAGGCGCTACAACATGCGGCCCGGCGTGAGCGCCGACTGGGACAGGGTGTTCGAGGTGGCCGCACGCCGCCGCGTGGCGATCGAGATCGACGGGTCCTGGGAGCGCCAGGACGTGCACTACGCGCTGGCGGCGCGGGCGCTGGAACGCGGGTGCCTCTTCGCGCTCGACAGCGATGCGCATGCACACAGTGAGTACGACTTCGTGGACATCGCGATCGCTCACGCGAAGCTGGCGGGGATCCCGCACACCCGGATCATCAACTACTGGAGGGATGAAGAGATTCTCGAGTGGGCGCGCGGCGCGTGGGCGCGGTAGGATCCGCTCTCCGCAATCCGCTTTCCGCGATCCGCTCTCCGCAATCCGCGATCCCCGACCCGCTCTCGGCGGACCGCGGATGGCGGATCGCGGATCGCGGATCGCGGAGAGCGTTTAGTCCGTCTTCCGGTGCGCGGCGTTGCGGAAGGCCAGGCTCATCGCCGGCCGCGCCCAGGCGGTGCGCAGCGCCTTGGCCAGGTCGGGATCCGACGCCTCGACGCGGTCGGCCAGCGCCAGGAGCTTCTGCTCCATGCGCGAGAAGCGGGCCGCGTACTTCTCCAGCTCCTCCTTGTGTTGCATGTCGCGCCGGAGCAGCCCGACCTTCTCGACGAATTCCACGAGCAGCACCTTCAGCTCGGCGTCCATCTCATTCATTCTCGTGGATTTCGCGGATTTCGTCCTTGTACGCCATAATCGGCCTCATGTGGACCAAGCGGATGTCGGGCCCTCGGAAGAAGGCCCCGCGGACGATCGCCGTCGTCGACCCGGATAAGTGTTTTGGCGCATTCGCCTGTTCCATCTGCCAGGCCGCCTGCCCCGTCCACGGTTGCATCGTCGAGGTGCCTGACCAGGACGGCCGGATGGTGTGCGCGGTCCGGGCCGACCTGTGCATCGGCTGCGGCCTCTGCGTGACGCTCGGGAACCCCACGGCTCCGCAGCAGCGCGAGTTCGGCTGCCCGGCGGATTACGACGCGATCGACATGCACCCGTTCGAGGAAGTCGTCGCGGCGCTCAAGGCCGCCGAGTCGGGCGAGCTTCCGCGCGAGACCACGCTCACGGGCGTGGCCAACGAAGTCATCGGCACGACCGATCCGGTGACGCGGGCGATTCCGAATCGTTAGCCGCTGGCCGTCGCCTTCGCCGCCTGGACGACGCGTGACGGCAGGGGATGGCCGAGGAGCGGCTCGATCGCGCGCGAGGCGCGCATCACGCCTTCGAGTCGGACCCCCGTGTCGATCCCCAGCCCGTCGAGCATGTACAGCAAGTCTTCCGTCGCGAGGTTCCCGGCCGCGCCGGGCGCGTAGGGGCAGCCGCCGAGCCCGCCGGCGGACGAATCGAACGTGGTGACGCCGAGCTGCAGCCCGGCGAGCACGTTGACGAGCGCCGTCCCGCGCGTGTCGTGGAAGTGGAGCGCGACCTGCGAGAGGGGCACGTGCTCGGTCACGGCGCCCACGACCTCTGACACCTGGCCGGGGTGCGCGACGCCGATCGTGTCGCTGATCGCCACCTCGTAGACGCCGAGGTCGAGGAGCCGGGCCGCCACGCCGGCGACCGTCGCGGGCGGCACACGCCCCTCGAAGGGACACCCGAAACAGGTCGAGAGGTAGCCGCGCACGCGCAGACCCGCGGCGCGCGCCTCGCCGCACACCGCTTTGTAGGTGGCGAGCGACTCGTCGATCGTCTGGTTGAGGTTGCGCCGGCTGAAGGACTCGGACGCGGCGGCAAAGATGGCGATCTCGTCGGCCTTCGCGTCGCGCGCGCGTGCCAGACCCGCGAGATTCGGCACGAGCGCCGTGTAGCGGACGCCGGCCTTTCGCGTGATGCCCGTGAACACGTCCGCTGCGTCGGCCATCTGCGGCACCCACCTCGGGCTGACGAACGCCGAGACCTCGATGGCGGAGTGGCCGGCGTCGGCCAGGCGTTCCACGAAGGCGATCTTCTCCGCCGTCGGAATCCGAGCCGCCTCGTTTTGAAGCCCGTCGCGCGGACCCACTTCGACGATCTGCACGCGCCCGACCCGAGTGAGGTCGAGGGGGCGCGTGCTCATTCCAGCTCCAGCAGCGGAATGCCGGGTTGCACGAGCTCGCCCGGCTCGCAGGCGATCGCCCTGACCGTCGCGTCCCGCGGCGCCGTGATCGGCAGCTCCATCTTCATGGCCTCGAGCACGATCAGCACGTCACCCCTTGAGACGCGTTGACCGGGCTCGACGGCGATGGCCACCACGGTCGCGGGCATCGGGGCCGCCAGCGCGCCGTGGTCGTCGCGCCGCTTCGTCCGCCGGCTGGCGCCCCGCGGAGCGGCGGCGTCCACGACGTAGACGCGACCGTCGAGGAATACCCACCGGGCATCGGCCGGCCCGATCGCGTACGCGATGCGCGAACGCGTGCCGTCGACGATCCGGTAGGCGGCGTTGCCGAGCGGCGTCACCGTGATGTCAGCCACGCCAGCCCTTCAACGTCGCCCAGGGGTCGGAGGCGGCGGCCTGGCTTCCGCCCGCGGCGGCGGGCTCCGAATCGTGCGCCACCTGGGCGACGAGCACCGCTTCGGCAGGAGGCTCGCCATTCAGCGAGGCGCGCAGTGCCTCCCCCTCCGCGTCGAGGAAGCCCGTGTCCACGTCGCCGGCGATGAAGCGCGGGTGCCGGAGGAGAGCGATGAGCAGGGCGACGTTGGTCCGGATGCCAAGGATGGGATAGCTCTCGAGCGCGGCGACCGCGCGGCGACGAGCGGCGTCCCGTGTCTCCGCCGACGCGACGAGCTTCGCCAGCATCGCGTCGTAGTGCACGGTCACCTCGCTTCCCTCGACGACTCCCGAGTCGATGCGGATCCCAGGCATCACCGGCTCGCGGTAGAGGAGCAGCGGGCCCGCCTGGGGAAGATCGTCCTCGGCGGGGTCCTCGGCATAGACGCGCGCTTCAATCGCGTGCCCGCGCTGCGAGAGCTCGGCCTGGGTCCACGGCAGCGGCTTGCCGGCCGCCACGGCAATCTGCGCCCGCACGAGATCGACGCCTGTCACCTGCTCGGTGATCGGGTGCTCCACCTGGAGGCGCGTGTTCATCTCGAGGAAGTAGAAGCGCGCCGCCTCGCCGGTTCCTTCGAGGAGGAACTCCAC
>JBOGIW010000525.1:0-6028 GCA_050748045.1 Vicinamibacterales bacterium | reverse complement strand
GGCTTCGAGTCATTCGTCGGCCAGTTTCCCATCCCGATGCGTCACGGGATGACGATCGGCGAGCTCTCGCGCTTCTTCAACGACGAGTTCGGCCTGGGAGCGCAGCTCGACGTTGTCGCGATGGAGGGGTGGAGGCGCTCGATGTACGGGGACGACACGGGTCTGCCCTGGGTGATGCCCTCCCCCAACATCCCGACGCTCGACAGTGCCATCGTTTACCCCGGGGCGGTCCTCTTCGAAGGGACGATGCTCTCCGAAGGTCGAGGGACGACGCGTCCGTTCGAGCTCGTCGGCGCTCCGTGGATAGAGGCCGAGACGTTCGCGTCCTCGATGAACGGGCTCGGCCTGCCCGGCCTCCACTGCCGCCCCGCCGTCTTCGAGCCGACCTTCCAGAAGCACGCGAAGAAGAGGTGCGGAGGGTGCCAGGTGCACGTCCTCGACAGGGGGGCGTTTCGCCCTGTCCTGGCCGGGGTGGCGCTCATCGATCTCTTCCGCCGCGCCGATCCGGCCAGCTTCGCCTGGCGGCAGCCGCCGTATGAATACGAGCACAACAAGATGCCGTTCGATATCCTTTCGGGTTCCGACGAGCTCCGGCGGCAGCTGGAGGCCGAGGTGCCCCTGGCCGAGATCGTGGAGAGCTGGCGCGAAGACGAACAGACCTTCGGGCGGCAGCGCCAGCGGTACCTCCTCTATTAGGGACGTCGATTAGCGTTGTCCTGACTCAGCGGCCAGTGTACTGTTTCACGCGGCTCTGCCTCTGGAGACCCCTCCATCTATGACTGTTCGCATTGTCAACCCCAGCCATGTCTCGTTTGGCGTTGGCGTGATTACGCCGCGCTGGCTCTATGTGCTGGCCGGCGCCACGCCACGCCATGTCGGCGACCCGGTGCTGATCGATGAAACGCTCGAGCCGCTCGACGTCACGACGGTCCAGCCGGGGGACATCGTCGGCATCGGCATTCACACGGGGAACGCTCTCCGAGGCTACGAGGTTGGGACCCTGGCGCGCCGCGCGGGCGCGTGGGTCGTGTACGGCGGCATCCACGCCACGCTCTACCCCGAAGAGGCGCTCGAGCTCGGCGGCGCGCACGCCGTGGTGAAGGGCGACGGCGACGCCGTCTGGGCCCAGGTGGTCGGCGACTGCCTGAAGGGCACTCCCGGCCGCGTGTACGACGGCGGGCGCGTGGAGCCCGACGCCTTCGTGCCCGCGAGGTGGGACCTGCTCCCTCGGAACAGCTACATGTGGGCATCGGTGCAGACCGTGCGTGGGTGTCCCAAGCACTGCTCGTTCTGCTCGGTGTGGCGCACCGACGGCCAGCGGCCGCGGCAGCGGACGACCGACGCCGTCCTCGAGGAGATCGTCGACCTGCGCCGACGAGGGTTCCGGTTCATTGCGCTCGCCGACGACAACTTCTACCCGGTGACGCTCGAGGACCTCCAGATGGCGGATCGCCGGCACGACAAGGCGCGGTTTGCCCAGCTCAAGGCGTTGCGGGACGAGCGCTTCGAGCTGATGGCGCAGCTGGCCCGGCTGCCGAGGGACACTGTGTTCTTCACGCAGATCACGATGGAGGCGTCGGAGGACCCGGCGTTCCTCCAGGCGATGAAGGCGGCGCACATCAAGGGGGCCCTCGTCGGGGTGGAGTCGGTGACAAAGGAGGGGCTGAAAGACATCTACAAGCCCTTCAACGCCGTCGGCGACGAGCTCGTCGAGCGGCTCCAGGCCTTCAGGCAGCACGACATCCACGTGCTGGGCTCCTTCATCTTCGGCCTGCCGAGCGATCGTCCGTCAACCTTCGACGCCACGGCGGCGCTGGCGCAGAAGGCGGACGTGACGTTCGCGCAGTTCGTGATGCTGACGCCCTTCCCGGGGACGGTGGACTTCGCCGAATGGGAGAAGACGATCGACCCCGAGCGCGACCGCATCGCCGGGATCCCGATCAGCCGGCACTGGCTCATTCCGCAGGAGCGAAGGCCGAAGGTCTACGTGCCGCACCCCGAGATGGAGGCCGACGAAATCCGCGCGCGCACGCAGGCGGTGTGGGACCGCTTCTACAGCATGCCGGCGATCTGGCAGCGCTCGCGCTGCGTGAAGACGCTGAAGGCGCGGCTCGCGTTCCTGCTGATCTCGAAGCTCTATCGCCAGATGTACGCGAACACGGGCATCGCGACCGACAGCGCGCGCGTCAACCGCTCCGCGCAGTGGGCCCGGTGGATCGCCCGCCCGTGCCGAAGGCTCTTCGCGGGCACGCCGATGCCCGACTTGGCGATGCCGGAGGCCTGAAGGCGGCGGGGCCCTCTGATCATGCATCATGCGCAACGACCATCACTGGGCGCGGTTGATCGCCCGTCCGTGCCCGGCGTGGAGCGCGGCAAGATCCGACACCACGTGAGCTCGAAGACGATTAGCGCGCGTCTTGTACCAGGCCCTGACAGCGGTCTTGCCGATGCGCGCCGCTACACCGTCGTCTTCGCGATCCCCGGCGCCTTCATCTCCTGCGGCTCCGGCGGCCTCAGGTGGTGCTCGGTCAGGTGCTGCTTGAGCAGCTCGCACGCCTCCCGCGGCGTGTTGGCGCGCGTCAGCAGATCCCGGTCGTCCGCCCCGACCGCGCCCCATTCGACCATCGGCTCCAGGTTCAGGATCGCGTCCCAGTAGTCGGTGCCGTACAGGATCACCTGGATCTGCTTCGCGAGCTTCTGCGTCTGCATGAGCGTCACGATCTCGAACATCTCGTCGAGCGTGCCGAACCCGCCGGGAAACACCACCAGCGACTTCGCGAGGTACGCGAACCAGAACTTCCGCATGAAGAAGTAGTGGAACTCGAAGTGCAGCCCGGGCGTGATGTAGGCGTTCGGCCCCTGCTCGAAGGGCAGCCTGATGTTGAGGCCGATCGACTTCGCCCCCGCGTCCATCGCACCGCGGTTGGCGGCTTCCATGATGCCCGGGCCTCCGCCCGACGCCACCACGAACCGGTGGTTCGGTCCTTCCAGCGTCTTCGCCCACTCGGCGTGCAGGCGCGCCAGCTCGCGCGCCTCCTCGTAGTAGCGCGACCAGTCCACGGCCTTCCTGCCGCGCCGCACCGCCTCGGCGTGATCGGCGGCGGCGTCCCTCCCCTTCTTCATGAGGCCCGCCAGCCGGCTCTCCGCCAGCTCGCGGCTGTGAATGCGCGCGGAGCCGAAGAACACCACGGTGTCCTGGATCTGCTGCTGCCTGAACCTCCTGAGCGGCTCGAGGTACTCGGCCAGGATGCGGATCGGGCGCGCTTCGTCGTTGTCCAGGAACTCCCGATTGAGATAGGCGAGCGGCTGCAGGTCCATAGGTCCATTTTGCTATGATCCGCCGCATGCGCACACATCGTCTCGCCCTGTTGCTGTTCGTCATCATCGGATTCGCCCAGCCGACCGAGCCCGCCGCCCGCCAGGCGACGCGCGGCCCCGAGCACGCGCGTCAGTACCGCCGCCTCCTCGTTCGCAACGCGATGGTCATCTACGGCAACGCGAAGCCGCCCTACGGGCCCATGGACATCCTGCTGCAGGACGGGCTCATCGCCGAGATCCGCCCCGCCGGTTCGCGGCAGCTCGAGGCCGACGCCGTCATCGACGCCACGGGCAAGTACGTCATGCCGGGCATCGTGAACACGCACATGCACTGGCACGAGGAGCGGGCCTCGGGAATCCCGCAGCCCATCCAGTACGAGCGCAACCTGTATCTCGCCTCGGGGATCACGACCGCGCGCGAGGTGGGAGGCACCGCGTCGAAAACCAGGCAATGGCGCGAGGAGAGCAACGCGCACACGATCGTCGCCCCGCGCATCCTGATGTGGAACCGCCCGCAGCTTGGCCGCAACCGGACGCCCGACGAGATCCGCGCCGGCGTGCGCCAGGCCAAGGCCGACGGGTACGACGGCCTGAAGATCGGCGGCCTCGATCGCGATCAGCTCGAGGCGCTCCTCGACGAAGCGAAGACGCAGGGACTGTGCACGACCACGCACATCGGCGTCGAGGAAACGACCGCCAGGGACTACATCGACCTCGGCGTCTGCTCCATCGAGCACTTCTACGGCATCGGCGACGCCGCCCTCGACGGCGTGCAGGACTTCCCGCCGGACATGAACTACAGCAACGAGATCCATCGCTTCGGCCGCGCGGGCGAGCTGTACGGCCAGGCCAACCGCCAGAAGCTGATGGAGCTCGTCGAGCACATGGCGGCGAAGAAAGTGGGCTGGAGCCCGACGATGTCGATCTACGAGGCGAGCCGCGACATCCTGCGCAACCAGAACTTGCCCTGGTACAAGGACTACCTGCACCCGTCGATGGAGGCATGGTTCAAGGCGAGCATGAGCAACCACGGCTCGTACTTCTTCGGCTGGACGGTCTCGCAGGAGGTGAAGTGGAAGCAGATGTACCGCGTGTGGATGGATGCGCTGCGCCACTTCGGGCTCGCGGGGGGCCTCATCACGACCGGTGACGATGCGGGATATATCTGGTCGCTCTATGGGTTCGGCATCATCCGCGAGCTGGAGCTGCACGAGGAGGCGGGCTTCCACCTGCTGGAAGTGCTGCAGCATGCCACCTCGAACGGCGCGCAGATGGTCGGCCTGGGCGATCGTCTCGGCAAAGTCCGGCAGGGCTGGATCGCCGATCTGCTCGTCGTCAACGGCAACCCGCTCGAGAACGTGCGGCTGCTGAACCCGTACGGCACGGAGGTGATGAAGATCAACGGCAAGGTCGTGCCGAACTATACGCCCGTGCAGCGGGGCGACAAGGCGGAGAGCGTTCACGGCGGCGGCATCGAGTGGACGATCAAGGACGGCATCCCCTACCACGTCCCGACGCTCATGAAGGAAGTCAAGGACATGGTGGCCAAGGATCGCGCCGCACGTACGCGCCAGACCACGGCTCAACCCTAATTCCCGAATCCGACGCCCAGGTCCCGCGAGTTGGGAGTTGGGAGTTGGGAATCGGGAGCTTGGGATTTCCTGGAGTGGAATTCAACACGAGCCTTGTGATCGCGGCGTCGCCTGCCTCCGTCATCGACGCGTTCTTCGACCCGAACGCGCTCGCGGTGTGGTGGCAGGTGACGCGCTCGGTCTGCATTCCCAAGCCCCTGGGGAGCTACGCCGTGGAGTGGGAGCCAACCGACTGGCGCGACGCGACCCTCGGCCGCCTCGGCGGCGCCTTTCACGGCACCGTGATGGAGTACAAACCGGGGCGCGAGTTCTTCCTCGCCGACGCCTGGTGGCTGCCGCCCGACGGCGATCCGGTGGGCCCCATGGCCGTGGAGGCCACCTGCAGCCCGCAGGCGGGCGGGACGCTGCTGCACCTGCGGCAGACCGGGTACGAGGAGAGCGCGCGCTGGACGCGCTACTACGAGGTCATCACGCCCGGCTGGGAGCGCGCGCTCCTGTCCATGAAGGATTTCCTCGAGGGGCGGTGACCTTCATCAAGGCGCTCGGGCTCTGGGACGTCGTCGCGATGAACGTCGTGGCGGTCGTCGGGCTCCGCTGGGTTGCCCGGAGCGCACGGATCGGGGCGCCATCTGTCACGTTATGGATTCTTGCCGCGCTGGCGTTCTTCGTCCCGCTCGCGATGGCCGTGTCGCGGCTCTCCGAACGGTATCCGGAACAGGGCGGGATCTACGCGTGGGTGCGCCGCGCGTTCGGACCGGTCAACGGGTTCATCTGCGGCTGGTGCATCTGGGTCAACAACCTCTTCTACTTCCCCTCGCTGCTCCTGTTCGCCGCCGCCAACCTGCCGCTCGTCTTCGGGGCGGATTCCGCCGCCTTTGCCGAGAACCGGGTGTACTCCGTCGGCTTCGTCCTGGTCGTGCTGTGGGGCCTCATCTGGCTGAACGTCCTCGGCCTCACGCACGCACGGCATCTGCAGAACCTCGGCAGCTCGGCCACGATTGTCCCGGCGGCGCTCCTCCTCACCTTCGGCGCCCTCGCCTTCTGGCGGTTCGGATCGGCCACCTCGTTCGCGCCGGCTGAGCTCTGGCCGCGCGAGGACGTGCTGAGCACGATCAGCC
>JBOGIW010000524.1:0-4968 GCA_050748045.1 Vicinamibacterales bacterium | reverse complement strand
CCGTAGCCGTGCCAGCGCATGCCATGGCGCCGGTAGAACGGGACGAGCGCGCGTTGGAGCGCCGGGAGCCGGTAGAACGGCACACCCGCGAAGTAATGGTGCTCGAGGTGGTAGTTCGAGTTGAGGTACGCGAAGTCCCAGAACCAGTGGCCGCGCATGAGCGTGCTCCACTTCGCCGGGTCCGCCGGATCGATGTCGTAGTGCTGTCCGAGGCGGTTCACCGTGAACGCGATCGGGAAGACGAAGAACACCGGCACGACATGGGCACGCAGCGCCGCCGCCCCACCGAAGATCCACCAGATCGCGCCGAGCGCCGACAGGTGCGCGAGGATCGCGATCCGCCGCTCGAAGGCGATCTGCCGCCGCAGCGCATCGGAATAGGTGGCCGACTCGCGGCGCGCCGCGCGAAAGTAGATCGGGAAGAGCGCCGGCGTGCAGTACAACGCCTTGAACCACCGCGCGTTCTTCTTCGGTGAGAGGTGGCGGCGCTTCGGATCGTCCTCGTACGACCCGAGCTCCGCGTGATGGTCGAGGTGCCACCGCGTGAACTGGCTCGCGGAAATCCCGCTCGGCACGGCGTACAGGTAGCCGAGCGCCTTCTCCAGGCCGGGACGCCGGCGGTCGAAGACGGCGTGGTGCACCACTTCGTGGAGGAGCACCGTGAAGTTGAAGATGGTAAAGCCCTGGACGAGCGCAAGCGGGATCCAGATGAACGGGCTCGTCAAGGCGACGAGCCCCCACGTCGTCAGGCCGAGGATCACGAACTGACGCGCGGCGACGAGCAGGTGGCGCCAGGCGGTGCGCGTGTGCAGCTCGACGAGCAGCTCGCGTGGCAGCTCATGTCCGAGCTCCTCGCGCAACGCCACGGCCGCCTGGCTGTAGTGATGAGATTTCACGGCGTTCGCCGCTATGATTCTAGCACCCCGCCCCCGAGGTCACTTGATGCGCACACGCTGGCTCGCTCCGTTCGCCCTGACCCTGCTGCTCCTCGTGCCGGCTCCGCTCTTCGCCGACGTGACGGCGTTTGTCGGCGTCCACACCACCCCCGAGCGGCAGGCCGTGCGCGGCCTCGCCGCCGGGTTCGCCTTGATCGTCGTCGGATTCGAAGGCGAGCTCGCCCAGGCAGGCGAGGACGAGAGCGCCGGTGTTCCATCGCTGCTCACGGTGAGCGGCAACGTCTTCCTCCAGACACCGGTTCCGGTTTTCGGCACGCGGTTCTACCTGACGACTGGGGCCGGCATCTATCGGGAGGAAGTCGAGTCAGCAGACCATCAGGAAACGCACCTCGTGCTCAACTCGGGCGGCGGCGCCAAGATCACGATCGCGGGACCGCTGCGCCTGCGACTCGACTACCGCGTGCTCTCGCTGCGGGGAGAGCCGGCGCGGCCCTCAACGGTGCATCGCTTCTACGCCGGGATCACGCTGTTCTAAGGACCCTGATCGGAATTAGGTGGTCAGCTTGGGCGTCGAGGCGCCCGCCCGGCAAGGCGCGAGGAGCGCGCATACCGGGAGTATGTAAGTGACGAGCAACGCAGCCCGGCGGGATGCATCGGCGGCCAAGGTGGCCACCTTATTCGACCGGGGTCCTTAGCGAGCGTACTTCGCGGCGAGCTTCCTGACGGTCGTGGCGTTGCGGACCGTGGCCGGTGCAGCCAGCGTCTTCTCGAGCTGCGCCGCCGAGAACGTCGAGTCGAGGAATTTGCCTCTGACCGTCCAGAGAACCTCGCGCCGGTAGACCTGAAGCTCGTCAACCTCGTTGTTGAACGCGATAAGCTTTCGGGCGGATTCCCTTGAGGGCGCCGCGCGCAGGAACGCGACGTACAACGAGGCGCCGTCCGGCACCTTCGCGCCGGAGACGAGCGGGTGCCGGGCGAGCTCGGCGACATCCGGCACGGCCCTCACGAACGTAGCGACGGCATACCCGAGCGCCCGCTCGAGCGCCGCTTCGATCTCCGGCTCGAGCCGCGAGGCGCTTCGAGCCGCCGACTCGAAGATGACGTTGCCGCTCGCAATGAACGTCTCGACGCCGGCGAAGCCCATCGACGCGAAGAGGCGGCGGAGGACGTCCATCTTGACGACCCGGCCGCCCACGTTGATCGCACGGAGAAAGGCGACGTAGCGCATCGCCCCGTAGCGTATACCGAGAGCGAATCGCCGGAGCACGGATTGCGGAGCGCGGATCGCGGAGCGCGGATTGCGGAGCGCGGATTGCGGAGCGCGGATCGCGGAGCGCGGATCGCGGAGAGCGGATTGCGAATCGCGGAGATCACGGCAGGGCGAGCACGGCGCCGACGCCGGCCTGATCGAAGCGATCCGCGAACCGATCCAGGAACAGGGCGAAGCCGAGCTCGCTCGTGCAGTGACCGGGCGCCACGCGCTCGACCCGAAGGGTGTGGAGGAGGCCCACCACGCGCTGCACCTCGTTGCGCGGCGTGAGCACGAGATGAAAGCCCCCGGTGACCGTGTAGAGCTTCGAGTCGATGTGCGCCGCCTGCTCGAGGATTCTCTCGACCCCCGGATGGGAGCAGCCGACGACCACCGCGAGCCCTCTCGACGTACGGACCGCCAGGGAGACCTCGTTCATCTCCAGCGTCCCCGGCTTCCGCGACTGCGTGGTGAGCACGAACACCCCCGGCAGGATCTCCATCGTCTTCGTCACGATCCGGAACTCCGCCTCCTCCCACGGCGTCCCGGACTGCCACACTTCCGGCGCCTTGCCGCCGAAGTACTGCAAGGCGGGCGACAGGCCCGCGTGGTGGGCAAAAAACGCGCGCGGCGCGGTGCTCTTGAAGAAGGCGCCTTCCTGCGGCGCGTAGATCTTCACGGTGGGGTTCTGCTGGACGAGATGCGACAGGCCCGTCGTGTGGTCGCCGTGACGATGGGAGATAACGGCCGCGTCGAGTCTCGTGAGATCGATGCGAAGCCTCTTCGCATTGCGCTCGAAGATCGCCGCGTTGTTGCCGGTGTCGAACAGGATCCGCTTGCCGCCGTACTCGACGACCGCCGCGTAGCCCCAGTCTCGCTCCAGGTCGGAAGGCCTCCCGAAGGCGTCGTACAGCACGGTGATACGGTTCACGCCGGCAGGGCGGGCGGCATCCTGCGCCGCCGCGTGGACGCACAGCACGGCCAGCGCCGCCGTGAAGGCGAGGCTCCAGATCCTCATGCCGTGCATTCTACCGCTCGTTCACACGCCGGCCCACGTTCCGAAGCCTGACCGCCGCGCCTCGATTTCGATTCCGGCGAACCCGCGGTCGAGGGGTTCGCGCCAACGGCGGGTCCAGCGTATACTCGCGCCGCTGCACGTCTGCACAGCAGTCGGGCACTGGAGGCATGAGATGAGGCGCTCGCGTGTTCTGCACCTTGTGTTCGCCACGACCATCATGGCCGCCGGCCTGGCCGCCGCCGACGCCGCGTGGAAGTGGAGCGGGACGTACGGCACGGACACCGTCACGCTGATCATCCTGGGAGACGTCCAGGTCCACTCGCGGCGCGCCGATCCGGCGACCGCCTTTGCGCGGATGCGCGAAACGCTGAGCCTCGCCGACCTCGTCTACGCCAACCTCGAGGGCGTGCTCGTGAAGTCGCAGGGACCCGACGGGGACATCCCCGACAAGAAGTGGACGCACCCGGGCCCGGGAGGCGTCGAGGCCCTGAAGGCGGCGAACATCGCCGTCGTCGGGCTCGCCAACAACGTCGCCTACGGCCGCGCCAACATCCTGCAGACGGCGCAGCTCCTTGCGGCCAACGGGATTGCGCAGGCCGGCGCCGGCAGGAACCTCGACGAGGCGCACAGGCCCGCGATTCTCGAGCGGAAGGGCGTGAAATTCGGGTTCCTGCAATACACCGCGCGCTGGTATCGCGAGGACGAGCAGATGGCCACGGCGACCGAGCCGGGCGTCGCGCGCATCATGTCAAAGGACGGCGTCACGATCGAGCCGCCGGACCTCGAGCGCCTGCGGAACGACGTCGGCCGCCTCCGCTCGCGGGCCGACGTCGTCATCGTGTCGCATCACAACCGGGACGGCGGCACACCCGTGCAGTTCGGGCCGCCGCCGGCGACACGGAGACCGCGACGCGATCAGACGAGGGCCGAAGCGTACCAGAAGCAGTTCGCGCGCGTGGCGCTCGACGCCGGCGCGGACCTGGTGTTCGGCCACGGGACCCACACGGTGCAGGGCGTCGAGATCTACGACGGGAAGCCGATCCTCTACGCCATCGGCCACTCCGCCTTCGATCAGCCGGGTTACGAGAAATCGACCGACGGCGTGGTCGTCAGGGTCGTGGCGCGCGGACGGAGCCTCCTCCGCGTCTCGTTCGTCCCCGTCACGCGCGATGCCGCCAACAACGTGTTCATGCTGGATCCCTCGACGGGCGAGGGCGCGCGGCTGCTGCAGGTGATCAGGAGCGTGTCGGACGTTCCCCTGAAGATCGACGGCCAGGAGGTTGTGCTGCTCGAGAGACCGGCCGAGACCTCGGAGCAGTAGCCGGCGCCATGACGTGCGCCGAGGCCCTGGCCCGCACCCTGCGCAGTGCGGGCGTCCATGTCATGTTCGGCCTGCCCGGGGGCGAGATCCTCGGCTTCATCGAGGCCGCGCGCCGCGCGGGCATCCGTTTCGTGCTCACGCGCCACGAGGCGACGGCGGCCTTCATGGCCGACGTGACCGGCCAGATCCTGCGCCGGCCCGGTGTGTGCGTCTCGACGCTCGGCCCCGAGGCCGTCAACATGACGCTCGGCGTCGCCAATGCCTTCCTCGATCGCTCGCCGGTCGTGGCGATCACGGCGTCGCTCGCCTCCGGCGCCGAACCGTACGCGACGCACCAGCAGCTCGACCTCAACGCCGTCTACCGGCCGTTCACGAAGGAAGCGCTGCTCCTCGATGGCGAGCACACCGAGGCCCGTGTGCGCGAGGCCATCGAGACGTCGCTGGCCCCGCGAATGGGGCCCGTGCACATCGCGCTGCCGAGCGA
>JBOGIW010000523.1:0-4655 GCA_050748045.1 Vicinamibacterales bacterium | reverse complement strand
TGTTCAACAGGTACGTTTCACCGCGCGGGTTGACCGTCTTCGGGTGCGAGATCCTCCTGATCTTCGGATCCGTGGCGATTGCCGCCCGCGCGCACGGCACCGGAGCGGACGTCGTCCACGACGTGTGGAAGATCGCGCTCATCACGGGGCTCTGCCAGATCTGTTTCTATTACAACGACCTGTACGATCTCACCGTCGTCCACTCGAGCCGCGAGCTGCTGATCCGGCTGCTGCAGGCGGCCGGCGCCGCCTCCATCCTGGTGGCGCTGCTCTACCTGCTCATCCCCTCGATGGCGATCGGCAACGGCATCTTCGTCTCGTCGCTCGTCATCTTCCTCGTCGCGATCATCGCGTGGCGGCTGCTCTTCAACCGCCTGGCGTACACGAGCGGGCTCGAGGAGCGCGTGCTCATCGTCGGCACGGGCGCCACCGCCCGCATGGTGGCGCGGCAGATCCGGATGCAGCACGACTTCGGCTACCGCGTCATCGGCTTCATCGACGACGCCCCCGCGCAGGGGCACGGCGCGCTCAACCCCGCCACGCTCGGCTCCGCCGAGGACATCCCGCACCTCGTCACCCGGTACGACGTGGACCGCATCGTCGTCGGGCTGTCGGACCGGCGGGGGCGGCTGCCGATCGCCCAGCTGCTGCAGGCGAAGCTCTCGGGCGTCCGCGTCGAGGACGCGACCACCACCTACGAGCGCCTCACGGGGAAGATCCTCATCGACGATCTGAAGCCAAGCTGGCTCATCTTCTCGGACGGCTTCGTCATCTCCCGCTGGACCCGCGTCTCGAAGCGGCTCATCGACCTGGCCCTGGCGTCGATCGGGCTCGTGCTCGCCGCGCCGCTGACGCTCGTGACCGCGCTGGCCGTGTACCTGGAGTCCGACGGCCCGATCCTGTACCGGCAGGAGCGGGTGGGCGAGAACGGCCGCACCTTCACGCTCGTCAAGTTCCGCTCGATGCGGGTGGACGCCGAGCAGTCAGGCCAGCCGATCTGGGCTCGGGACAACGACGAGCGCATCACGCGCGTGGGACGGGTCATCCGGCTGACGCGCCTCGACGAGCTGCCACAGCTCTGGAACGTGCTGCGCGGCGACATGAGCTTCGTGGGTCCGCGTCCCGAGCGCCCGTTCTTCGTCCGGCAACTGGCCGACGAGATCCCGTTCTACCAGCAACGCCACGCGGTGAAGCCGGGCGTCACCGGCTGGGCGCAGATCAACTACCAGTACGGCTCTTCGATCGAAGATGCGATGGAGAAGCTGCGGTACGACCTGTACTACATCAAGCACCTGTCCATCGCGCTCGACCTCTCGATCGTCTTCGACACCGTCAAGGTGATCATCTTCGGAAAGGGCGCGAAGTGAGCTCGCCGGGGCCCGCCGCCTGGCACCGCGACGAGAACAGGTTTCTCACGTTCGCGCGGAACGTCTCCACCCGCTACGTGGGGATCGTCGTCGGGGCCATCGCGGGCCTGCTGGTCCTGCCGATCAACATCCACTATCTCGGCCGGTCGGCGTACGGGCTGTGGATGCTCACGGCGTCGATCACCGCCTACTTCTCCGTGCTGGAGCTGGGGTACGGGAGCGCCGTCATCAGGTTCGTCGCCGAGTACCGGGCGCGGCGCGACGTGCGCGCGCTCAACGAGATCCTGAGCACGCTCTTCACGGTCTTCACGGTGATGGGCGTGATCGTCTATGCCATCGCGATCGTCGTCGCCTGGTTCCTCCCCGCGATCTTCAACCTGGAGCCTGGCCAGGTCGATACGGGCCGGGTCATTCTCCTCATCATCGCGGCGAACGTCGCGATCCATTTCGTGTTCGCGGTGTACGGCGGCGTGGTCAACGGCTTCGAGCGCTATTACCTGAACAACGTCATCGGCACCGCCGCGATGATCGCCGTCGCCGCCGTCAACGTCGTGGTGCTGTGGCTCGGCTACGGGCTCATCGAGCTCGTCGTGGCGACCACGCTCGTGCGCATGGCGCCGTACTACCTGTATCGGCGGAACGCCAGGGCCGTGTTTCCCGCATTGCGCCTCAGCTTCCGTCTGTTCCGCCGCGAGCGGCTGCGCGAAGTGACCGGCTTCAGCATCTACCTCGCCATCATCGACTGGTCCTCGCGCCTGAACTACGCGCTGGACGCGTTCACGATCGGCATCTTCCTCAATACCGCCGCGGTGGGTGTGTATTCGGTCGGCCTGCGGCTGTCCGAGGCGCTCTTCCGGATGACGAACCAGCTTCACACGTTCCTCTTTCCCGCCGTCGTGCAGCAGGCCACGGAAGGGCGGATCGACGCGCAGCGCCAGTTGCTCGTGCAGGCCACGCGCTTTCAGCTCGCGGTGGCCCTGGCGCTGTGCGGCATGGTGATCGGCGTGGCGGACGTGCTCATCCGCACGTGGGTCGGCCCGGGCTTCGACGAGGGCGTGCTCACGGCTCAGTTGCTCGCCTTCGTCGTCGTGCTCCGCGCGTGGATGGGCATTCCCGGCACGGTGCTGAAGGGCTCGGGCCGTCCCGGCTTCGTCGCCGGCGCGGCGGCGGGCTGCGCCGTGGCAAACGTATTGCTCAGCGTCCTGTTGGTGAATGTCATCGGGCTGGTCGGCGTGGCGCTGGGCACCGTGATTCCCGTGACCATCGTGGCGGCGTTCGCGATCTTCCCCGCCGCGTGCCGCGCGGTCGAGCTGTCCGTGCCCACGGCGTACCGCCGCATCGTGTGGCCCGCCGTGTGGCCCGCGCTCGTCGCGATCGCGGCCGTCGCCTTGACGCGTCACCTGATCCCGCTGCGACTCGCCGCCGTCCTGGCGCACATGGCCATCGGCGCCCTGGCATACGCCGCGCTCTTCCTGACCTGCGGCCTCGAGCGCGACGAGCGGCAGTGGCTCACGACGAAACTGAACGAGCTGTGGAAGCGCCGCTCGCAGGTCCTGGCCGCCGCCTAGGACGAGAGACGAGAGACGAGACACCAGAGACGAGAGACCAGAGACCAGAGACCATGAAGGGAGTCATCCTGGCCGCGGGACGCGGCGCGCGGCTGACGGGCGGCAGCGGCAACATGCCGAAGTGCCTCGTGACGCTCGGCGGCGAAACACTGCTGTCGCGCAACGTGACGCTGCTGCGCACCGCGGGCGTCGAGGAGGTGGTGGTCGTCGTTGGCTGCGCGGCCGACATCGTGCGGCGGACCTGCCGGGACGTCGAGTTCGTCGAGAACGCGCGGTTCGCGGAGACCAACAGCCTGTACTCGCTGTGGCTCGCGCGCCGGCGCCTCGCAGGCGGGTTCGTCGTCATGAACTGCGACGTGCTGGCCCACCCGCAGCTCCTGACCGATCTGCTGACGGCGCGGCACGAGGACGCGCTGCTCGTCGCGTACCGCGGCGGCGGCACCTCGTACGGCCAGGAGGAGATGAAGGTGCGCGTCCGCTGCGGCCAGGTGGTCGACATCTCGAAGACGATGGATCCGGAGGACGCGGACGGCGAGAACCTGGGCATCGTGAAATTCGGCGCCGCGGGCGCGCGCGTGCTCGTCGAGGCGATGGACGCGCTCGTGGCGGCCGGCAACAACCGGGCGTGGGTGCCGCGCGCGTTCAAGGCCTTTGCGGAGCGCCGGCCGCTCCACGCGATCGGTACCCGCGGCTTGCCGTGGACGGAGATCGACTTCCCCGAGGACTACCGGAGCGCCGTCGAGGTGGTGCTCCCCGAAATCGAACGCGACGTGTCGGCCCTGCCCAGGCCGGCCTGAGAGAGCTGGAGCGTCATGTACGAGCGATATTTTCAGTTGCGCGAGCGCCCGTTTGCCCTGAGCCCTGACCCGGACTACCTCTACCCGAGCAAGGTCCACCAGGAGGCGCTCAGCTACCTGCGGTACGGCATCGAGGGCCATGCCGGCTTCGTCGTCATCACCGGCGAGATCGGCTCCGGCAAGACGACGATGCTGCAGTCGCTCCTGGGGCGCCTGGATCGGAACACGACCGTGGCGCGCCTGGTGAACACCATGCTCGACGCGCGCGAGCTGCTCGAGGCCATCCTGCTCGACTTCGGGATGGATCCGACGGGCCTCGGCAAGCCCGTGCTCCTCCATCGTCTGGGCCAGTTTCTCGTGCAGCAGCGCCAGGCGGGCCGGCTCACCCTCCTCGTGATCGACGAAGCCCAGAACCTGAGCCTCCCGGCGCTCGAGGAGATCCGGATGCTCTCGAACTTCGAGACGGAGAAGTCGAAGCTGATTCAGATCATCCTGATCGGCCAGCCGGATCTGCGCGAGAAGCTGTCGCGGCCCGAGCTCGAGCAGTTGCGGCAGCGGATCACGGTCAGCTATCACCTCCAGCCGCTCGACGCGGGGGACACGCACAATTACGTCAACCACCGTCTGCGACGGGCGGCCATCGGCCCGCCCGTGGAGCTGCCGCACGACGTGACGGCGGTCGTCCACGCGCGCAGCCGCGGCGTGCCGCGCATCATCAACGTCATCGCCGACGCGACGCTGCTTTTCGCGTACGGCGTGGACCGGCGCGACATCGAGGTGGGGATCGTGCGTGACGCGCTCGAGGAGCTGGACGCCACGGGCGTGATCGCGTCGTACGACGCTGAGGGCGGCCACGCGGAAGCCGCGCCGCCGCCGCCGCAGGCCGTCACGCGGGACCTCGAGTACGCGCGCCTGCTCGAGGA
>JBOGIW010000522.1:0-2630 GCA_050748045.1 Vicinamibacterales bacterium | reverse complement strand
ACCTCAACTCGAACTACCACCTCGAGCACCATTACTTCGCGGGTGTGCCGTTCTACCGGCTCCCGGCGCTCCAACGCGCGCTCGTCCCGTTCTACCGGCGCCATGGCATGCGCTGGCACGGCTACGGCGAGCTGCTGTATCGCTGGTTCGGGAAGAACGAGACCCCGCACACCAACTGGGATCACGACCTTCCGGCCGTCGCCGGCCCGTGGAGGCGCGGAGACGTCCACGGGCACGCGGAGACGCTGAGACGCTGAGGACATACGCCCGTGACAAGCGCCTCCGCGTCCTCGTGACAGCAGGACATGTGAGCCAGTGCCGGCGGTGACCGTGATAAATTGCTGACAGCATGGACTTCCGCCTCACGGACGAGCAGGAGCTGCTCCGCCGGAGCATCCGCGAGTTCGCCGAAACGGAGATGCGCCCGCACGTGATGGAGTGGGACGAGGCGCAGCACTTCCCGCACGAGCTCGTGCCGAAGCTCGCCGCGCTCGGCCTCATGGGCATCCAGTTTCCGGAGGAGCTCGGCGGCGCGGCGATGTCGGCGGTGGACTACTGCATCTGCATCGAGGAGCTGGCGCGCGTCGATCCGTCCGTGGCGCTCTCGGTGGCCGCGCACAACGGCCTCGGCGCGGCGCACATCGCGATGTTCGGCACCGACGCCCAGAGGCGGACGTACCTCGTGCCGCTCGCCCGCGGCGAGACGCTGGCGGCGTGGGCCCTGACCGAGGCGCAGTCGGGCAGCGACGCCGCCGCGATGCGCACGACGGCCGTCCGCCAGGGCGAATGCTGGGTCCTCAACGGATCGAAGCAGTTCATCACCCACGGCCTGTACGGCGACACGATGGTCGTCATGGCCGTCACGGATCGCGCGAAGGGCAATCGCGGCATCTCGGCCTTCATCGTCGAGCGAGGCACGGCAGGGCTCCGGGCCGGGAAGAAGGAAGACAAGCTCGGGATGCGGGCGAGCGAAACGAGCGAGGTGATCCTCGAGAATTGCCGGGTGCCGGCGGGGAACCTGCTCGGCGAGGAAGGGCAGGGGTTCATCCACACGCTGCAGGTGCTCGACGCGGGTCGCATCGGCATTGCGGCGCTCGCCGTCGGCCTCGCGCAGGGCGCCTACGAGGCGGCGCGCAGCTACGCTTTCGAACGGCGGCAGTTCGGCCAGCCGATCGGCGCCTTCCAGAGCATCCGCGCGAAGCTGGTGGAGAACGCGGCCCGCATCGAGGCCGCGCGGCTCCTGACCTACCGCGCGGCGGCGCTGAAGGACGACGGCCGCAGGACGACCCTGGAATCGGCGATGGCGAAGCTGTACGCCAGCGAGATCGCGGTGCGCGCGTCGGAGGACGGCGTCCAGATCCACGGCGGCTACGGCTTCGTGAAGGACTATCCGGCCGAGAAGTACTTCCGCGACGTGAAGCTCACGACCATCGGCGAAGGCACCAGCGAGATCCAGCGTCTTGTCATCGCGCGCCAGCTCCTGGCCAGTTGATGGACGTCGAGGGGTGAGCGCGCTCTCGGACCGTGTGCTGGCGGGTGACGGGCGCGCCATCGCCCGCGCCATCTCGCTCATCGAGGACGAGGCGCCCGCCGGCGCCGACCTGATCCGGCGGATCTACAGCCGGACCGGCCGGGCGTATCTCGTCGGCATCACGGGCCCGCCGGGCGCCGGCAAGAGCACGCTCGTCGACCGGCTGGTCACGGCGATCCGCCGCACCGGCGGGACGGTCGGCGTGATCGCCGTCGATCCGACCAGCCCGTTCACGGGCGGCGCGATCCTGGGGGATCGCCTGCGCATGAACACGCATGCCGCCGATCCCGAGGTCTTCATCCGCAGCATGGCGACGCGGGGGCATCTCGGCGGCCTGGCGCGCGCCACGAGCGACGCGGCGCTCGTCCTCGATGCCGCCGGCAAGGACATCGTGATCATCGAGACGGTCGGCGTCGGCCAGGATGAAGTGGACATCGTGCGCACCGCCGACGTTTCGGTGGTCACGCTCGTGCCCGGCACGGGCGACGACGTGCAGGCGCTCAAGGCCGGCATCATGGAGATCGCCGATGTCTTCGTGGTCAACAAGGCCGACCGCGAGGGCGCCGACCGGACGGTGCTCTCGGTGGCCGCGAACCTGGCGCTGCAGACCTACGCCGTGGGCGCGTGGAAGCCGCCGATCGTGAAGACGACGGCGACGAGCGGGGAGGGGGTTGACGAGCTCTGGCGCGAGATCGGCCGCTACCGCGAGCACTCCGCCGGCGATCGGGTGAGCCGGCAGCGCGCCCGCCAGGAATACCGGCTGCGCGATCTGCTGTCGCACCGCTTCCTGCAGCACGTGGAGCGGGCGCTCCCGCCTGGCGAGCTCGATCGGATCGTGAGCGGCCTCGCGGCCCGCGAGGTGGATCCGTACTCCGCCGCCGCCGACATCATGGACCGCGTGCTCAGGGCGGCGGCGCGAGGCGCGCGGAGCGCCGTGTGAAAGCGATCCTCGATCACATCGGCATCGCCGTCCGGAACCTGGATGCGGCGCTCGCGTTCTATCGCGACGCGCTCGGTCTGGAGATCGAGGAGGCGGAGGAGGTGGCCTCCGCGCGCGTCCGCGCGCGCTTTATTCCGGTCGGGGCGCCGCGCCTGGAGC
>JBOGIW010000521.1:0-3893 GCA_050748045.1 Vicinamibacterales bacterium | reverse complement strand
CATCTACGAGCCGGCGAGCGCCGAGCAGCGGCCTGAGGCTGCGGCAGAAGCCGGCGAGGCGTCGTGGCACGAGCTGATGACCACCGACGCGCCCGCGGCGATGAGGTTCTACAGCGAGGTGTTCGGCTGGCAGCCGAGCGAAGCCATGGACATGGGTCCGCTCGGCAAGTACCAGATGTTCAACCGCCCTCATGGGATGATCGGCGGCATGATGAACACGCCGCCCGAGATGGCGCACGTGCCGCCGAACTGGCAGATCTATTTCCGCGTGCCCGACATCACGGCGGCGATCGAGCGCATCAAGGCGAACGGCGGGCAGATCCTCAACGGGCCGATGGAGGTTCCCGGCGGTGACTGGGTGGTGAACGCCATGGATCCGCAGGGCGCCGCGTTTGCTCTTCATGCCAGGAAGGCAGGGTAGCGCCGCAATCAACCGCACGGTGTGTTCAAGCGGACGTCGCGCTGGTGTCCCCGGCCGGGGATGGCCTGTCGTGGCCCTCGGTCGATGTGGATGTGTCCCTACCGGGACTGGCCGAGCGCGCGTTCGGGAGCCGTCTGTTTGCTGCGGCAACCGGCCGCCGCAGTGGACGGAGGCGATCGAAAGCCAAGGCGGAAGCCGCGACGGCAAACGGCGCCAAGGGCGGTCGCCCCCGTAAGCGCTTGTCGACGTGAGTCGCAGGTGCCCACGCATCGCGCCGCCTTGACGACGATTCCGGGGACGGGTAATCTGCCTTTCGCGCACCAGGGCGCACCTGTCCGCCAAGGACCGAGTCCACCTGTCGCCCGGCACCATCTCGAGGACGAACCTTCTTCGGCCTGTTCGCGGACATCGGGCCGGCTTTCGAAGGAGGTCCGTCATGACCGCTCGACCTCTTCCGCCACGCCCCGATCTCGAACAGCTCAAACGCCAGGCCAAGGAGCTGCTGAAGGCCTATCACGCCGGTGACGCCGGCGCTCGAGCGCGCTGGAGGGCCGATCCGTCAGCCGGATCGACCACCGGCGCCCGACTGCGAGATGCGCAGCGTGTGATCGCGCGGGAAAATGGCTTGCCATCATGGGACGCGTTGCGGAGACACGTCCAAAGCGTGCTGCACAATCGGGCGGACGCCGGCGAGGAGGCCCTGGTGCATGCGGTGACCCTCCGCGAGCGTCTCACCCCCGAGGTGGCGCAGCGCCTCACGGAACAGCGTGTGACCGCCGTGAAGATCGAGGCGTCTGTCCCGCCTGATTCGCTCGAGCACCTGTCGGCGGTGGCGACGCTGCGTCGCATCGATCTGTCGGGGCGGGGTGACCTGGTCGATGAAGACCTCGCCTTCATCGAGGCGATGCCGTGGCTCACAGCCGTGTCGCTCGCCGGATGCCGATCGATCCGGGACGCAGGTGTCGCATACCTGAGGCGCCATGAATGGCTCGAGGACGTGAACCTCCAGTGGACGGGCGCGGGCGACGAGGCGGTCGCCTCGCTGGCGGAAAAGCCCGCGCTCCATTGCGTCGTGCTCGGGCGCCACCTGACCGACGCCGGCGCCGCTCGTCTTCGCGACTTCCCAGCGCTGCGAACGGCCGGGCGCGTGCCTGCGGCACTGGCCGTCGGCACTTCGCCGGCACTGACGGACCACGCGCTCGCCTGGTTCGGTGATCTCGACGGAGTGGCGACACTGGACCTCAGCGGCTGGCACGACGGAAGCACGAACTACACGCCGCGCGGCGTGGCGCACCTGCAGCGCATGGCCGCTCTCGAGACGCTCTGTTTTCGCGGCGATCTGGCCACCGATGCCGTGCTGCCGGAGATCGCGCGGATCCCGCGGCTGCGCGAGCTCCAGTGCCAGGACATTGTCGCCGGCGATGACGGGTTCGCGGCGCTGGGGCAGTGCGCGCACCTTGAAAACATCTGGGGTCGATGGTGCCATGGCATCACCGATCGCGGCTTCGCCCGGTTGGGGCGGCTGCCGCGGTTGCGCAGGCTCTGCGTCGGAGGAAGAGGCGTCAGTGACGACGCCATGGCATCGCTGGTGGATGCACCCGCGCTGACCGAGCTGTGGCCGTTCCTGTTCGGCGACGCGGCGTTCCGCTCCATCGCGCGGATGCCGCGCCTCGACACCCTCGTCAATATGTACAACAGGGACACGACGGACGCCGCGACACGCTGCCTGCGCCATCATCCACGCCTCGTCGATTACCGGGCATTCGGGACGCAGATCACCGACGAGAGCCTGCGCGTGCTCGCGGACCTCTCGACGCTCGAGACACTTAGGTTCGAGAACTGTGCCGGCATCACCGACGCGGGCCTCCGCGAGCTCGCACGGTTGCAGCGACTGCGCTGCCTGAGCGTAGAAAGCTGTGTCAATGTGACCGGGACGTGGGCTGGCGCGCTCCCTGCGACCGTCGAGGCCTCGTCGAAGCCGGGCCAACCCGGCGAGGCTGAGCGCTATCTCTTCGAAACGCTGCTGGACTTCCCCGACGTCCCGGTCCCGAAAGACGTTGCGCTCCCGCTCGGAGAGGCGGGTCGTGCAGATCCCCTGTCGCACGTCGTCTGCATCGGCTGCCAGGCGGCGCTCGAAGACGGTGGCATTCGGCTCAGAGTGCATTCGGGGATCGAAACGGGGTGGGTTGGCCTGCTGACACGCGAGTCGTACGCCGTGCCGTGCCGGGTTGATGTCGCCGTTGATCCTGTCGGAGAGCTGCGGCTCTATTTCGGTGTCCTGCGGGCGAACGTCGGGCTTGCATAGCCGAAGAAATGAAGGCACGAATCCTGCCGACACGGCTCGAGCACCCCGGCGCGCCGGCAGAGCCGGTTTGCCGAAACCCCGTCGGCGCCGGTGGGAAAAACACCGCACCGTTGGGGGATTGTCAGTCCCACCCGACGACTGGAGTTCATGCGCACGTGGATCGTGATTTCAACACGGCCATCTTGAAAGACCGCGCTCATCGGCCCTGGAGGATGCCAGATGCCGCGTGGGTGATGACGCAGACGTGGCACGACTTGCTGTTCGCCCACTGGCCAGTCGACGCGCGGCACCTCCGGCCCAGGGTCCCCGCCCCGTTCGCGCTCGACCTCTTCGACGGTCGCGCGTGGATCGGCATCGTGCCGTTCCGCATGACCAACGTCGCGCCCCGCGGCGTGCCGTCCGTGCCGTGGGTCTCGGCGTTTCCCGAGTTGAACGTCCGCACCTACGTCAGCGTGGCGGATCGACCCGGGGTCTACTTCTTCAGCCTGGATGCCGGGAGCGCCGTGGCCGTACGGGCCGCACGGACGCTGCTGAATCTGCCGTACCACCTAGCATCGATGAACGTCACACGGCAAGGGCGCGCCGTCCACTACGAAAGCCATCGCGATGACGAACGTCGTGCGGAGTTTGTCGCCACGTATGCGCCGGCTGGGGAGCCGTTCATCGCGGCCGAGGGATCACTCGATTACTTTCTGACGGAGCGGTATTGCCTGTACCACGTCAACCGTCGTGGCGCCCCCTACCGGCTGGAGATTCATCACCCCCCGTGGACCCTTCAGCCGGCTGACGCGCACGTGGAGCGCAACACGATGGCCGAGGCGAACGCGTTGTCAGTGCCCGACGAGAAGCCGTTGCTGCACTTCGTGAAGCGCCAGGACATGGTCGCGTGGCTGCCTTCCGGCCTCCGCTGAGGGGCCGATGGGCCGATCGCCCGCACGCGACAGTTGTTGTGCCTTCTCGAAGACCTGGGTTACTCTCACCGCGCACATCTGCGTGTTTCCAGTTCAGATGAGTCGCGCGTTAGTGGGCACTCCAGTCTGGTGGCCCTGATCCGATTCGGTGGACAGGTTAGTTAAGTTCGTTTCCGTTCGTCTGTTCTTTCAGCAGTACCTCGTTCTTCAGCGCGCGTAGAAAGTCATGCGGGCGCTCGGCGGCCTTCCCATGAAC
>JBOGIW010000520.1:0-7754 GCA_050748045.1 Vicinamibacterales bacterium | reverse complement strand
GCTCGATCCACTGCTGCGATAGCGGCCGGCTCCGCGCCACGAAGGTGTCGGGCCACGAAGTTCACGAAGATCAGCCGCGGCGGCGCTTCGGGTCCTTCGTGATCTTCGTGGCCAGGGTCTGGTCCTGACCATTCACGGTGTCTGAGGTTGTGGGCGACCGAGCTTCTCGTACGCGGGCCGGTACGACGGGTTCGCGCCGATGGCGCGCTCGTAGTACCGCGTCGCCTCGGCCGGCTGTCCGTGCCGTTCGTGCCAGAGGCCCAGGTTGAACCAGGCGTCGGCGTTCCAGGGGTGGCGCGCGGCTTCCTCCCGGAAGTGCGTGACGGCCAGGTCGGGCTCGTCGAGCGCCATGAGGACGACGCCGAGATTGTTGTGCGCTTTCGGCGTGTTCGGATCGCGCGCGAGGGCGCGGAGATACTCGCGCCGCGCGTCGGCCGGTCGTCCGGCGCGCTCGTGAAGCTGGCCGAGGTTGACGTGGGCGATCGGGCCGAACTCGGGGTCGCGCGTGCCATCCGTCCAGTAGCTGAACGGGTCGCGGAAGACATCGAGGCGCTCGTGGGTGAGCGTGGCGAAGACTCCCAGGATCGCGGCCAGGCCCACGACCTGAGCGACACGGGGCGGCCCGTCCGCCCCGGCCAACCGCGTCGGCGGACCGCCTGCGCGCGGCGCTCGAAGGCGGTCACGCTCCGCCAGGGAGGCCGCCGCACACAAGAGCATGCCGGCAAGCGGCACGTACGCGCGGTGCTCGTAGGCCGGCAGTCCCGGAACCAGAAGCGTTGGCAGAAGAAAGAGCAGCACCCAGACGAGCGCGAGCACTCCGAGGGCACCGGCCAGGTGGCGCGACGTCACGAAGCCGAGCACGACGAGCGCGAGTGCCGCCAGCAGCAGATCCAGGTCCTGCACCCCGGGTGATACGTTCAACGGGACGGGGAAGAACACCTTGCGCAGGTGGACGAGGACCTGGGGCGCGTTCGACGCGACGACGCTCCACGAGTCCCACGAGAGCTCCGACGTCATGCCCGCGAGGGCGCGAGCGCGGAGGACCGCCCAGGCGACGACGAGTGCCGCGTCGGATCCCAGCGCGATCCAGTGCCATCGCGTGAGGCGCTCGCGGAGCGCCAGCCGGCGGTGCAGCACGGCGATCAGCGGGACGACGATCCCGGTCTCCTTGGAGAAGAGAGCGAGCCCGAAGGCGGCCACGTGCGCCACCGCTCGTCCCGGGGTCCCACGTGCGCTCCGCGACGTGAGGCTCGTCCACGCCAGCAGCGACAGCAGGCCGAAGACGGCGAGGAGCAGATCGTTGCGACCGGCAATCCACGCGACGGCCTGGGCGTTCACCGGATGGACGGCGAAGACGAGCGCCGCGGCGAGCGCCGCCCAGGAGGGCGCGCCCCACGCCAGCGCGAGCGCAAGGAGCAGGCACGTGGCAGAGGCGTGCAGGACCACGTTGGTGGCGTGATGCGGCCGCGGGCTCGCGCCACCGCCGGCCGTGTCGAGCATGAAGGAGACTATCGTGACGGGCCGGTAGTACGTCTTCTGTGTCGTGAGCTCGCCGTCGACCTCGAAGTAGCTGCGCGTGAACGCCCGCGGCACGTTCCTCAGGTCCGAGAGGAACGCCCGGTTGCCCGCGATCAGATCTTCGTCGTCGGCTTTGACGAAGTCGAACGTGGCCGTCGGCGCGTAGAGCAGCAACGCGACCGCCGCGACGAACAGAAACACAAGGGACCGGCGCAAGCCGGTTCCTAATCTACTGCAATCCGCGATCCGCGATCCGCGATCCGCACTCCGCGGTCCGCATCCTCCGCGGTCCGCAATCCGCGATCCGCGATCCGCGATCCGCAGTCCGCGATCCGCCGTGCGCGGTGGGCAAACAAAAAAGGGCCGGCCCGTGAAGGCCGGCCCCGGTGAGGGCGTTGAACCGGAACCGCGGAGCGCGGATTGCGGATTGCGGACCGCGGGTCGCGGATCGCGTCAGAACGAGAAGCGCATGCTGATCTGCGTAATGCGCGAGAAGCCCGACTGACGCGTGATCTGGCCGAAGGTCGCGTTGTCCAGCAGGACCGTGAAGTCACGGAACTTCGGCGTGTTGGTCAAGTTCAGCATCTCGAAGCGCAGTTCGGCGCGCGTGGTACCGCCGGTACGGAACGCCTTGTTCGCCACGAAGTCCAGGTTCTTCCGGAACGGGCTGCGGAGACGCGTGTCGGTGCGCTCGAGCGAGCCGAACTGCCCGGCTGCCGACCTCGCATAGGCTGCGGCATTCGCCCACGGCGTCGCGCTGCCCACGCGGTCATACAGGTTGCCGCTGGTGTTGGGATCGGTCCCGGTGGCGTTGGGCCGCAGCTCGTTCTGGCCGAACAGGCCCAGGTGCGTCAACGAGACGCCCGTGGAGTACCGCACCGGGGTCGGGAAGCCGCTCTCGAACGCGGCGACGGCCGAGACGGTCCAGCCGCCGACCAGGAGATCCGCCGCCCGGCTGGTGCCCCACCTCTTCCCCTGACCGAACGGCAGCTCCACGATCGGCGCGAGCACGAGCCGGTGCGGTGTGTCGAGCAGGCTCGTGGCGTACTCCGCGTCCAGGTTGTAGTTGTCCTGCGGACGCCCCGTGCGGTTGCTCGAGAAGTGGTTGCTCTCGCCGAACTGGCTGTCCTTCAGGTTGCTCCAGGTGTAATTGAACCGGCCGCCCCACCCGTCGTTGACCCGCTTGTCGAGCTTGAGGATCAGCGCGTTGTACCGCGACTTCCCCTGTGTCACCTGGCGCATGTCGATGTCGCCGAATTGCGGGAACGGCCGCAGGAGCTGACCGCGCTGGATCGTCGCCCGGGTTGCGAAAGGACCGGCGCCGGCGACGCCGAGGAACGGGTTCGGCACGGACTCGTTGAGCTGCGCCGGCGTGTACCGGGAAGCCACCTCGGGCCGGATCTGGTTGATGTTCACGAGGGCGTCCAACGTCCCGCCGAAGCCGAGGTCGTCGCCGCGTGCGTGCGCCACGCCGGCGCTGACGGCGACCGTGTCGCTGAGCTGGTACTGAAAGTCCAACGACACCTGCTGGACGTACGGCGCCTTCCTCGTCTGGTCGATGGTGGAGATGTTCGTGCCGATGCCGGTGAGCAGCCCGTTGGTGTTGCCGGAGGGTTGGATCAACCCATTCGGGAACGGATTGCGGAGCCGTGTGAGCGGCACTTCCGTTTCCGACGACTGGTTCATGGGCGTCGTCGCGGAGTACCCGATATTGCCGTAGTTCGTCGTGGACGGGAACGCGTAATTCCAGGGCGCCCAGAACATCCCGTAGCCGCCGCGCACCACCGCCTTCGGCGACAGCGAGTAGACCAGGCCGACGCGCGGCGAGACCTTCAGCGCGGGGGGATCGCCCTGGTAGTTGTTGTTGCCGTCCACTCCCGCATACATCAGCCCGCCGCGAATGTCGCTGTTGCCGCGGATGGCCGCCAGGCCCGGCACGCGGCCATTCAGGGGACTCGCGACGTCCTGATCGAAGCCGACCGTGAACTGGTCGTTCTTCTCCATCAGCCCGTCTTCGTGCTCGATACGCAGGCCGTAGTTGAGCGTGAAGTTCGACTTCACGCGCCAGTCGTCCTGGATGTAGGCACCGTAGTAATTGGTGTAGTACTCGCTCGTGCTGCTGATGACCGCCTCGCCGGTGCGCGGCACGCCGAGCAGCAGGCTCGCCAGCGCGTTCCCGCCCGCGCCCGTCGAGGACGCGGTGAAGCGGGGCGCGAAGGTGAACGTGCCGCTGCCCTGACCGAAGGGCGTCGTCACCACGCCGATCCAGCGGTAGTCGGCGCCGAGCTTCACCGTGTGGCTGCCGAACAGCTTCGACACGGCGCCGTTGAAGCCCCAGGAGTTCCAGTCGATGGCGGTGAAGTCGCTGGTCCCGAAGTTGTTGACGCCGATCTGCCCGTAGTCCTGCACGCTTACGCGCGGGTGTTTCTTCACCGCGATGTCGCTCGTGAAGCTCGGGTCGAACCCAAGCGTGGCGGGATCGAACTCGTGAATGCCGATGCCGCAGTTGTCGACGAAGCTCGTCTGGCCGTACCGCAGGGAGACGACCGTGCTGCTGTTGGGAATCCACGTGTTGTTGACCACGCCGACATGGATGCGACGCAGCAGCGGCGCTGCAGCCGGGTCCTGGAACTGATTCTCCGTCCAGTAGGTCTCGTACGGCTCGTCGGTCTTGTTGTAGACGTACACGCCGCTCAGCGAGACCTTGTCCGTGAACTTGTGATCGCCCTTGAACATGACCATGTCGGCCGCATCCTGGATGCGCGAGGTGCGGTTGGTGTTCGCCACCTGGTTGCTGACCTGGGAGTCGGGCCGCGGCATCAGATTCACGATGTTCTGGCCGACCGCGTCGATCAGGTTCGCCGGGATGACGTTGCCGGGGAACGGCGCGCGGTTCGGATCGAACGGGTTGTGGATCACGCGCAGGTTCCCGTTGCGATCGCGGCTCTGCGAGAAGTCGCCGCGACGCTCGAGATCCGTCGGAAAGATCAGCGCGCCGTTCCTCGTCGTCACGGACCGGTACCCCTCCGTGGCGAAGTGGAAGAACGTCCGGTTGCGCATGATCGGCCCGCCCAGGCCGCCGCCGTACAAGCGGTAGAAGAGGTCGGTCGGCTTGGGCGTACCGGCCCGCTCGGCGAACCAGTTGTTCTCCTGGCCCCAGACCGGTCTCGTCTGAAAGAAGCCGCTCCCGCGGAACTCGTTGGTGCCCGACTTCGCCGTCGTGTTGAACACGCCGCCGCCCGTGCGCCCCATCTCCGCGTCGAAGGTATGAACCTGGACCTTGACTTCTTCGATTCCCTCGATGGTCGGGTTGACGACCGCACGGTTGCGCATGTCGGAAATCGGGACGCCGTCGAGGATGTAGTTGTTCGCGCGCCGCGCGCCGCCCCCGAGCGACACGAGCGAGGCGTTGGTCTGGTCCTGCTGCCGGTTGAACTGCGCGTCCCCGGTGGCGATGACGGTCGGCACCGTGACGCCGATCAGGAACGCCGCCCGTCCGGGAGACGGCAGCGTCGCGAGCTCTTGCGCGTCCAGCACTTCGCCCGTGGAGGCGTTCGAGGTCTCGACGAGCGGCGCCTGGCCCGTGACCGTGACGGTCTCCTGCAACTGGCCGACTTCGAGCGTCACGTCCAGCGTGAGGAACTGCTGCGTGCCAACCCGCAGCTCCCGCTGCTCGTACGTCTTGTAGCCCTGCAGGGAGGCCCGCAGCGTGTACGAACCGGGCGCGAGGTTCGGGAAGTTGTACTCGCCCCGGTCGTTGGTGGTTGTCGTGCGCGCCACCCCGGTGTTTTCGTTGGTCAGCGTCACCTCGGCCCCGGGGATGATGCCACCGGGATCCTTCACCGCACCGCGGACACCGCCCTGGAAGCCCTGGCTCCAGGCTTCGCTGGCTGCGACGAAAAGTACCAGCAGGCAGGCCAACACGCGTATCGTCGCTCTCATAAGAACGCCCTCACAGAGACTTGGGTTGACGGACGACGCCCGAGGGTGACCAACAAAGTCAAACGAAAGACGACCAGTGCTGCCTTGCACGGAAAATGTCGGGGATGAATTGCGGAATACTAGGACTGAGGTAGGGATCGGCGCAAGAAGAAACCGTGCACGATGGCCGAATCCACCCGTTTGGATGGATTCAGCCAGTCGTAGACCGATCGTTCAAACCGGCGGTGGCCTCCCGCCTCCCGGCCACCCGCCTAGAATTGATACCGGAACATCAACTGCCAGATCCGCATGAACCCGCGCTGCGACGTGATGCGGCCGAAGGCGGCCGTGTCGATGGCGTTGCCGGCCGATGATCCGTTGAACTTGGCGGTATTGGTCAGGTTCAGGATCTCGAACCGGATCTGGGCCGTGTGGCTGCCGGCCACCCGCGTATCCTTGGTGATGGACAGGTCGACGTTCTTCCGGAACTGGTAGCGCGCATCGCCGTCGGTCCGCGGCGCGTTCCCGAAGCGGCCGGCGCCGGGATTCTGGAAGGCGCCGGCGTTGAACCACCGCGCGTCGGGATGATCCGCGGAGGAGACGCGGTCCTCATCGCTGCCCGAGGTGTTCGCGTCGCCCGCCACGTCGGGACGCTGCCGTCCGCCGAAGAGCCCCAGGTTCGCGTCCGACGCGCCGGCGCTCATCACGGCGTTCAGCGGCGACCCGCTCACCAGCTCGACGATCGCCGAGGCCGACCAGCCGCCGAGCAGCCATCGGCGGCTGTCGGCCGAGCTCCCGAACCGCAC
This sequence comes from Vicinamibacterales bacterium, assembly GCA_050748045.1. GTDB lineage: Bacteria > Acidobacteriota > Vicinamibacteria > Vicinamibacterales > UBA2999 > CAVYVZ01. The sequence goes on along the minus strand of JBOGIW010000520.1, from coordinate 1,509 downwards.
GATGGGCGACAGGACGATGCGGTGGGGCGAGTCGAAGTTGCTGATGCTGTACTCGGCGTCGAGGTCATAGACGTTCTGCGGAATCGCGGTCCGTGTCTGGTAGGCGCTGTCCTCGCCGAACTGGTTGTCCTCGAGCCGGCTCCAGGTGTAGCTGAAGCGCCCGCCCCAGGGCGACCGGCCGAGCCGCTTGTCGAAGACCGCCGTCACCGCGTGGTACTGGCGCCTGCCGCCGTCGGTGCGCTCGAACACGTTGACGTCGCCGAACTGCGGGAAGGGCCGCAGCAACTGGCCCGCGGGCACGGTCGGCTGCGTGCCGAGCTCGCCGGCCGCCGCGATGCCGAAGAAGGGGTTCGGCACCTGCTGGCGAAGCGCCGCCGCGTCCCAGCCGCCGCCGGGCGCCGGGAAGCGCTGCCGCGCGACCTCCGGATCGATCTGGTTGATGTTGAGGCCGACGTTGTTGGTGCCGGCGAAGCCGAGGTCCCGTCCGGTGGCGCCCATGTAGCCGAGCGTGATCGCCATCTCGCCCGCGAGCTCGCGCTGCACGTCGACTGAGTACTGATGCACGATCGGCGAGCCCTTCTCCTGATCGATGTAGTTGATCGATCCGCCGACGCCCGTCAGGAGGCCGAGCGAGCTGCCGATCGGCCGCTGCAATCCTCCCGGGAACGGGTTGTCGAGCGTCGTAATCGGCACCTGGCTCTCGGCGGAGGACTGGAGGAGGGAGGTCTGCCGCGCGAAACCGACCTGGCCATGATTGGCCTGGCTGTATTGCCACGGCGCGTAGAACGTGCCGTAACCCGCATGGACCACGGTGTCGGGGTTCAGGGCGTAGGTGGCGCCGACGCGCGGCGCGACCTTGATCGCGGGCGGATCGCCCTGTTGCTCGGGCGCGCCGTCCACACCGGCGAAGAGCAGGCCGCCACGGAGCGTGCGGCCGGCGAGAAGACCCGTCTTCGGCACGAGGGCATCGAGCGGGTTGACGGCCGTCTGGTCGAAGCCGACCGTCTGCCGGTTCTCGACCTCGCGCAACCCGTCTTCGTGCTCGAGGCGGACGCCGTAGTTGAGCGTGAACTGCGAATTGACGCGCCAGTCGTCCTGCAGGTACGCGCCGTAGTAGCGCGTGAACCACTCGCCCTCGCCGGCGTTGAACGGCACCGACCCGGCCACCGGCAGGCCGAGCAGCAGGCTCGCGAAGTCGTGGCCGCCGACACCGGCGCGGCTCGTGAACAGCCGGTTGAACTCGAAGCTGCCGGCGAAGAACCGTCCGCCGGTGTTCGGCGAGAGCTCCGTGGTCACCTCGATCCCGAGCTCGCGGAAATCGGCGCCCGCCTTGATGCTGTGCGTCCCCAGGAGCTTCGTCAGCGTCGCGTTCACCGCGTAGCGGCCGGTCCAGCGTGTCAGGTCGCCGCCCCAGCCGCCGACGTCGTCGACCTCGTCGAAGAGGAGCTCGGGAAACATCGTGCGCCCGGCCTCGTTGACGGCGTTCACGTAGGTCGGGCTGAAGCCGAG
>JBOGIW010000519.1:0-24846 GCA_050748045.1 Vicinamibacterales bacterium | reverse complement strand
GTGTGAGGCTGGTTTACGATCGCGTGGAGAACGGCGGATTCGCGCCCACCGCGGGCCCGGCCGCGGCCTCGCAATCGTCGGCCGCGTAATCGAGGCTTCCGGCCGGAAGGTGGCGGCGTTCGGTGATGGGCGCGGCGCGACGCTCGTCAGCCTTCTCCGCAGCCGGAGACCTCATGCTCACCGACCTCGCGTTCCTGCTCGCACTGATTCTGCTCAATGGCGTCTTCGCTCTCTCGGAGATCGCCATCGTCAGCTCGCGGCGGGTGCGGCTGCTGCAGCTCGCCGAGTCGGGCAACACCGGCGCCGTGCGGGCTTTCGCGCTGGCGGCCGAGCCGACGCGGTTCCTGTCCACCGTGCAGGTCGGCATCACGAGCATCGGCATCCTGAGCGGCGCCATCGGCGAAGCGGCGATCGCCGGGCGGCTGCGAGTGGAGCTGGAGCCGTTTCCGCTCCTCGCCCCGCACGCCGGTCCGATCTCGCTGGCCGTGATGGTCGTGGGGCTCACGTACGTGTCGCTCATCCTCGGCGAGCTGGTGCCGAAACGTCTCGCGCTCACGCGCCCCGAGACCTTCGCCGCCGTCATCGCGGCGCCGATGCGGCTGCTCTCACGCGCCACGAGCCCGCTGGTGCACCTGCTCAGCCTCTCCACCGACGCGGTGGTGGGCCTGCTGCGCGTGCCGAAGGTGAACGCGCCGGCCCTCACCGTCGAGGAGCTCAAGGTGCTCATGGCGCAGGGGGCCGAAGAAGGCGTGTTCGAACCGAGCGAACGGGAGCTCGTGACGAACGTGCTGAACCTCGACGAGCGCCACGTCGGACGGGTGCCGAGGATCGGCGATGTGTTCGAGCGCGGCGGCCACCGGTTCGAGATCGTGGACATGGACGGCAACCGCGTGGACCGCCTGCTGGTGAGCCGTCTGCCCTCGTGACGTCGCGGATCGGATCCGCGATCCGCAATCCGCAATCCGCGGGTTCGAAATCAGGCGTCTTGAAGCCGCGCTATCGCGGGACGAAGCCGACGTCTGCCGGGTCGACGAAGCGCATGCCCATGAGGCGCCAGCGGCCGTCACGCCGGATCCAGACGCCCGAGACGAGAGAGACGTACTGACGCACCTGGCCGTCGATCACCGCGCGCTCGGTGAGGCGCGCCGACAGCACGGCGCCGTCCCCCGCGACCTCGATGCGCACCTGCTGCATGCTGCGATCGACGTCGGGCATGGTAGTCGGCAGCCGTTGGCCGCGCTGATCGGTCAGCGAGAAGTCCTCCGTCGTCACCTCCGCCATGCCTGCGGGATCCCCTCCGAAGTACGCTTCGAACCATCGTCGCGTGATGCGCAGGATCTCACGCTCGGCGTCGGTGGCGGGAGTGGAATCCGAGACGGCCAGGCGATCGGCAGGAACGGGCGGCGGCGGAGGCGGATCCACAGTCCCCGTGGTTCCGACGTCAGGACGAGACGCCTGCACGGCGGGAGCCAGCGGTTCAGCCGAACGTTCAACCGCCGTCTGCACGACGGCAGATCGGAGCGGCGCCGGCGGCGCGGCGCCGGCCGTGGCCGCCTGCACCGGCCGTGGAGGCGCGCCGAATCGCCGCGTCACGACCTGCCCGTCGCCGCCGAGCACTGCGGCCGGTCCCCCGTTCACCGACACGGACACGGCACCGGCATCGCCGACACGCAGGATCACGTCGCGGGTGGCGGTGACCGTCCGCGTCTGGCCGGCCTTGAACAGCCGCCCGATATCGGCGCGACCATCGATCGTGGTCCGAATCCAGGCGGGCCGTCGGGCAGCAATCTCCAGCGCCACGGCGGAGGAGCTCGGCGCCGGCGTCGGAACGGCCGGCGAAGTCGCCGGCTGGACCGCCGGCTTCTCGGGTGCACCCCCTGGCTGAGGCGTCGCGGCAGCCTGCCGCTCGTCCGCCGGTGCGGCAGCAGGCGGCTGGCGGTCGCCGGAGAACAGGAACGCAAGCCACCCGACCGCCGCGAACGCCACCGCGGCGGAGACCGCGACCCACACGCGAGGAGGCGATGAAAGGGACGCATACGCCGAGTGCTCAGCCTCGAGGTCGTCGGCATGTGGGGCAGCCGCCGCCGCAGGAGGCTCGGCCGGGACCGCCTCGGGCGGGAACGCGTCATGGGACGCCAACGAGTCGTCCGCCGGTGTCCCGGCGGCGTCATCGCCGCGAGCCGTCGTGGCTTGCAGGCTTCGGGGCCTCGTGACGTCGTGCTCGCGACCGGAGTCGTAATGTTTCGCCACGCGCGCGCGAAGCTCCCTCGCCTCGTCCGACAGCGCAATCAGCTCCGACTGCGCCTCGAGCAGCACCTCCCGGACATCGCGTCGTGCGCCGCTCACGATCTCCCGCGTCGGCGCGAACGGATCCTCGGCCCCGTCGCCCGGACCGGCGGTTGGCGTGGCCGTCGCTTCGCCCGGCACGAATCGTCCGCCGTCGGCCTGCCCATCGCAGCCCACGGCCTGCAGTTGCGCCACGAGCACGAGCAGCTCCCGCCGCGCATCGAGCAACACCTTCCTCACGTCGCGTCGCGCGGCCGTGACAATGGCGGCGGCTTCGCGCTCGGCGCTGCCTCGCACCTGTTCGCGCAGCCGCTCGAGCTCGCGCGCCTGCGCCACCAGGCGCACGTGCTGCGCCTTGTAATCCTCGAGCAGTTCCGGGATCGCCGCCTCGCGATCCGCAGGCCTATCGGGCTCGTCGTTGGGAGGCATGGCTCAGCTCAACTGCAGGTAGATGCGTCGCGGGGGCGAGCGGAAGAATTGTGCACCTCCGCGAAGACGTTTGTCGAGGGCCCATGCAGCCGGTGGGCACCACGGTGGCCGATCCCCGAGGGCGAGGCACTGTATGCGTGAGCCGCTCCTGCCGATAACCAGCGATAACCAGCAGGAATCACAACGCATGCCGGGCAACGTGTCTCTGGAATCCGCCGTCATCCTCGTCGTCGACGACGAGCCCTCGGTCCTCTCCTTCGTGACGAGGCTGCTGGAGCGATACGGCGCGGTGGTGCACGGCGCGCAGAACGGGCAGGCGGCGCAGGAGCTGGCCGCGCATCTTCCCTCGCTGGATCTCCTGGTCACCGACGTGATCCTGCCGGACATCGCCGGCCCCGCGCTGGCCACGGCCCTGCGCGCGCGACATCCCGACATGCCGGTGCTCGTCATGTCCGGCTACGTGTCGGAAGAGGCTGGCTCGTTGACGGGCGGAGCGTTCCTCAAGAAGCCTTTCCTGCCAATAGCGCTCGTCGAGAGCGTACGGCACGCGCTCGCGCAGTCCTGAACCCCACGCCCGGCCGGCAGCGACGCGCGGGGCTCACGAGCCTTCGCGCGATCGTGTGACGACGTGGCGCCGCGTAATCCGGTCGATCGAGGCCGTGCCCGCCTGCCGCATCACCATCTGCAGCTCGCGCCGCAGGATGTCGAGCACCGCCGCGACGCCGTCCTGGCCAAACGCCGCGAGCCCCCAGATGTACGGCCGGCCGACGCCCACGGCGGTTGCGCCGAGCGCCAGCGCCTTGAAAATGTCGGTGCCCCGGCGCACGCCGCCGTCGATGAGGATGGGCACGCGGCCGGATATCCCAGCCGCCACCTCCGGCAGGCACTCGATGGTCGGCCGCAGGCTCTCCTCGGCGCGCCCTCCATGGTTCGAGACGACAACGCCGTCGGCGCCGTGCTCGATCGCGAGCTCGGCGTCCTCGCGCGTAACGATCCCCTTGAGCAGGACCTTCATGCTCGTGGCGTCCTTGAGCCGCTTGATGTAGTCCCACGTGAACCCCGACACCGGCTCGCGGTTCGGCTGCGCCGGGAACTCGGCGATCATCGGACGCCGCCGGTTGTCGGTCGGCGCGTCCCCCTTCAGGTGGCACAGCGTGCAGTCTCGCGTGTCGTTGCGCCGCGCCCGCAAGACCGTCTCCCGGTTGCTGCCGCCGAGCAGATCGATTGTCCAGACGACGGCGGGGGAACCGGCCGCCTCGGCGCGCTTGAGCATCTTCAGCGTCTCGGTCCAGTTCCGCCGCGCGTACAGCTGGAACCAGACCGGCTCGCCGGGGCGGGCGGCGTTGATGTCCTCGATCGACGTCGTCGCGACGGTGGAGAGCATCTGCAGGTGCCCCTTGGCCGCTCGCGCCACGGCCAGCTCGCCCTCGGCGTGAAACGCCTTCTGGCTCCCCACCGGGCAGAGTGCGATCGGCGTCAGCCAGCTTGTGCCGAGGAGCGTGACGGTCGTGTCCGGGATCCGGACGTCGCCAAGGCGGCGGACGCGAAGCTGGATGCGCCCGTAGCCCTCACGGTTCGCCAGGATCGTCGCATCGTCGTCGACCCCCGTCATGAGGTAGCCGAAGTGGGCGGGGGGAAGGATCCGTCGCGCGACGGCCTCGAAGTCCATCACGTTGAGCGCGTCCTTGGCTGACGCCGGCGCCGGCTCGCCTTGGAACGCGGCGACGAGCGATGCCGGGAGCTCCGCGTACGCGAGCGCCGGGCTCGCCGCCAGGAACCGGAGAAACCGCCGACGGGTGGGATCCGTGCGCCGCATCATGGCGTGCCTCCCGAATGCTGCATCGCTCCGCGTCGGGAGGGAGTGTAATGCGTTTCGTGGGATTGGTGCGGGGGGATTTGCGAGGCGATCCGCGGGGGCACCGATCGATCGGCTCAGTGCGTCGGATGCGGCAGCAGCTCCCAGTCGGCTGGCATGCCGACGAGCAGCGCGGCGCGGGCGCGCTCGGGAGGCCCACAGGGGGTGCCTCCGTACTGGGCAATCACGTCGGGCACGAGCGAGACCGCGGCGGGCGACACGTAAATCTCGTCGGCGAGGCCCGGGAGGTCGTCGTCGGCGTCCTCCTGCAGTCTGGCGGCTCGCGCGTCGTGACTTGTGACGAAGAGACAGGCGCCCGTGGGGGGCCCGGCCGCGTGAATCTCTTCGGTGAACCGCCGCTTGATGGCGCGAACGTGCCCGGCTGTCACCTGGTCCTGGCTGAGAACGATCCGATACCACACTGCCGACGCCATTGCCCTGGCTTACGCGGTCCCGTCACCGCGCATCGGGTCCTCGCCCAAGCCGCTGCTCCGCCATCCAGTGGTCGCTGAGCGTCCCGAGATCGGCCGCCTGACGGTGGCGACGCCATGCGGCCACGTACAAGACGACCGCTATCACGGCGCACGCGCCTATCCCAATCCATATCACGCTCACACGCTGTCCTCGTGGACGATGTCAACCTGTGTGGACGTCAGCCCCGCGCGCACCTGTTCGAGGACGCCGACGAGCATCTTCCGTACGCCGCCGCTGGCCAGGCGCCCGACGCTCTTGTCGAGCGCCTCGAGGCAGGCGGATGGGTCCCCGCCTGACTCGATGGCGGCAGCGAGCGCATTCACATCGTGGCGCACGGCCATCGACGCGCGGTCCTTGTCCAGCCACCCGGCATAGCGCTGCAGCTCGGACGCCAGGCGCCGCGCGTTGGCGGTGTCTCGGTCACGGGCACTCGACTCGGACATGGGTACTCCACGGCGTCAGCGCGGCGTGCTCGCGGGCAGAGCGGCGTCGACGAGCCGCAACACCTTTCCCGCCCTGACCTCCATTTGCGCCATCGTGGTCGCCTTGTGATCCCCGCCGAGGCGCGGCACACATCCCGCCATGAGCTGATGCGCCCGGAGCGCCGACACCACGGCAAACTCGCACGCGTTCACCCGCGGGGAACAGGGATGCCCCTCACTCATGTGCGGCATCTGCCTGGAGGGGCGCGTCAAGAAAACCGGCGTCGAGCACGGTCTGCCGCCAATCTTCCGCGTGCATCGCCGCCTCCACCTCCGCGTGCGGGCCGCAACACTGCAGTAATCGACAGGGCTCATGCCCGCTGAGCGTGCGGACCTCGAGGCCGGCCGCAACAGCCCAGAGCTGACAGCTCATCCACTGCCCGGTCGCGTCCACGACTGTCCAGAACGTGCGCACGTGTCTGGGACTCGCCGCCGGTGCGGGCCACGGGAGGACGCGGGCGGTCGTGGGCGCGCCTTCATCGCGACGCGCGGCACCGCGGCTCGACGACGACGCAGGCAGACCGAACCGGAAGAGATGAACCACGGGCAGCTCCTTCGCGAAAAGGACTTTGATGAAGCTGCTTGGCCGAACGCGAAGTCAGGCAGGTTCAGGAAAGCGTTCTCTCGCACTGTACTCGCTCTTCCCAGCGTGCGCCATGTTTTTTCTCGTGGGCTCCGACATCGAGGAGGGGCGCATCGGCGGCCTCTTTTTGAAGGACTCACGGCACCTGCAAGCATTCCTGGTCACCCTCTCAGAAGCGTATGCGCACGCCTCCATTGATGGTGCGCCCCTCGAGCGGCGCCCAGGCATCGACGGTCCATCGTCCGTCGGGCGCTCGATCGGGACGCAGCAGCGGGTGCCATCGCGTCTGCCGCACGCCGGTCAGGTTCTCGCCGTTGATGAAGAGGCGAGCCCGGCCGACTCGACGTTCGACCAGGACACCCGCCACCACGTACGGTTTGCTGACGCCTGCGTACGGGTTGGCCTCGAGCCATTGCACGCCGGTATGGAAAAGCTCGACGCCGACGCGGCCGGTCTCCTCGCGCTCCCACATCCCCACGACGCCTGCGCTGTGACGAGGCGTCAACGGGGCATCGCGGCGCGTGCCGTCGTCCAGCTCGCGCGCGCGCACGTAGGTGTAGGTCGCGGTCAGGGCGAACGGCTCACGCCGAATGGTGCCGACGAGCTCGCCGCCGAGGGTGGTGGTCGGCTCGGACGCGTTCGTGAGCACGAGACCCTGCGATCGATCGGCGTCAATCGGATGCCGGACACGAGACGCGAAGAGCGTCACGGTGTATGACGCCGGGCCGTCCGTGCGGCTCACGTCGACAGATGCACTTCGCCCCTCTTCAGCGCGCAAGGCACGCGGGATGGTCAGGCGCGTGAGACCCGCGGCCTCGGTCTCCTCCGTCAGCGGTGTCGGACCGAAGAAGCCCGAGCCTGCGGACAACCGGCTGTTCCACCGTCCCGAGCGGACGAGCAGCGCAAGGCGCGGGCTGACGAACGTGCCGTACTTGCTGTGACGGTCGATGCGGGCGCTCGCGCTCAGCGACAGCCACGGCGCGACCTCCACGTCGTCCTGGGCGAAGAGGCCGGGCACGGTGAACGCGTAGGCGAGCTGAGGGAGATCGCGCGGGCGATAGGCATCGCGCTCCACGGCCGCGCCCGCCACCCACGTGTGACGGCCCGCCCGCCCCCGCATGGCCACCTCGCCGAAAGCGGTCTCGTGCCGGTCGCGCTCTCGAACCTCGCCGAACCGATGATCGTGACGCTGCTGCGCCACGGCCGCCCGCAGTGTCACGACGTACGCCTGCCGCCAGAGGAACTGCCCGACCGTCCCCGCGTCGACGCTCCGGGTGTTCAACGCCTCGACATACGGAGTGCCCGCGCCGGGCACACTCGCGCCATCGAGCGTGCCGCCGTCGCGGTTCTCGATGGTAACGCCGGCCGTGCCGAAAAACGTGTTGCCGCGTCCGCCGTCCCAGAAGAGGCGCGGCCTGAACACGCCGCGCGCGTAGCCGGGCAGATCGGCCCAGCCGTCGCCGTCCACATCTGTGTTCGCCTGCCAGTGGCCACCGGCCAATGTGGACATCGACCATGCGGCAGCCAGGGGTGTCGTGTAGAACACCACCGCGTCGGTGGCACCGCGCGTCGATCGATTCACGAGCACTTCGCGCTCGGGCTCCCGTCCCGGTCGCCGTGAGATCAGGTTGACGACGCCGCCCATGGCGCCGGCGCCGTAGAGCGACGACGCCACGCCCTTGATGACCTCGACCTGCGCCAGATCCATCGGCGGGATTTGCAGGAGCCCGAGCCCGCCCACTGCGCCGAGGAGCGGCAAGCCGTCGGACAGGAAGCGGGTGTAGCGGCCCCGCATCCCCTGAATCCGCACGCTCGCCGCGCCGAGCGAGGGCGACGTGGCCTGCACGCGCATGCCGCCCATTTCGTTCAGCATCATCACGATGTCGCCCGGCGTCATGAGCATCTTCTCCTCGATCTCCTCGCGACCGAGCACCTCGACTCGCATCGGCACATCGTCGAGCCGTTGATCGGTCCGCGTGGCCGACACGGTGATCGCCTCCTCGATGGCCGGCGCCGGCACAAGGTCGACAATGACGTGCTGCTCGTGACGGGCCCGCACCTGCACCAGGGCCCTCGCGGGGACGAACCCATCCCTGACAACGACGACTTCGCTCGTTCCCGCAGGAACAGGAACTCTGACGATGCCCGTGGCGTCGGTCTTGTGGCCGACGCCGTTCACGACGACGTCCGCCTGCTCGACAGGCGCTCCGCCGGCCCGCACCTCAACGCGAATACTCGATGTCTGCGCGAACGCCGTCGCGGCCTGCAGCGTCAACAGGCACACACCGAGCCCGTATCGCATGCACGTCACTCTATGCGATCCGCGATCCGCGGTCCGCCATCCGCCATCTGCGGTCCGCCATCCGCGGTCCGCCATCCGCGGTCCGCAATCCGCAATCCGCAATCCGCGGTCCGCGGTCCGTCCGCGAACGTCAAGTCCCGGCAAAACGGTGTCCAATAGTCGGGAGTTCCCCTCGTCATCGCCGGTGGGCTCCCGTTCAGGGAGGGCGCGTGGACACCTTTCGGCAGGATCTCCGGCACACGCTGCGACTCGTGCGGCACCAGCCCGCCTTCGCCGCGGCGATTGTCGCCGCGCTGGCGCTCGGCATCGGCGCCAACACCGCGATCTTCTCCGTGGTCAACACGGTGCTGCTGAAGCCGCTTCCCTACCCCGACCCCGACCGGCTCGTGCTGTTCATGAATAGCTCGCCCCAGGGGTCAGGTCCCGGCGCGTCACCGGCCAAGTTCAATACCTGGCGGCAGCCGTCGGAGGCCTTCGAGGACGTGTCGGCCTATCGATACACGATCGTGAACCTGACCGGCGGCAACGACCCGGAGCAGATCACGGCGGGCACGGTCAGCGCCAGCTTCTTCCGGCTCTTCGGCGCGGCCCTCGCGGCCGGGCGAACGTTCTCCGACGAAGAAGATCGTCCGAACGGCGGGCAGGTGGTCGTCCTGACACACGGCTTCTGGAGACGCCGGTTCGGCGCGGACCCGGATGTCGTGGGCCGGACGCTCTCGCTGAACGGCGAGCCCTATCTCGTGCTCGGCGTGCTGGGGCCATTCGACACCGAGGCGATTCAACTGCCGACCGGGCCCCCCGACCTCTGGCTACCGTTCCAGATCGATCCGCAGAGCACCATGCAGGGGCATTACTTCCTGACGGCCGGCCGCATCAGGCGCGGGGTGACGCTCGCCGAGGCGAATGCCCGGCTTCAGAGCGTGGCCGACGACTTTCGCCGCAGGTTCCCCGGCGCGCTCGGACCACGGAGCAGCTTCGGGGCGCAGCCGATGCAGGAGGTTCTCGTCAGGAACGTCCGGTCGTCGCTCTGGGTGCTGGTGGGCGCCGTCAGCTTCGTGCTCCTCATCGCGTGCGCGAACGTCGCGAACCTGCTGCTCGTTCGCGCCACGGCGCGACAGCGCGAGATCGCGGTTCGAACGGCGATGGGCGCGGGACGCATGCGGATCGTTCGGCAGCTCCTCACGGAGAGCCTGGCACTGGCGCTCGCCGGTGGCGCGGCCGGTCTGGCGCTCGGCGCGGCCGGCATCCGCGCCCTGCTCGCCGTGAATCCCGGGAACATCCCGCGGATTGGCGAGGCGGGATCGGCCGTCGCCATCGACTGGCGAGTCCTGGCGTTCACGGTTGTCGTGTCGCTCGTGACCGGCGTCATCTTCGGGCTCTTCCCGGCGCTTCACGCCTCGCGTGCCGACGTGAGCACGACGTTGAAGGAAAGCAGCGCGCGCGCCGGCGGCGGCTTCCGTCAGCACAAGGCTCGAGCCGTCCTCGTCGTCAGCGAGATCAGCCTCGCGCTCGTGCTGCTCGTCGGCGCGGCGCTGTTCATCCGCACCTTCGCGGCGCTGCGCGCCGTGAACCCCGGCTTCGATGCGCAGCACGTCCTCACGATGCGGATGTCGCTGGCCGGAGAGCGATTCGCCCGGACGGCCGCCGTCGCCCAGGTCATTCGGGAAGGCGGCGCGCGCCTGAACGCCCTGCCGGGCGTCGAGGCGGCGGCCGCAAGCTGCTGCGTCCCGCTCCAGGGGGGATTCGGCCTCGGGTTCATCATCGAGGGGCGGCCGCTCGAGGGTCCCGGCCACGGCGGCGGCGGGTTCACGCCGATCTCTGAGGACTACTTCAGGGTCTTCAAGATCCCGCTGCTTCGAGGGCGCGCCTTCACCGATCGGGACGACGGAGGCGCGCCGGGCGTGGTGATCATCAACGACGCGATGGCGCGGCGGTACTGGCCGAACGGCAACCCGCTCGGCGAGCGGCTCACGATCGGCCGGGGGCTGGGACCGGGCATGGAGGAGCCGCCGCGGCAGATCGTGGGGGTCGTCGGGGACGTGCGTGACGGCGGCCTCAACCGCGAACCGCAGCCGATCATGTACGTCCCGTGGGCGCAGTTGCCCGATGCGCACAGCGCCAACCTCCTCCAGATCACGACGCTGGCCTGGATCGTCCGTACGCGCGGGGAACCGCTGGTGATGGGCGACAGCATCGCGAAGGCGCTGCGCGAAGCGAGCGGCGGCCTGCCCGTGGCCCGTGTCCGGGCGATGCACGACGTCATCGTGCAATCCACGGCGCGGTCGGACTTCAACATGTTCCTCCTGAGCGTCTTCGCCGGATCGGCGCTGCTCCTCGCGGCCATCGGGATCTACGGGCTGATGGCGTACTCCGTGCAGCAGCGGACACAGGAGATCGGGATACGCCTCGCGCTCGGCGCCGATGCGCGACGCGTGCGCAATATGATCGTGCTTCAGGGGATGGCCGTCGCGGCGATCGGTGTGGCCGTGGGGCTGGTGTCCTCGTTCGGCCTCAGCCGCACGGTGGCCGGCTTTCTCTACGGCGTCACCGCCAGGGACCCGTTCGTGTTCCTGGCGGCGCCGTCGCTGCTGGCGCTCGTGGCGCTCGCCGGCGTGTGGCTCCCCGCGCGGCGCGCGGCGCGCGTCGATCCCGTCGTTGCCCTGCGGACCGAGTGAACGGTACTGACGTCGTCGGCGTCGGCGTCGCGCTCCAGATCCAAGATCGTGTAAAATACGTGATTATGAAAAACACGATTACGGCGACCGATCTCGTCCGTGGCCTGGGCGATGTCCTCGCGCGCATCCGGTACCGGCGTGAGTCCTTCGTCGTCGAGCGCAACGGTCGTGCGGTCGCCAGGATGGTCCCGGTCGACAGCGAACCGACCAGCGTTCGCGAGGCGCTGGAGGCGTGGCTGGTGGATGCGGACGCGGATACCTCTTTTGCCGATGACCTGGCCCGTGTGAATGCCGCCGATCGCCCCGCCGCCAACCCATGGGCCTCGTGATCGACACCAGCGCGCTCGTGGCCATCGACCGTCTGGCGGCGCGCGGTGCCACGCCGGCCGAGGCGCTTGCGCCGCTCCTGACCTCCATCGGTGAGGAAAAGGTGGCCATCGCCGTGATTGTCTATGCCGAGCTGCTCGTCGGTGTCGAGCTGGCCGATAGCGAGCAGCGTGCCGCGGCGCGGCGGCGTCGGATCGAGGCGCTGATGGCCCATGCGACGCTCGTGGAGTTCGACGCAGCCATCGCGCCAGTGTGGGCTCGTCTCTTCGGTGCATTGAGCCGCTCGGGCCGGGCCATCCCCGCCAACGACCTCACCGTTGCCGCTACTGCGGTTCATCTCGACTATGGCGTGCTCGTCGGCCCGCCCGACGAGCGCCACTTCCGGCAGGTCGAGGGGCTCAGGGTGGAGATACTGCAAGGAGTCAAATAGCAGGGCCGTCGGCCTCAGTACCGCTCAGGGCGGACAGCGCCGCCGACGACAATTTGCCGCCAGGTCACGGCGCTTCGACGACCCCTCATCGGAGCGGGCGCCTAGAGCGACAGGGCGTGGGACTTCAAGCTCGGCGCGCATGTTGTTGTTTCGATCCGCCGGATCGTGGTGCATCTCCCAACCGCTACCCTCGATCTCGACGCGTGGCGCCAGACGGACCGGGCGCCATTCGAAGCTGGGCGCGATGGTGCTAATGCACCGACTATCGCCTTGCGCATTCGCCTCCGAGCGTCAGGGTGAACGCAGGTAGAAGGAGAGCCTGCCGTCCGCATGATAGCTGACTCGACCGGAAAGCGAAGGGATTCGAAATCATGTGTGACTAAGTGCGTGTTCGGCGCGCCAGTCGCGTCGATACTGGTCGGGCGGTGGAAGTCCTCGTCCCTCGTGACCAGAAGGCAGTTGTGCTCGCGCGCCAGATTCCAGACATCCGTGTCGGCGTCGCCGCCGTGGCCCAGCACGCGCACGTGCAGAAAGTCGGGATAGAGATCGGCCCGCATCGGGCAGCGCGCTTCCGACAACTGCTCGTCAAAGAGCAGCCGCATCGACGTCACGCCGCCGGGCCGATCACGGTTCGGCGTTCGCGCTCCGCCGCGTATGACAGTCACTACGCGAAGACTTATTCCGCCCGCAGCGCGATGATGGGGTCGATGCGAAGCAGGCGACGCGCCGGTGCCCAACAGGCAATCGCTCCCGAAGCGACGATCGCCAGTACGACGGCGCTGAAGACCATGGGGTCCCGGAGTGAAGCTTCGTGGATCACGCTGGCGAACAGGCCTTCGAGCGCCCACGATGCGGTTGTCCCGGCGGCAATGCCGGCGGCCAGCAGCACCCCAACCCTGCCGACGATGACGCGGACGATGTGGAAGCGCGCGGCGCCGAGAGCGATTCGCACGGCCAGCTCGCGTTCGCGGCGTCTGACGGCGTACGCGACCAGGCCATGGACACCGGTCATGGCAAGAAGGAGGGCGACGACGCCGAAGGCAGTCAAGGCGATCGCCGCCGCACGGCTCGGAAGCAGCGCGAAGCCGAGCAGCCGGAGCACGTGTCCCACGTCGTCCACGGGGACGTCTGGAGCAAGGCCGGCGAGCGCCCTGCGGATCGCTTCTCCCATCTGCTCGGCAGGGATTTGAGACTTGACAACCATCACCATCGATGAGTTGTAGGACTGGAGAATCGGCTGGAAGACGGCGGGCTGGTCCACCTCCGTCAACGATTGGTACTTGCCGGTTTCGACAATGCCTACGACTTCTACAGGGGGGGCGTTGCGGCCGAAACGGAAAGTCATTCCGATGGCATCGCCTGTCGAGAGGACCTGCTGGGCGAATGTCCGATTCACCACGGCAACCAATGGCGCCTCGGCCGTATCGCGGAACTCGACATCGCGGCCGGCGAGCAGCCGGATGCCGAGAAGCTTCAGAAATCCAGGTGATACCTGATAGTGAAATGCCCGCCTTACGTCGGACAGCGGCAAATCGAATGCGCCCTCGGCGTACACCGTTGTCGTCGACTGATCGACGGCCAGTGGAAGCGAGTTGCCGTACGCCGCCGCGGTGACTCCCGGCAGCCGGGCAATCGCTTCGAGGGCGCGCTGCTGCACCTGGCGCCCGGCCGCTTCGGCGTAGCCCGCGGCGCCTGGATCGAACCGGGCCGTCGCCACGTCGTCTGGTTCGAAGCCCAATCGGTGTGTGAGCGCCTGCTGCAGGCCGCGCACGGCCAGGATGCATCCCGTGACGAGGACGCAGCAGACGGCGACCTGCAGCGCGATGAGAACGTCCCGCAGCGGCCAGCCGCGCACACGTGACTGCCCACCGCTCTTCAGCGCGACGTTGGGATGGGTCCGCGACCCCTGGCGCGCCGGCATGAGCCCGGCCAGGAGTCCTGCGGCGAGTAACGCGGCAGACGTGAACAGCAGCACGTGCACGTCCGTCCGGATTTCGAATTGCGTGGGGAACCCGATGGAGAGCCGCCAGGCGCTGAGCGCATTCGTGGCGTTCAGGACGACAACGTATGCCGCGGCGCCGCCGAGCGCGGCCAGTATCAGGGCCTCCACCAGGAGCTGCCGGACGATCCGCCCGCGCGCAGCGCCGAGGGAAGCACGGATCCCAATCTCGCGCTGTCGATCGGCGCCGCGAGCGCTCAACGCGCTCGCGAGATTCGCGCAGGCCGTCATCGTGACGAATACGGCCAGGAGCAGCATGCCGAATCCGAACCTGCTCGTCGGGCCGCGAAGCGCGCTCCCCATCAGGCCAGGTTCGACCAGGCGGACGCGCAGGTCCCGATTGGTGTCCGGATACCGCCGGGCGAGCTCCGCCGAGAGAGCATTGAGATTGGCCTCGGCCTGTTCGGGCGACACACCATCCTTCACGTGGGCGAGCACCCAGAGGTTTCTCGCTGACCGCGACTCCAGCCACGGCCGTCCGCCTTCCACCTGGGCCTGCATTGACAGGGGCACCCAGACCTCGGACCGGTAGAACAGCTCGGTCCCGTGAAACCCTTCCTGCGCGACGCCAATCACGCTGAACGGCAGCTTGTTGATGCGGATCTCCTTCCCGAGGACGCGTGGATCACCGGCGAATCGGGTTATCCAATAACCGTGGCTCAACACAATCACGGGCGTCGACCCGGGCCGATCGTCCCGATCGGTGAACAAGCGCCCGAGGGCCGGCCGTACACCCAACGCATCGAAGTAATTTCCAGTGGCGAGATAGCCCCACGCGCGAGTGGCGCTCCCGTTGATCGCGAGTGTCATGGGCGCGATGCGATAACCGATCAGATTAGAGAGGGTGACGTTGTGGTCCCGCAGATCGCGGTAGTTCGGAAACGACAGACCGGGGTACCTCCGGTTCAGTGCTTCGACGAAGAACACCTGGTCAGCGGCTTTTACGTCGAGCGGCCTCAGCACGAGCGCGTTGACGATGCTGAAAACCACCGTCGTGATACCGATTCCCAGCGCGAGCGACAACACTGCCACCAGTGCGAAGGCCGGACTGCGGCGGAGGGCTCGCAGCGCATACGCCGCATCCAGCCGCCCGTCGGCCAGCAGACGACGCATGCGACGCGGCGTTCTATCCGAGGCCCCCATCGCTCGAGACCTCCTGGCGCGCGCCGGATTAGAGATGCGCCGCGCGGCGGTCGGTGATCCGTGTGGTCTGCGCGTAGACGAACTCGGCAGGAATGGTCTCACACTTCAGAGCCGCTTGTCAGTCCCTTGCCGTGCCTCGAGCTCGTCTGGCGCGAATGCTCGACAGCGGCGCCCCATCCACTCACGCAGTGTGCCGTCGAGGTATTCATCACACGCGACTTGCCGAAGACCCAGGTTTCGACTCTCCAGTGATGTTCGCGTGCATGTGCAGCAAGCACGGTCCGTGTGAAATTCACCGACTCACCGCTGCCGAGCAGGACGGCTACAAAGACCGCTTCACCACCCTCGGCAATCCAGGACGGCAGCTCCGTGACGATCCGCTCCAGCAGTTCGGTGCCAGTCGCGCCGCCGTCGGCAAACATCGGAAAGCCGACCTCTTGAACGGCCGGCATGAATGGCGGGTTCGAGACAAGGAGATCGAACGTCTCTCCTGGGACGAGGGCCGTATACAGATCGGATTCGCGCACTTCATAACGATCGTCGAGACCGTTGAGCACGGCATTGAACCGAGCGCACGATACGGCCAGCGGGTTTTTCTCGAGTGCCACAACACTTCGAGCGCCTCTGGAGGCGCACACGAGACCCTGTATCCCGCTTCCAGAACAGACGTCCAGGACGCGCTTGCCGCACAGGCTCGCAGGTAACGCCGACAGCAGCCACATCGAATCCGGGCCGATGTACACGGCTTGGTCCAGTCCTTTCGCGGTCGGGTACGAGGGGGGCAAGCTGATGGCGAGATGAAGGCCATGGGAAGTACTCATGATGGCGAGGCGTGCGTATCGTTCCCGGCTCCGCTTCTACGAGCAGCCCCGTCGCCAGAAAGGCCTCGAGAACCGGACTCGGCAACAGGCGGCGCGCTTCGGGCAGATCCGCCCCGTCGCCCTGGCACAGCAGTCGGAACACCCTCCGATACATCGGATGGAACTTCGCCACAACCTCCTGAAACCGATCTTCTGAAACGCCTCGGCGGCTGCGTTGGCGAGGGCGCGCGCGTCCTGTTCCTCGGCGAGGTCGGTGTACATCTTGTTGAGATGCGGCGACTCATCCCTGTGACATGCTGCGAACGTGCTGATCGCGCCGAGGGTCGGCTTGTATGTCGAGCGCATCCAGTCTTCGACCTCGCCGATCACCGTCGTCTTCCTGAACCATGCCGGGCGCTCGGAGACGGCGAAGGCCCCGAAGCGCGCCTGCATCGCCTCGGCGTGCTGCACCACCGGCATCGGGATGCCGAGCCGCTTCTGAATCACCTGCGTGCGCGACGCGCTGTGGACGGTTTGCAACGCCGTCGCTTCGAACGAAGCGGCCTTCTGCTTGACGGTCGTGGCTCCTTTCACGCTTGCCACGGCCTGTGTCACCTGCTGCGGGGACGTGTCGGGAAACCGCAGGTCGCCGGCCGCAAGCCCCTGCGCGATGCGATAGAACTGCTCCGCATGACGCATCTCGTGGTAGATCGCCTTGCAGAGCACGACGAAGTCGCTGAACAGGATTCCGTCGCTCTCGGTGTATTTCCGGGACAGGGCGAGCGTCCAGTCGTCGCCCGTGAAGAGGCCCACGGCGCCCGCCGGGACGTCTCAGTGCACCATCGGTGCGGCAGGAGGCCGCCGAGCGAGGTGGCGACGTGCTGCGGATGAGCGACTGGCGCGTGATGATGCGCTGGATCTTGCCGTTGCCGTCGGCCACGGGCGGGAAGAGCCAGCTTTTCCACAGCGTGGCGGTCCAGTCGTTCTAGTGCCGTGGTCGGTGGCAGGCACCGGCGAACTGGTTGATGGCGGCTCGATTGTGCAGGCTCATGTCGCCTCCTCCGTCGCGCTGTTTCGCGAACAGCCAGCTCCTCGGGTTTTGTCGTCCTCGAGGGGCTGCACCGGAGAGCGTCGCACAATCCTGGCGGGCGGAATCTCAGTTCTGGCTGACGTTTTTCTCGTGTTCCGGGTTTACCGGCGGGATACCCGAAAGATGATGAAGACGTGAGAGAGGATCAACTGGCCTACGCCGAAGACTTCTTCGTCGCGACAGTCTGGAAGATCGAGGAGGATGACCTCGCCACGAAGACACCAGGCTTTCCGACGACTGCAGTCTTCTTGCTCATTTCTCCACCTCGGCCAGCAACAAGGATACCACGTCTGCAAACGCCTGGGCCAACTGACCGGACGACTCCAGGTCGTCGAACCCGACCACGTCTGGCGGCTCGTCGCTATCGACCTGCAAAGTGGCCAGAAGGGGCGCCTCGGCGTCATGGGGATTGAACACGGGAACACTCAGGACGCTCTTGAGAGTCCGCCGCACTTTGGCCAATTCGGGGGGGCGCAACCCCCAGTCCGGCGCACCGGGCTTTCGAGCCTCCGAAAGGTCGCCATAGGCCGGCACACGTTTCAATTCGACCTCGCCGCTGGCTCCAGCCGTGGCGTCAATCTCCAGGTCGGAGTCCGGATCGGAATCCATGTTGAAGGCCGTTCGGGAATCAACCCTTCTGCGGGTTCTATCCTTCGAATAGCGCATGATGTTGCATCGCACGTGAACGGTCGGATATCCGAAGCTCGATGCGCAGGCGACAAGCACTCTCTTCAGACACGTCTCGGCTTCCTTACGGCCTTGCCTCAAACGGTTCTCACGAATCGCCAATGCGGGCATGGCCGCGAACACGATCAGAAGCCCGATGTAGAGAGCTATCAGCGACGGAGCCGGCGCGGGCGTGGCGCTGAGGCCGACTCCTACGAGCGCTGCCCCGACCGGGCTGATGACGGCGATGAATGTCTGCCGCTTCTGAAGCCAGTCGCCGATCGTCTCCATGCGGAATCGGACGGATGGTAGCACGGGCAACCCAGCGGCCGACGAGCGCGCGCGCGATGCCCGCGCGTTGGCGCGCATCTCCAACTCGATGCCAGTCGCGCGATCCGGGAGCGCTGCGGCATGTGGCCATCGCACGGTGAGGTGGTGCCGCGGAGGCGGGAATCGTGCCCGCAGGCCGAGCCACCGCCAGACGCACGCGGCGGGACAAGTCTACCCCTCGAGTGACTTCGGGATGAACGTTGATTTCGGCTGTACGGCCGCGTAGGATTGAGCTCTCCATCGAGTACTGCCGGTACGTCGTCGAACCTCCGGCGCTCCTGCTCATGATGCTCGGTGGTGCGCAACGTGGTCGGTCGCGTCCGCGTTTCAGACTTGAGGTGTGCCGTGCGCGTCCCACGTCTGGCCCCTGTCGTGCTCGTGCATCTGCTCGTCGCCGCGCCCGCGCATGCCACGCTGATCGATCTTGGCAACGGGCTGATCTACGACACCCTGCAGGACCTCACATGGTTGCAGGATACGGCGTACGCCGGTCCCACCGGCACACAGGCGACGCTGGCCGAGGCGCACGCCTGGGCGGATGCGCTCGTCTTGGGGGTTCGACGACTGGCGCCTGACGCGGTGGTTTCCACCCATGGGGCCTCTTCGAATGGAGGACACGTCCGAGATCTCGCGGATGCTGGAACCGCTCGGATGGACGTGGGACCCCGTCGGCATTGAGTACGACGTGAGGGGCGCGCGCAATACGGCCCCATTCCTGAACTTCTCGCGCAACCAGATCACTACGTTCTGGCTGGGGGACGGTTCCAACCCCGTGTGGCATTCGATGCTGGTCTTCGATCCCGTCGATCACACGGCTCGCACGTGGGTGGTCAGAGATGGCGGCAACCCGTACGCGAGGATGCCGGAGCCGTCATCCTTCGCGCTCGTCGGACTGGGTGCCGCCGTCGCGGGCGCGCTGCGGCTGCGCGGGACGGTTCGACGAAAGGGCCGCGCCTGAACCGAACGAGCGGCAGATCGAGACGCGCAGCGAGCGAGGAGCGCGTCAGCTTGCCGCCGCGCTCCTCGAGTGCGCGCAGCAGTGCAGGAAGCTGGTCGTCGGGCGGCGCCACGCGGCCGGCCAGCCGCTTCTGCGCGGGCGGGACACGTCGGACCGGAACAGCGCGTCCACCCACGCGGAGGGCGCAGCCGAGGCGCCAGCTGTCGGCAAATCGAACTGCTCCAGGAGCGGCGGCGCCGGACGGCCGCGACGGCTGGCCCGCTGCGCCGTGGCCGGGGTCAGCGTGGTGTGCGCGCCAGATCGACGAAGGACGTCGAGCGCCCGTACTCGGCGGCAAAGTCGTCGATAGACGAGAGGTCGGCCGGCGTGGAGCGCAGTCAGCGCACCAGCCTGACCGCCATCTCTGACCGCCTCACCTGATCGAGGTGCGCGGCGGCGAACTGGTCTGCGGAAGCAACGGCGTAGACCCGGAAGCCTTCGTGGAAGGCGGAATGCCGGACAAGACGCCCGTCCCGCCAAAAGCGGCGGGACTACTTTCGGTTCGTCTCTTCGCGAGCCAGGGTGATCATGTCCTCGTCGGTGCGCGCCTTGCCCTCAATAATCAGCTTCTCGACGGCCTTCCCTTTCGAACGGCGTCAATGGCGGCATCGAGCTTCTGGACCTCGCGCGCCGGATCGGTCCACCAGTCGGTCGACCAGATGCGGTGCAGCTGCCAGCCAAGATTCCGCAGCACCGCCTCGCGGAGCTTGTCGCGATCGCGTGCCGTTTTGGCCCTGTGGTAATTCGCGCCGTCGCACTCGACGCCGAGCAGATACCGTCCCGGCGCCTTGGGATCCACGATGGCCAGGTCGATGCGATATCGGGCGCTCCCCACCTGCGTGTGCACCTGCCATCCGCGCTCGACGAGCGCACGATGCACGGCCTCTTCGAACGGCGACTCAAAGTCCGCGTCCGACTCGGCGTGCACGGTCCGCAGAATCGCCGACGGCCCACCTTCGGCGTACTCCAGGAAGTGCTTCAGGTCCCGCACGCCGCGTGCGCGTGTCCGGGCGAGGTCGATCTGATCCGCCCGCAGCGTCGAAAAGACGACGACCTCGCGCCGGGCCCTGGTGACGGCTACGTTGAGACGACGCTCGCCCCCGTCCCTGTTCATCGGGCCGAAGTTCATGGAGACTTTGCCGTGGGCGTCGGGACCGTAGCAGATCGAGAACAGGATCACGTCTCGCTCGTCACCCTGCACGTTCTCGAGGTTCTTCACGAACACCGGTTCGCGGGCTTCTTCCGCGAAGTGGCGGTCGAGGCCCGCGTCGGCCAGCCGCGCGGCGTCTAGCAGATCCTCGATCAGCGTCTGCTGCGCCAGACTGAACGTCACGATGCCGATCGACATGCCTGCCGATCGCGGATTCCGGAGCCGCTGGAGGACCTCCGCGACGACCGCATCGGCCTCCGAGCGATTCGTGCGGGACTTCCCCTTGTCGTAGACGCCTCCGGGGACGTGGCGCCACAAGACGCCCATCCCGATGAGCGCAGGCGACGGGAACGTTAGCAGCCGGTTGTCGTAGTAGTGATGGTTGCTGAACGCGATCAGACTCTCGTGCCGGCTTCGATAGTGCCAGTCGAGTTGCCGCCACGGAATGTTGGCGCCCATGCACTCGTCCAGGATGCTCTCGAGGTCCTCCACGGCCTGGTCCTCCGTCATCTCCTCCTCATCGTCCTGGCGCTGGAAGAAGCTGGTGGGAGGCAGCTGCTTCGGGTCGCCCACGATGACGGCCTGCCGGCCGCGGGCAATCGCGCCGACGGCATCCCAGACCGGAATCTGCGAGGCTTCGTCGAAGACGACGATGTCGAAGTGCGGATAGGCGGGGTCGAGGAACTGCGCCACCGACATGGGACTCATGAGGAGGCATGGCTTAAGTCGGGGCAGCAGGTTCGGGATTCGCTGGATGAGCTGCCGCACCGACATGTGCCCTCGTCGCTTACCCAGCTCGCGAAGCAAAATGCCCACCTCAGAGTTCGGGAGATTGGTCAGACTGCTCTCGGGCACGCGCTCGCCGAGCCTGGCTTGGACGAGCGATTCCGTGAGCTTCATGTACCGATCGTCGACGGCCCGGAACTGACGGATCTTTCGCTCGTGCTCGGGTGACGAGAAGCCGCTCAGGATCGGGTCGCGCTCGGTGGCCGCATTCAGCCACCATTGGGCGTAGCTGCGCTCGAAGACGGGGCGGAGCTGTTCGGATCGGAAGGTCCCGGACTCGTACGCGTCAACCTGCGGCCCCAGATTCTGCCGCATCGCCTCGCGTCTCGCCCTCCGCCACGCGCACCAGTCGCGCAGGCCCCTGGCGTCCCTCCAGCGCCGCACGCTCGTTTGCACGCGGCCGATGGCGTCCGGTGACGCCGCACTTCCCCAGACGGCCGCCACGTCGAGCGTGGCGAGATCGACAACGCGACGCCTGGCTTCCAGGAACCCCTCCAGTGCGTTGCGGAAGGCCATGAACTGGCGGCCGATGACGCCTCCTGTCGCAACCTGCTCGCATCCTTCGGTGGCCAGCTTCGCCCATGCTGCCCGCAACGCCGCCAAGCGTTCCATGGCAGCGCCCGCAGCCTCTCCTGCGAGTCTGCGCAGCTCCTGTGCCCAGTCGCGTACGGCTTCCACCTCGGTCCAGTCGGCCTCCGTGTCCCGCCAGTAGCGACCAAGGAGTGCGCAGGCCCGATCGCTGGCCCGGTCGAGGAACTGCTGCTCGCTGCGGAGGCGCACCGCCCTCGAGAGCGCTGCAGCCAGGTCGCCGGCCGGCGGAACCTTTCCGTCCTTCGCCACGCCTGCGAGCGCCTTCCGGACCGGACGAATCCGCCACCAGGAGAGCGGCCACCTCGAGGCCTGACCTCGGTCCAGCTGCTGCTGAAGTCCATCGAGATTGAGTGCCGTGATGCCGTCGTGGAAGGTCTGTCGAAGCTCTTCGCGGACCGCGTCCCGCGCGGGCCCATGTTCGATCCACGTGCCGATGTCGGTCCGAATCGCCTCCCAGTCCCGCTCGACGATCAGCATGACTGGCGGCGCAGGGGATTCCATCAGAACGCCCGCAATCTTGTCCATGCGTCCCAGGTCGTCGAGCGAGAGCCCGGTCGGTTCCAGTAGCAGGCGCTCTGCCGTCTCCCGGCTGCGCTCGGCAACAGACGGCGTGGTTTCCGACAGCGCTCCAATGGCCTCTCCGAGGTCCTCCTCCCAGCCGGGTGTCCATTCCTCGCGCTGAACTCCGCTCCACGCGTGGCCACTCACCTCTCCGCATGCCTTGCCAGCCGTCGCCAGCCGATCCACCAGATCTCGCAACGCGTGCAGTTGTTCCGAATCGAGCGCATCCGGGGCGTCCCACCGGAGGGGCACGCGCGGCACATCGCGCAATCCAATGAGCCGCGACGTCGCCCGGAACACCGTGTCGCCGTTGGGCCACTGCTGGTGCAGCGCGCGGACGTACGCGTTCAGCTCGCGTCGTAACGATGAAAGCCGGTCGGCTTCGCGTGCCCACTCTGTGGGATCGTGACCTTCGAGACGGCGGAGCGATTCGCCGAGCTGGGCGACCACCTCACGCTTGTGAGACTTGTTGGAGTGGAGCTCCAGGCAGTATCGGGCGAGACCGATGCGATCGAGCCGCGTGTGCACGACGTTCAGGGCGGCCATCTTCTCCGAGACGAACAGGACGCGCTTCCCTTCGGCCAGGCAGTGCGCGATGAGGTTCGTGATCGTCTGCGACTTGCCCGTGCCGGGCGGTCCTTCGAGCACGAAACTGCGCCCCTCGGCGGCCGCGAACACCGCGGCGAGCTGCGACGAGTCGGCCGGTAGCGGGCAGTAGGTCTCCTTCGGTCCCCGCTCATCGTCCAGCCGTTCCGGCCGCGGGAACGAGGCATCCGGGTCGAACGGCAGCCCCGGGCGCGTCACCAGGTGCGCAACGACGGGGCTTCGCATCAGGTCGTCGGCGCGCTCCCTGAGATCGCGCCACATGAGGAACTTGGCGAACGAGAAGATGCCGATTCGGACCTCGTCCAGGACGTCCCAGCGATCGATGTCGCGGACCGCATGCCGGACCGTGTGCAGGATTCTTGCTACGTCGAGGCCGTTCTCGTCCTCGGGTGGCGGGTCGAGCGCCGGGATGTCCAGGCCATGATCCTGCCTGAGCAGTTCCAGAAGGGTCACGTTGACGCGCGGATCGTCGTCACCCAGCTTCAGCGTGAACCCCTGCTGGATCGAGCCCCGATGCAGCTCGAGCGGCAACAGGAGGATCGGGGCAAAGTGGCGCCGTTCGCTGGTCTCGGTCTCGTACCAGGCGAGAAAGCCGATGGCGAGATACAGCGCGCTGGCACCGCCTTCCTCGAGGCCGAGGCGGGCGGCTCTGTAGATCTCGACGAGCCGGCGTTCCAGATCGTCCTTCGTGGTGTCGGCCCGCAACCGTTTCGCGGCGAGTTCCTCGAGCCACAGCTCATCGCGCGCCTCGCGTCCGGTACGCCGCCGATGAGCGGCCGAATCGCGAGGGTCGTGTCCATCGAGATCGGTCGGACGGGCATGGATCTGGAACGTCTCCCCGTCGGCGAGCATGTCCTCAAGCTTCGCCAGATCTGGACAGAGCAGCGACAGCGTCTTCTTCGTTTCCCTGAAGTTCAGGAGGCGGTTGCGGAGCGTCAGGTCGAGAAGTTTCCGCTGCCAGCGATCGAGTCGCGTCGCCGGAGTCTCCGGAGCCGGAGGGGGCGGCTCGGGTGGCGCGATCGGTTCCGGAGGTCCCACGGGCACAGCCGGATCGGTTGGCGGTTCACGGTCGTAATCGCCCAGTGCACGTCTCACGCGTTCGAACGACACCGGTAGGGGGCGAATCCGCCCCTTGCGCGCGCGGCGGATGTCGATGGCGCACTGGAATCGCGTTGCATCCAGCAGCTGTGCTTTGGCCTCGGCGACGGCGTGCTCGAAGCTCGCCGCTGGCCGACTCGTCAGACAGGTCGGATCGAAGGCCACGATCTCGAGCAGGTCGATGCGCTTCCGGAGGCGCAGCGGATCGGCGACATGCGCTTCAGGAAAGCAGTCCTCCTCGAGCCAGACTCCTGTGAGGGCGTGGCCCTCGACAAGGACTATCAGGGCATGGAGGCCCACCTGCTCCAGACAACCGGCGGCGAGCAGCGCGAGATCGAGGCACGTGCCCATCCCCGTTTCGATGACGCGGTCGGGCAGGCGGACGCGCTGTCCTTCGGCCTCGAAGCTGGCCGGCGGATTCACGTAGGTCAGCCCACGCTCCTGCAGCGCGGAATAGATGGCTGCCGTCGTGACATGGACCCGCCTCGCGTCCTTCGTCTGGTACCCGCTGAGAGAGGGGATCCCGGTCCAGTCGCCAAGGATCCACGCCGCCGAGGCCAGTACCTCGCCGACGACGGGATGATTCGGGAGCACGAAGGAGGCGAGGATCTCCGGAAGCGACGACAGCCCACCCCATTCGTCGCGGGCGAGCAGCTCAATCGGGACCACGTGCCTAGCCAGGAGCGTCCCCTGGCGCGCCACCTCGACGAGCAGTTGTCCGCGCAGGCGCTCCGTCAGCTCGCCGAGAAAGCGGGGCGAGAGTTGAAGGTCGATGGCGTCCAACCTGTAAGTGGCGCCACCGGCCACAAGTGCCACGTGCGTGCTCCAGGGCTGCGAGAAGTCCGGTTCCGCAGCCACGCGCACGTGAACGTCGCGGATCGGCTCGCTGGTGAGGTTGTCGAGACGGATCGCCTTGACCACCGGCACGTCATTCTGCTGCAGCGCGTAGCTGATGCGCCGGTCCAGTTCTATGCGTACGCCGACCACCTGCGGCAACGCATCGCTCATAGTGTTCTCCGTCATCTGGACTGCCCGTCCACAGAGAATCCTTGCAGGCGATTCGGCCGTTGCCTGAGCCGGCCGCTCCAGCACTATCCGTGCGGATGTTACACGCCCTTGCCGTCGGTCTTGCTGGCGGTCAAGCGACGCCTCCGGTTGATTCAGGAATCCGCAACTGATCACGAAG
>JBOGIW010000518.1:0-7088 GCA_050748045.1 Vicinamibacterales bacterium | reverse complement strand
GGTGCCGAACACGAACGCGTTCTGGCCGTCGTTGAACGTATCGAGGAGGACGCGGATCGAGTCCGTGTCGCCGAGATCGGCATCGCGGCGGCTCTCGGTGACGACCAGATCGCTGGGCGCGGAGTCGAAACACACGACCGCGATGTAGAGGGTGTGCTGATCGAGGAGAAATCGGATTTCCGTGCGCTCGGTGGCGGGTTCCCCTTCATTCGGATCCTGCTGAATGAAGTTGCTGAACGGCTCTCCGTGCGCCCACACGTCATCGTCGACGCGGCCGTCGACCACCGGCGTTGCGCCGTCGGCGGGACGACCCACCGTCAACTCGGGGACCGTGGCCATCGTCTGGGCCGTGGCGAGCGACATCCCGCCGACGCAGAGCCATCCGGACACTAGAAACATCTGCACGAACCGGCGTTGTTCGATCGCTGTCATCGGGGCATATCCTATCGGACGGTCGCGTTCCTGACCCGGCTCTCGCTGGAGGAACCTGACATGGAACGGGTGGTGGCAGGACATGGTAGGGTGCAGATCTGAAAATGACCTGAAAGGGCTCTGCTGAACGAGCCACCACTGCTTTCAGGTGACTTTCAGACGCGCGCGTTACCTTAGCGATCGCTCGATGTTGCCGACCACGCCGGTGTGAGGGGTTGATTGCGCATTCTCCTGGTGGAGGACGACGGCAAACTGGCGAAGCTGCTGCGGAAAGGCTTGGAAGAAGAGCGGCATGCGGTCATCGTGGCGGGCGATGGTCCCGAAGGCCTGAAGTTCAGCCAAACGTACACCTTCGACGTGATTGTGCTGGATGTGATGCTTCCCGGGCTGAACGGGTTCGAGGTTGCGCAACGACTGCGCCAGGAGCAGATCAGGACGCCGATTCTCATGCTCACGGCCCGAGATGCGACGGGTGATGTCGTCCGCGGTCTGGACGCAGGCGCCGACGATTATCTGACCAAACCGTTCCCGTTCGACGAACTGCTGGCGCGGCTACGGGCACTGTCGCGGCGAGGGCCGGTGGAACCGTCGAGCCGCCTTCGCGTGGCCGATCTGACGCTGGAGCCGGCGACGCACCGCGTGTTCCGCGGTGACACGCGCGTGCACTTGAGCAGGACCGAATATGTGCTGCTCGAATTGCTGATGCGACAAAAGGGCCGCGTCGTGTCTCGCTCGACGATCATCGAGGCCGTCTGGGGTGTCGGCAGCGCGATTGAGGAGAACACTCTCGATGCGTTCATCCGATTGCTGCGGCGAAAGCTGGCCGACGGACAACCGGCGCGGCTGATCCACACGGTCCGCGGCGTCGGGTACGTGCTTCGCGAGGACGAGTCGTCATGAGAGCGCTGCCGATCGGCGCGCGGCTCACGCTGTGGTACTTCGGCATCTTTGCCCTGACGTTCGTCGCCTATGCGGCGGCCATCCTGATCGTGACGCGGACGAGCGTCGAGGCCGTCATTGACGACGAGCTGCGGGCACGGCTGCAGGGCGTTCAGCGCATGCTGGAACGCTTCGATCCTGCCGTCTCGCTGCCCATGCTTCAAGAGGAGCTGCGGGAACACTCGGGACTGCGTCCGGGCGGCGATCTCCTGCAGGTGAGTGGCTCTGACGGAGCCTCGCCTTTTCAATCGCGATCCATTCGTGAGTACGACATCGAGCCAGCGCCGGTGGCGGGCACCCCGCGATACGACACGATTGAACGCAACGGCCAGGCGCTGCGCGTCCTTTCGGCGCCGGTCACCGTCGCCGGGAAGCTCTACACGGCTCAACTCGCCGCGCCTGTCGCCGAGGCGCATGCCATTCTTGCGCGGTTCCGGTGGTGGCTCGTGGCGTCCATCCCGCCCGTACTCCTGCTCGCGGGGGCGGCGGGATACTGGTTGAGTCGACGGGCGCTGGCGCCTGTCGACGCCATCACGGAGGCTGCGCGCGCCACGACGGCCGACGATCTGTCTCGACGGTTGGAGCTGCCCGGCGCCGCCGACGAGCTGCAGCGCCTGACGGCAACCTTCAATGACATGCTCGTCCGCCTGCAGGCGAGTTTCAGCCAGATTACGCGGTTTACGGCCGACGCGTCTCACGAATTGCGCACGCCGGTGGCGCTGGTTCGCAGCACCGCGGAGCTGACACTGCGGCACCCGCGAGACGCGCACGAGTACCGCGAGGCGCTCACTGAGATTCTTAACGAAGCCGAGCGAATGAGTGGGCTGATCAGCAACCTGTTGACGCTCGCCCGCGTCGATGCGGGATCCGAAACGCTCAACGTCGAGGTGGTGGACATCGGCTCGTTACTGCGCCACGCGGCCAGCCGATGCGAACCGCTCGCGCAGGCCAAGCACATTTCCATCGAGCGGAGGATCGGGGACGAATCGATCCTGGTGCGCGGCGACCCGAGGGCGCTCGAACGTCTGTTCGTGATTTTGATTGACAACGCCGTCAGGTACACGCCGGACGGAGGCCGGGTGCGTGTCGGCGCAGAAGCCGTTCACCATGCCGCGGTGATCACCGTGGCCGACACTGGCATTGGCATCCCGCCGGAGAAGATTCCCCTCATCTTCGAACGGTTCTACCGGGTGGACCCTGCGCGATCGCGTGACCTGGGCGGTGCCGGGCTCGGCCTCTCGATCGCCCGCTGGATTGCCGATGCGCATCACGCGTCCATCCACGTCGACAGCACGCCGGGTCGCGGGTCGGTGTTCAAGGCCCGCATTCCCTGTGTGGAACCGGCTTAGCTCTTTCAGACGATTTTCAGGTCCCTGCCTTAGCATCGACATGTAGGGAACCGAGGAGGAACGTGGCTGCTCGCATTCGCCCCAAAGGCGTGCAGTTGTCGGTGACGTTGTCGCTTTCAATCGCACATGGCTGATCTCTCTGCACGCGTCGGATCTCACGAAGTGTCCGGTATAGACATGACGGCACACGATGGTGCCTCAATTGTCATCGCACGGCGATTCAGTACACGCTGCCTCGGGGGCAGTGCTTCGAGTGCGGCACGCGGCGCGAGCTCTCACGACGGCACTGGCAGTTCCAGCTCTCCATCTGTCGTCCTTGTTTCGAGCGACACAAGAAAGAGACTTCCGTGTTGTCGACGGCGGCCTGAAACACGATGTCCATGATGCGCCTCATTCCGGTGTTCCGCCCGTCGCCCGTCCGCCACGACCGTCTCGCCGTGGCAGGCACGCTGCTTGGCCTGTTATTCGTGAATGGCGTCGCACGCGCTCAGACGACCGATGCGCCGCCTGCGGCCGCTTTCGATATCTCCGCCGTGCGTGTCACCAAGCCACCCATTGTCGATGGGACGGTCGGTGAAGACGAGTGGGCCGGCGCTGCGATGGTGACGAGCTTCATTCAATTCGAGCCGCAACGGGGTGATCGATCCGAAGTTCGCACCGAAGCGCTCATGCTGCACGATGCCGGCCGGCTCTACGTCGCGTTTCGCGCGTGGGACGCCGAGCCGATTACGGCGCAGCTCACGCGGCGCGATGCCGATCTCCTCCGCGACGATGGGGTTGCCGTCGTGATCGACACGACGTTTGACCGCCGCTCCGGCTACTACTTCATCACCAACGCGCTCGGCACCCAGGCGGATGGCCGCATCGCCGATGACGGGCGGAGCTCCGACTCGAGCTGGGATGCCGCGTGGCAATCGGCCGCACGCCGAACGGACTACGGATGGTCGGCGGAGTTCAGCATCCCGCTGTCGTCCATCCGCTATGCCGCCGGCGACAACCGGACCTGGGGCATCAATTTCGGGCGCAGTCGCCGCCGTACGCTGGAGCTGAGCTTCTGGAGCGGGACACTTCTGGAGCGGGCCGCTTGACAGCCAGTGGCGCGTCTCGCAGGCTGGGCGATTGGTCGGGTTGACGGTGCCACCGCCGCTCGATCGGATGCAAGTGGTACCGTATGGCCTGACGCGCGTGCAGCAAGGCGCCTCGCCATATCGCGAAGCGGGGATTGATGCGCGCTACGCGCTGACGCCGCCGCCGTCCGTCTACGGCACGTTGTTCCCGGACTTCGCCACGATTGAGGCCGATCAGGAACAAGTGAACCTCACACGGTTCGAGGTTTCCCTGCGCGAGAAGCGGCAGTTCTTCCTCGAAGGCCAGGAGCAGTTCAACCAGCGGATACGCACGTTCTGTTCACGCCGTATCACCGACATCACCGGCGGCGCGAAGCTGCTCGGCAAACAAGGTCCCTGGACCATGGCGTTCGTTGGAGCACAAGGGGACGTTCCTGGCGCCGCCCGCGACCCAAGCTTTGTCGTGGGCCGTGCACAACGTGACGTCTCTGGACGATCCACGATCGCGATGATGGGAGCGAATCGCCGGATGGACGGGATCGATCAAGGCAGTTTCAGTGCCGATGCAAACCTGTTCTTCAGTCGGACGATACCAGAAGAGCAGCGTTTGCCGGTCCGCATCAGCGGGATCGGCCTCGGCGCGATATCTCGGTGTGGAGATGCTGGCCGCAGTCATGACATCGGTCATCACCTCTGTGAAACTCTGACGGAATGGCCCGTTGATGAAGACCTGACACGCCTGGGCGCGCCGCTCAGAAAGTAGACCATTGGCCGCTCAGAAAGTAGACCACCTGAGGGCCTGCTAGCGGGCTTGCCGGATCGGGGGATCCGGAGTCCGCTGGAGGATGCTCAGGATGGACCAGGTGCATGTCGTCCGGCACAAAGTGCTGGTGGAGGGCCGGTCGCAGCGGGCGGTCGCTCGGGAGTTGGGATTGGCGCGGGTCACCGTCCGCAAGTATCTGGACGAGTCGGCGCCGGTGAGGAAAGCCGCGACAGCCTCTCGGCCGCGGCCGGTGTGGGCCGCGGTGGCGTCGCGTCTGCAGGCCTTACTCGACGAGTCGGTGCGCTGGACGGGCGGCAAGCAGCGGCTGACGGCCACGCGGCTGCACGGCCTGCTAGTGGCGGAGGGCCACGCCGTCGGCCTCACGGTCGTCAAGGACGCGGTCGCGGAGTGGAAGCGGCAGCGCCGCGAGGTCTTCGTGCCGTTGACGTATCGGCCGGGCGATCTCGCCGAGGTCGACTTTTTCGAGGGGCTGGTCGACGTCGGTGGGACTCGCCGCAAGGCGTGGCTCTTCCTGATGCGGCTGATGTACTCGGGCCGCGACTTCACGTGGATCTACGAGCGGCAGGATCAGATCAGTTTTCTCGACGGGCACGTCCGCGCATTCGCGCACTTCGACGGCGTGCCGGCGCGCGTGGCGTACGACAATCTGCGGGCCGCCGTGGTGCGGATCCTGGTCGGCGGCGCCCGGACATTGACGCCGCGGTTCGCCGCGCTCGCGTCCCACTATCTACTCGAAGCGTGCTTCTGTCGGCCCGGCGAGGGCCACGATAAAGGCGGCGTCGAATCGCGCGGCAAAGCCGTGCGGCAGCAAGCGCTGGTCCCGATTCCGAGCGGATCGACGCTCGCCGGGATCAATGCGACACTGCTGGCGCAGATGGATGCGCGGCTCGCCACCACGCGGGATGCGGCCGGGCAGACCATTGGGGCGCGCTTCACCGAGGAGCAGCGGCTGTTTCGATTGGTGTCGACGCCCTTTACGCCGGAGGCGACGACGCTCGCCACGGTCACGCCGCGCGCGCTGGTGCGGCTCGAGGGCGCGGTGTACTCGGTGTGGACGCGCTGGGCGGGCCTCGACCTGGTGGTCCGCATCGGGGCGAGCACCGTCACGATCGTCGGCCGCGATGGCACGCACGTGCAGCATCCGCGGAAGCGGTTTGGCGAGCGGTCGATTGACTACCGGCACTATCTGATCGAGCTCGCGCGGAAGCCCCAGGCAGTGCGGCAGGTGCTGCCGGATCTGCTGCGGGATCTCGGCGCACCCTTTCCCGCGATCTGGGATCAGCTGCAGGCCGCGCACGACCCGCGCGAGGCCGCCCGCCTCGTCGCCAAGGTCCTCGGCCAGCTCGAGACCCACGGCGCTACCGTCGTCGTCCCCGCGCTGACCACCGCACTCACGGCAGGGACACCGCTGCTGCTTGCACTCACGCCGGCGCGACGGGCGAGTGGCTGCATGGCGCCCGACGCGGTCCCCGCGCCCCTGCGCGCCATCGACGTGGGGAGCGGCCGTGCCGCCGACTATGACGCCTGGCTCGGCGAGGTGGCGGGATGAGCGCCGTCATCCGCGATCTCATCGTCACGCAGACGCGCGCCCTGAAGCTCCCAGGCATCGCGCGCACGTTTGAAGGGCTCGCCCGGCAAGCGCGCGACACCCACTGGCCGCACGAAGACTATCTGCACGAGGTCTTAAGCGCCGAGCAAGCCTCCCGACATGAGTCGGTCATCCGGCAGCGGCTCCACGAGGCCCGCTTCCCCGAAGTGAAGACGCTCGACACCTTTGATTTCACCGCCGCGGAGGGCGTCAGCGCCACACAGATCCATACCCTCGCGCGCGGCGAGTGGGTCACCGCCCCGGAGAATCTGATCTTCGCGGGTCCGATCGGGACCGGTAAAACACACTTGGCGATCGCGCTCGGTGTGGAAGCCACGAAGCAAAAACGGCGCGTGCTCTTCACGCGCGCGGCTGATCTCGTCCGCCAGCTGCTCGAAGCGCGCGATACACGCGAGCTCACGCGTCTCCAGCAGCGCCTGCGGCGCGTCGACGTGCTCATCGTCGACGAGCTGGGCTTCGTGCCCTTCGACCGCACCGGCGGCGAGCTGCTCTTCAATCTCCTCACCGATCGCTACGAGCGCCGCGCGACTGTCGTCACCACGAATCTCGCCTTCGCCGAATGGGTCACCGTCTTCGCCGGCGACGAGACGCTGACGACCGCGCTGCTGGATCGTTTGGCGCATCACGCCACCGTGCTCACCACCAAAGGCAAGAGCTATCGCATGCGCAAGCGCCGCCCCCGCGAGGAGCCGTCGTGATCCCGTCGAGCGACCGTGGTCACCGCGCCACGTCCATCCTCGCGGTACCCGGTGGGCGCTCGCCGGCCCAGGCCGGCTCACGCTGCCTGGAAGATCTCAGGAGGGAGTCAGAGGGACAGTCGTCAGGTCAGAAGCACGTACAATAAACCGCCCTCAGGTGGCCTACTTCCTGAGCGGCGTCCTGGCCTACTTTCCGAGCGGCGCGCGCAG
>JBOGIW010000517.1:0-6469 GCA_050748045.1 Vicinamibacterales bacterium | reverse complement strand
GGCGATCGCCAGCGCCTGCTGCGCCGCCGTGCCGGCCCGCGGCTCGCCCTCGCCCGCGAGCACGCGCGCGACGTACACCTCCAGTGGAAGCTCGACGACGCGACCTCCGGCGGCGCCGCCGAGGCGTACGCGCACGCTGCGCGCGCCGCTCGCGGTCTCGAGACGTGCGTCGGTCGGGTCGTCCTGCGCCGGCGCGGCGGTCACGAACGACGCGACGCCAAGGGCCGCAACCGCCACCAACATCGCGCCGATCGCCAGGACCCGCCGCAGCCTCACGCGGGCAGTCCAGGGAACCGCGCGCACATCGAGGGCGGAGGGAAGGGGTGTCGCGGGGACGGGCCGAAGGCGCGCATCACAGCATCCGCCGGCAGCCGGGGCGGCACCGGCACGGGATGATCTGCTCGCCGTCGGTGTGGTAGTCGTAGGTGAGCTCTTCGCCCGGCTCGATGTTCCGCGCCGCGCGAATCCAGATCGTCCGCCCGATGACCTGGCTGTAGCAGTTCGGCCGGCACGAGTGGTTGATGAACCGCGCCACGTTCCCGCCGACGTTCGCGTCGCGCACCCAGCGCCGGTTGACGGTGAAGCACCAGATACAGCCCCGCTTCAGGTACTTCGTTTCCCGCCGCAAGCTTTCCCTCTGATCGATGAGCTCGCCCGCGTAGTCGACGATCCGCGTGTTCTTCGTGATTCGTTCGAGGGCGAAGACGCCGAGGCCGTGCACCGTCGATTTGCGCCGGACGATCCTCGGGAACCCGCGGGCACGGGACACCATGCAGAGAAAGAATAGCAAACCTCCTTCGGAAAGTTAGTATGATCGGACGGCCTGGAGGGACAATCGTGCGACACATCATCGTCGCGGCGCTCGTCTGCGCCGCAGGATCCATGCTCGACGCGCAGTCGTCCAAACAGATCGTCACCATGGGATCGGCATCCAACCTGAACCTGCCCTTCAGCCCCGCCGTGAAGGCGGGCGGCTTCATCTACGTCTCCGGCACGATCTCCCAGGAGGGCGGAGACATCCGCGCGCAGACGAAGTGGTGTCTCGACGATCTCGATCGCACGCTGAACGCCGCGGGATCGAGCCTCCAGCACGCCGCGTCGATCAACGTCTACCTGAAGAACCAGGGCGACTTCGCGGCGATGAACGAGGTCTACCGCGCGTTCTTCAAGGAGAACCCGCCCGCGCGCACGACGATCGTCGCGGACCTCGTGGTGCCCGGCGGGCTCGTCGAGATCTCCGCGGTCGGTATCCCCTCCGGCGCCGAGCGCATCATCGTCCATCCGCCCGACTGGGTGAAGTCGCCGAACCCGTACAGCTACGGCATCAAATCGGGCGACGCGCTCTTCCTCGCGGGACTCATCGCCCGCAACGGCAAGGACAACTCCGCCGTCGAGGGCGACATCAGCACGCAGGTGAAGACGGCGATGGACAACGCGGGCCAGATCCTGAAGGCCGCGGGGTACGAATTCACCGACGTCGTCGCCGTGCGGAACTACATCAGCGACACGAAGCACTTCGCCGGGATGAACACGGTCTATCAGACGTACTTCCCGAAGGATCCGCCGGCGCGTGCCACGGTCGTCGCGCCGCTCACGGCTCCGCAGTACCTCTTCGAGACGACGATGGTGGCGGTGAAGGGACCGCGCGAGGCGGTGATCACGCCGGCCGCGGACGGGACGCCGGGCAGGCCGAACCCGAACCTGAGCAGCGCCATCAAGGTTGGCAACCGGCTGTTCGTGTCTGGGCTGCTCGGGAGCACGGCGGAGAACAAGGGAGACGCCACGGCGCAGACGCGCGAGATCCTGGCGCGCGCGGGCCGTACGTTGAAGGCGGCCGGGTTCGGCTGGAGCCACGTGGTGGACGGCGTGGTCTTCATCACCGACGTGGCGAACTTCGCGGCGATGAACACCGGATACCGCGGCATCTTCACGAAGGATTTCCCGGCGCGCGCCACGGTCAGGACCGGTCTCGTCGCGCCGGACGGCCTGGTCGAAATCATGTTCACGGCGGTGAAATGAGCGCACGGGGCCTGGCGGCCGGGGAAGTCGTGCGCGCCTGGGGGCGCATCCTGGCCGGCCGCCGGCCCAATATCTCGGTCGAAATCACGAAGGAGTGCCCGCTCCGCTGCCCCGGATGCTACGCCTACGGGGATGAGCATCT
This sequence comes from Vicinamibacterales bacterium, assembly GCA_050748045.1. Lineage (GTDB taxonomy): Bacteria > Acidobacteriota > Vicinamibacteria > Vicinamibacterales > UBA2999 > CAVYVZ01. Next base: position 4,308 of record JBOGIW010000517.1, on the reverse strand, counting down.
TGGCGGCGGGGTCACGCTGCGCGGCCTGACCGATTACCGGGGCGACGAGCTCGTCTCGCGCTTCCTGGCGCTCATCGACGAGTACAACCCCCTGCACGTCTCGATCGTCGGCGGCGAGCCGCTCGTGCGCTACCGCGAGCTCGGACGGATCCTGCCCGAGCTGGCCCGCCGCGGCACCTACACGCAACTGGTGACGAGCGCGGTCAGGCCGATTCCGCTGGAGTGGGCCACGCTTCGACGCTTCCAGATCGTGGTCTCGATCGACGGCCTCCAGCCGGAGCACGACGCGCGCCGCACCCCGGCCACCTACGATCGGATCCTCAAGCACATCGAGGGGCACCAGATCACCGTCCACTGCACCGTGACGCGGCAGCAGGTGCGCCGCGACGGGTACATCGAGGAGTTCGTCCGCGCGTGGCAGGACAACCCCTGCACGCGGCAGATCTGGGTGAGCCTCTACACGCCGCAGAAAGGCGAGATCTCGGCCGAGCGGCTGACCGCCGGCGATCGGCGGCGCGTCCTCGGAGACCTGCGGGCCATCCGGACGCGCTACTCGAAGCTGCTCATGCTGGACGGCATGCTGAACGTGTATGCGTCTCCGCCAGCCTCGCCCGACGAGTGCATCTTCGCCCAGACGACCGAGTGCCTGTCGTCCGACCTGGCGAAGAAGATCACGCCGTGCCAGTTCGGCGGCAACCCCGACTGCACGAATTGCGGCTGCATCGCGTCGGCCGGCCTGGAAGCGATCGGGCGCCATCGGCTGTGGGGGTTCATACCCGTCGGGCAGATCTTCTATGGATCGGTGCGTATGGGGCAGACCGTCGAGAGGATGCGGTCTGGAGCCGCCAACGGCCATCGAGCTGGCGCAGCCTGACGCGCCGCCCTACACTGTCTGCGATGCCGTCGTTCACGGGGGCTACCGCTCGGGGCGTTCGCGCAGCGGGCAAGTTCGTCCGCGGCTTGCTCGACACGCAGCACCCGCTGCTCGTCCACCTCGTGCCGATCCGCCGCTGCAACATCGATTGCGGCTACTGCAACGAGTACGACAAAGTCTCGCCGCCCGTCCCGTGCGAGACGATGTGCGAGCGGATCGACCGGCTGGCCGAGCTGCGGACGTCGGTCGTAGCGTTCAGCGGCGGCGAGCCGATGCTCCATCCCGAGCTCGACGAGCTGATCCGGCGGATCCGGCGTCACGGGATGATGGCCGGCCTCATCACGAACGGCTACTTCCTCGTGGAGAAGCGGATCAAGGCGCTGAACGAGGCCGGGCTCGATTACCTGCAGATCAGCATCGACAACGTCATCCCCGACGAGGTGTCGAAGAAGAGCCTCAAGGTGCTCGACGCCAAGCTGCAGCTCCTGGCGGCGCACGCCGACTTCCAGGTGAACATCAATTCCGTGCTCGGCGGCGGCATCAAGCGGGCCGAGGACGCGCGCACGATCAACCGGCGGGCGCGCGAGCTGGGGTTCACGACCTCGATCGGGATCATCCACGACGGTCTCGGGCAGTTGAAGCCGCTCGGACCGGTCGAGCGCGCCGTCTACGACGACGTGTCGCGCCAGATCGGGGGCGCCTCGCACGTGCTGGCGAACATCTACTCGGGGATCCGCGACTTCCAGGCGAACCTGGTCGAGGGCAAGCCGAACGAGTGGCGCTGCCGCGCCGGCGCGCGATATCTCTACATCTGCGAAAACGGCCTCGTGCACTACTGCTCGCAGCAGCGCGGCCTGCCGGGCATCCCGCTCGCCAAGTACACCGTCGGCGACATCCGCCGCGAGCTCAACGCGCCGAAGTCGTGCGCGCCGATGTGCACGATCGGCTGCGTGCACCGCGTGTCGTTCATGGACTGCTGGCGCAAGCCTCAGAGGGGCGAGTACAGCATCTGACGGTGCCTGGCACCTCTCACGCGATCAGGGGCTCGCCGGTGACTCGGCGTCCTGCGTCTGCTCCTTGACGTCCTTCGCGCCGGCGCCGGTCCTCGCCCAGTCGGCTTCGTAGATCGCGAGGAGCTTCTTCACAATCTTCGCGTCCTTCGTGAGGAGTCCCACCTCCCGGCGGCGGTCGAGCTCGAGCCCACGCAGGCTCTGGCTGCCGACGAATGCCGCGTCGCCGTCGCGCACCATGGCACGGACGTGCAGGCGCCTGCCGGCGAAGCGGGCCGCGGGGATCGCGTCCCCGGCGCGCCTGGCGACCTTGCCGATCACGCGCACGTCGACGCCGGCCTTCGCGCGCTGCTGCAGGAGGCGAATCATCCTGGCGTCGCTCACCTTCGGGTCCCAGATGAGCAGTTGCTTCCGGGCGCGCGCGATGAACGTGGCGAGCTCCTCCCGGGCGTTCTCCGGGCTCACCACCATGGAATCGAGCGTGGGCTGGAACGCCTGCTTCGCCGCGTCGGCCTCGAAGAGCTTCACGCCTTCCTGCGCATAGCGCCGGCCGCGGCACACGAGGCCGAAGCTGCGGCTCTTCAGGTCCAGCGCCGTAAAGTTGAAGCCGTACACGTGCAGCACCGAGCGGTCCACGACGAGCACCTTCCCGTGATAGCGGACCAGGTCGTCGGCCGTCCGGCTGACCGTGACGCCGGCCTCGAGCATTCGCTGCTCGACCTGCCTCAGCCGTTTCTCGCCCCCGCGGTTCGTGTGCGCGATCAGGGCCCGCACCACGACGCCGCGCTCGACGGCCGCCGCTATCGCTTTCTCGAGCGGCTTCAGGTCGAAACGGAAGATGATGATGTCCAGCGTCTTCCGGGCGGCCTTGACGGCCATCAGGACCGGCTCGAGGCCGTCATCGGGTTGTACGATCAGGTCCACTTGGCACTCCGCGCCACCTCATCCGGCTGAGGAACGCCTCTTGTAACACCCCGAGTGGCGGCCGACCCGATGCCGACCCACCCTGGACCGCGGATCGCGGAAGGCGGATCGCGGATGGCGGAACTCGAGCAAAGAGGGGACCACCTGATGACCATGACGCTTGTGGCGGCCACACTGGCAGGAGCGATCGCGGCGCAGGCGGCGCCGGTGAACCCGCAGGCCGCCGCGCTGAGCGAGTTCACGAAGCGGCTGAAGGAGTACCTGCAGTTGCGCGACGAGATCGGCCGAAAGCTGGAGCCGCTCGAGTGCACGGCAAGCGCGACCGAGCTGAAAGTCCGCCAGCAGGCTCTCGAGGCCGGCCTGCGGGCCGCCCGCGCGGGCGCCAGGCAGGGCGACCTCGTTCCCCTCCCCGTGCAGCGCCAGATTCGCGAGATCGTCGCCGCCGATTTCCGCCGCCGCGAGCCGGCGGCCAGGCGCAGCGCGCTCGAAGAAGTCCCCAAGGGCCCGCTGCCCGGCATCAACCGGCACTACCCGGATCAGGCCGCGCTGCCGACCGTGCCGCCCCTCCTCTTGGCAAGCCTGCCGCCGTTGCCCGACAATCTTCAGTACCGGTTCTTCGGACGGCACGTCGTGATTCTCGACGGCGACGTCAGGATCGTGGTTGACTACGTGCCGGAGGCGGTTCCGCGGTAAGCGTCCTCGAGGTTGGTCGTGATACTTCGTCTGCTGATTACGCTCGTCGCCACACTGTCGATCGGATGCGCGTCTGCGCCGCTGGACCACACGCAGCGGGCTCGCCAGCCGGCCCGGGCTGCCGTCACGTCGCCCGTGCCGCAATCCGCGGCACCCGCCAGCGTCCTGCCGAACGTGAAGGGCTCCGTGAAATTCCTCGTGATCGGCGACTCGGGCACCGGCGGCAGCGCGCAGTACCAGCTCGCCGAGCAAATGGGGCGGGCCTACGACCGCTTTCCCTTCGAGTTCGCTATCATGCTCGGCGACAACCTGTACGGAAGCGAGGACCCGAGCGACTACGCGGACAAGTTCGAGAAACCGTACAGGAAGCTCCTCGACGCCGGCGTGAAGTTCTATGCCTCGCTCGGCAACCACGACGAGCCCGCGCAGCGGTTCTACGAGCCGTTCAACATGGACGGCAAGCGCTACTACAAGTTCGAGAGAGGCGACGTCGCCTTCTTCGTCCTCGACAGCACGTATATGCCGCCGGCCCAGATGGAGTGGCTGCAGAAGGAGCTCGAGGGCAACGGCAAGAAGTGGAAGATCTCCTACTTCCACCATCCCATCTACTCGTCGGGCGCGCGCCACGGATCGGAAATGGATCTCCGGACGCTCGTCGAGCCGCTCTTCCTCGAGAACGGCGTCGACGTCGTCTTCGCGGGGCACGAGCACTTCTACGAGCGCCTCAAGCCCCAGCAGGGAATCCACTATTTCATCCAGGGCGGCGCGGCGAAGCTGCGCCGCGGCAACCTGCGGAACAACTCGCCG
>JBOGIW010000516.1:0-3217 GCA_050748045.1 Vicinamibacterales bacterium | reverse complement strand
GCTGGCCGCCGAGTTCCCGCGGACCCACCGTGGGCGCGACGCGTCGGTGCGCCCGCTGCAGGCGCATCTCGTGCGGAACACGCGTCCGGGGCTGCTGGCGCTCTTCGGCGCGGTGGCGCTCGTGCTGCTCATCGCGTGCGCCAACGTCGCGAACCTGCTGCTCGCCCGGTCGTCTGCGCGATCGACCGAGATGACCATCCGGATGGCGCTCGGCGCCAGCCGCGGACGGCTCCTGCGCCAGTCCCTCGCCGAGAACCTGCTCTCGACTGCCGTCGCGTCGGCTCTCGGCCTGGCGCTCGCCGCGTGGGGCACCCGGATCGCCACGACGCGGCTGCCGGCCGCGCTGCCGCCACCCGCCGGGGAGATCGCCATCGACTGGCGGGTCGCGGTATTCGCGGTGGGCACCGCCCTGGCACTGGCCGTTGCGCTGGGCGTGGTCGCATCCCCCGGTCCACGCGCACGGATGACCTCGTCCGCGCCGCGCGTAATCGGGACCGCGAGGACGGTACGCCGGGCGCTCGTCGTAGCCGAAGTCGCGATGGCGCTCGTGCTCCTCGCGGGAGCCGGCCTCTTCATCAAGAGCCTGGCCAACCTCTACGGCGTGTCGCCCGGCTTCGATTCCTCGGGCGTGTTGACGTTTTCCGTGACGCTTCCGACAGCGGCCTATCCGGAACCGGAGCAGGTGGCGAGCTTCGTCGAGCGCCTGCGGGCGGAGCTCGCGCCGGCGCCCGGTGTGGACGCGTCCGCCGGCATCTTCGGTTTGCCCCTCACCGACGAGTTCGGCGCCAGCAGCACCTTCGAGCGGATCGGACGCCCGTCGGATCCCGGCAGCGAGCCGATCACGGCGATGCGCGTCGCCACGCCTCACTACTTTCGAGCCATGCGGATTCCCATCAGGGCCGGACGCGACTTTTCCGATCGCGACACCGCGCTCTCGCCGGGCGTGGCGATCATCAACGAGACCGCCGCGCGCAAGTACTGGCCGGGCGAGAGCCCCATTGGCCGGTCTCTGCGCCTGCACGTCGGCCTGGCGCCGAGGATCGGACGAGGACCGCGCGAGATTATCGGCGTCGTCGGCGACGTCCGGTACGGCGGGCTCGACGTCGAGCCGCAGGCCGAGGTCTACATTCCGCACGCGCAGCATCCCGTCGACGGTCTGGCAATGACGCTCCGTACCTCGGGCAATCCGAGGAGCATCGTCCCCACGGTGAAGGCGGTGCTGCAGCGTCTTGATCCGAACATGCCGATGTCAGGCATCGCGACGATGGAGGAGATCGTCGCGGAGTCGGTGGCGGCGCGGCGGTTCAGCCTGCTGCTGCTCGCCGGCTTCGCGGGCGTCGCGCTCCTGCTCGCGTCGATCGGCATCTACGGCGTGCTCTCGTACACCGTGGGTCAGCGCACACGCGAGATCGGCGTGCGCATGGCGATGGGTGCGCAGCGTACGCACGTGCAGCGCCTCGTCGTCGGCGAAGGCCTCGTGCTCGCCGTCGCGGGTCTGACGCTCGGGATCGCCGCGACGCTGGCCGTGACGGGCGCAATCCGCGGACTGCTCTACCAGGTGCAGCCCGCCGACCCGTCCACGCTTGCGCTCGTCAGCGCCGCACTGCTCGTCGTGGCGGTGGCAGCCAACTACCTTCCGGCGCGACGGGCGGCCGCCGTGAACCCGGTCGCGGCGCTCCGGGGGGAGTGACTCGAAATGCGGAATCCAAGAACAGACTACGAGCGCGTCGCGGCATCGGTGTCGATCGAGACGCCCGCGGCTGCACGTCGCAGGCATGTGGCATTGCGCATTCCGCCCTGCCGAGTCATTCGTACCGCAATGCCACCAGCGGATCGACGCGAGCGGCGCGTCGCGCCGGTATCCACGTGGCGAGGAACGCGACGGCTGCAAGCAGGGCCGCCACGCCGGTAAACGTCGTCACATCCGTCGCACTGACGCCGAAGAGCAGCGTCGTCATCAGCCTCGTCAGCCAGTACGCCGCGGCGAGGCCGAGCGCGAGGCCATCGATCGCCAGCAGCATGCCCTGGCCGATCACCAGGCGGAGCACGTCGCCTGGATATGCGCCGAGGGCCATCCGGATGCCAATCTCCGGCGTCCGCTGCGCGACGGCGTACGACATGACGCCGTAGAGGCCGACGGCCGCGAGCGTCAGCGCGACGCCGGCAAAGAGCGCCAGCATGAGCATCATCAGCCGCTTCGGCGTCAGCGTCCGCTCCAGGTACTCCTCCATCGTGCGGATCGTGAAGACCGGGAGCGTGGGATCCGCTTCACGCACCGCCTTTCGCATGGCGCGCCCAATCGTGGCCGTGTCGGCCGGGCCTCTCGCGACGAGCGTGAGCGAGCTGACGGGTGACTGCATGAACGGCACGTACACTTCGACACGCGACTCCTGGTCGATGCCGTAGTTCTTCACGTGGTTCACCACGCCGACCACGGTCACCCAGGGCGGCGGGGGGCCTCCGGGCGGCGGGTGGCCGGCGTTGATCTTGATGCGCCTTCCGATCGGATCCTGGTTCGCGAACCAGGTGGCGGCGAAGGTCTCGTCGATGATCGCGACAGGCGGCGCCTGCTCGTCGTCGGCCCACGTGAACACGCGGCCGCGGAGCAGGCGCACGCCCATCGCGCGGAAGTAGTCCGGCGTGACGCGCGCGATGTCGTTGGTCGGGAACCGGCCCGGCTCCGGCTCCGGGTATCCTTCGACGGCAAACGAGGTCTGCCAGCCGTTGAGACTGAGCGGGAGGGGCGTCACCGCGCCAGCAGCCTGGATGCCCGGGGTCGACCCGAGCCGATCGATCACGCGGCGCATGAACTGCCGCCGGGCCCCTTCGCCGGCGTAGCGCGCGCCGGGCAGCGTCACGCCAGCCGCCACGACGCCCGTGGGATCGACGCCCGGGCTGGCGGCCTGCAGCCCGGCGAAGCTGCGCAGCATCAGGCCCGCGCCGATGAGCAGCACGAGCGAGAGCGCCACCTGCGCGACGACGAGCGTCGATCGGACGTGCTGCGCGCGCGCCCCCTTGCTGCCGGAGCGGCCGCTCTCCTTCAGCGTCTCGTTCACGTCCGGCTTCGAGACCTGCAGCGCGGGCGCGAGGCCGAAGACCAGGCCCGTGACGAGCGTGAGCGCCGCGGTGAACGCGAACACCTGTTCGTCCATGCGGACGCTGGTCAGCCTCGCCAGGTTGTCGGGCACGGCCGCGAGCAGCGCGCGAAGGCCCCAGG
>JBOGIW010000515.1:0-14722 GCA_050748045.1 Vicinamibacterales bacterium | reverse complement strand
TGCGCGTGGCCATCGCCAGCGCCTGCCGCGCCGGCACCGCCGTCGGATTGCGGCCGATGCCCTTGGCCAGCAGCGCCGCCAGCCGCGTCTCTTCGAACATGTCGAGGTCGTTGTTCGACGCGGCGCCGTCGGTGCCGATGCCGACGGCGACGCCCAGGTCGAGCATCGCGTCGACCGGCGCCACCCCGGAGCCCAGCTTGAGATTGCTCGTGGGATTGTGCGCCACGCCGGCGCGGGCGTCCAGGAGCGTCCTCATCTCTCCCTCGTCGACGTGCACGCAGTGCGCGGCCAGCACGCGCGCGTCGAAGAGCCGCTGCTTCTTCATCCACGGCACGACCGGCATGCCGTGCGCCCGGCGCGACTCCTCGACTTCGAACGCCGTTTCCGCGAGGTGTGTGTGCAGCGGCACGTCGAGCTCGGCGGCCAGCTCGGCGCAGGCCCGGAGGATCTCGTCGGTGCACGTGTACGGCGCATGCGGCGCCACGGCGGGGACGACGAGCGGGTGCCCCTTCCACCGGACGATGAAGTCGCGCGCGCGCGCCAGCCCGTCCTCGAAGCTGGCGGCGTCGGGCGCCGGGAACTTGAGCACGGTTTGCGAGCACATCGCCCGCATGCCTGCCGCCGCCGTCGCCTGGGCGACGGACTCCTCGAAGTAGTACATGTCGGCGAAGCACGTCGTGCCCGACCGGATCATCTCCGCGCACGCCAGGCTCGTGCCGAGCGCCACGAAGTCCGGCCGCACGAACTCCCGCTCCACGGGCATCATGTACCCGAGCAGCCACACGTCCAGCCGGAGGTCGTCCGCCAGTCCTCGCAGCAGGGTCATCGGCGCGTGCGTGTGGGCGTTCACGAAGCCCGGCATGACGACGCGGCCCCGGCAGTCGATGGTCTCGCGCGGGTCGTACGCCGGTCCGACGGAGCCGACAGCCAGGATCTCGCCGGAGCCGATGGCTATCGAGCCCGGCGCGTACACCGTGAACCGTTCGTCCATCGTGAGCACATGCGCGTTGGTGAGCAGCAGGTCGCAGGGCGTGCGCATACAAGCCTCGGTCTGGTGCGGCCGCTCGAGGGATCCGGCTCGAGCGGCAGGGACTCTCCCGCCTCCCCAACAGGGAACGGCACGAACCGCGCGGGTCACGATTCGTTCGAAGATCGCTCCCGCCTATGCTAGCGTGACCCGCGTGGCGCGCTGCGTTCGGGCGGTCTGGGCGGGCGTTTCCGTGCTCGTCGTGGAGACCATCATTGTCGGCGTCGCCGCCCTGCCGGCGTTCCTGTCGTGGACGTGGCTGTTCACGCTCGCCGAGCCGCAGAGCGTGGCGATCCGGGCGATGCTCGCGGCGATGGCGTTCGTGCCGGCGTACCTCGCGTTCGCCCTGGCGCTCATCCTGCTGTCCGCCGCGTCGACGGCGCTCTTCGGATGGCGCACGCGCGCCGGTGCCACCTGGCGGCTCTCGGATCTCGAGTGGCCGCTCCTCGACTGGTCGCGCTACATGGTCTCGACGCACGTGGTCCGGGTGCTCGTGGGCACCTTCTTCCGCAGCTCGCCGCTCTGGACCTGGTACATGCGGCTGAACGGCGCCCGCATCGGCCGCGGCGTCTACGTCAACAGCCTCTCGATCTCCGATCACAACCTCCTGACCTTCGGCGACGGCGTCGTGATCGGCGAAGACGTGCACCTCTCGGGGCACACGGTCGAGCGAGGCGAGGTCAAGACCGCCGCCGTGCGGCTCGGGCACGGCGTCACCGTCGGGCTCGGCAGCATGGTCGGCATCGGCGTCGAGGCGGGCGACGGCTGCGTCATCGGGGCGCTGAGCGTCGTGCCGAAGCACGCGAAGCTCGCGCCGCAGACGACCTATGCCGGCGTGCCGGCCCGCCGGATCGAGCGCGGACCCGCCGCCGTCTGAGCGGAGGGCGTCAGGGACGCCGTGCGTCACGGAAGGACGCGCGCGCCTTCCAACGCCAGATCCTGATCGGTGCCCCACACATCCGGCGTGTTGGCGAGCGCAACGTCCGCGCGGCCTCCCCGCCTGTCGGCCGTGCGTTTGCGGCAATCCAGGATCCGCCCCCCGGCTGTCCGTGTCCGTTAACAGGCTGCAGGGGCGAGGAATTGCGTTCCCGGAACGGCCGGGGTAGCCTACGCGCGCGTCGGGATCGCGTCGCGTGGATCGATCAGCATCAGCCCAACAGCCGTCGGAGGACGCGCTTCGTGCGCTGCTCGCGGAAGATCCCGAGCGAGGGTGGCGGATGTTCGTCGACCAGTACACGCCGACGCTCCTGGCGCTGATTGCGCGCGACGGCGTCACGGATCGTGACGACGTGGCTGACGTGTATCTGCGCGTGTGCGAGCGCCTGGCCGCCAACGGCTGCGAGCGACTGCGACGGCACGACGCCCGCAAAGGACCGCTGGCGGCCTGGCTCACGGTGCTCGTCAGGCACGTGGTCGTCGACTGGATCCGATCCCGCGCCGGACGCCGGCGGCTCTTCGGCGCCATCCGGAAGCTCGAGCCGTTCGATCGGCGCGTGTTCGAGCTGTACTACTGGCAGCAGCGTCGTCCCAGCGAGATCGCCGGGCTGCTGCAGACCGGGCAGACGACGTTCACGTCGCGGCCGGAGGTCGGCGACACGTTGAGACCCGGGACGGCGCGAAGCACGTCCGTGGATCTCGTAGACGTCCTGGCGGCGCTGCAGCGGATCCAGGAGGCGATGAACGACCGGCATCGGGCCGAACTGCTCTCGCTCGTCGCGCGGACGCGACCGTCCATGAGTCTCACCGACTTGACCGATGACGCAGGCATCGCGGGACGGCCCTCCGACGATCCGGAGCATGCGCTCCATCGGCGCGAACTGGACGAGCTATTCGCCTCCGCCCTGGCTGCGCTGGCCCCGGAGGATGCGGCCATCATCCGGTTGATCTTCGTTCAGGGATGGTCCCGCCAGAAAGTGCAGCGGGCCCTTCACCTCGAGAGCCTCACCACCGGGCGCGTCAGCGCCATTCTCGGGAGGCTTCGATCGCTTCTCTCCGCGCGAGGGATCGGCGGCCGCGAGGCCGCAACCCCTGGCTTGAGCTTCCTCGAGGGTGATCCGTCATGACGCACCTGACGCGGGACGAGCTGGATCGCTGGTGGCGCAGCGGACAGCCCACCGACCGCTCGCGCATCGTCGGTCACCTTGCCGAGTGCGACGAATGCGCCGCGCTGTACGCGGACGTCATCGAGAGCCGCCCCGTCGCGGCGACCGAGCTCCCGGATGCTCCGGCTGATCTTGTCGCGCGCGCCCACCGCCTCTACGGAAGACAGTCAGGAGCACCCCGCGCACAATGGCGCTGGTGGACCGTGGGCACCGCCGCCGCAGCCATCCTCGTCGCCGCGATCGCGATCCAGCTGCTTCGTCAGCCGTCGCCGCGAGGCGCCGCCAGCGAAAGGGACATTCGCGGCAGCGTGCTGCAGTTGATGGCGCCCATCGGCACGGTCGCTCCGCCCGTGCACTTCCGGTGGGCGAGTCCCGTGGCGGCGGAGCGGTTCGTCGTCGAGGTTCGCGACGACGACGAGCGGCTCGTGCTCGCGCTGTCGAGCGCCAGCGAAGCAGTGCCGCTTCCCGAACATCAGCGGGCGCAACTGCTGTCCGGCCGGACCTACCAGTGGCAGGTGATCGCAGTCGGGCCGGGAGGCGATGAAATCATGCGGTCACCATCGCGATCGTTTGAAATCTCGGGGCGATGATCTCTTGGAAGGGGACTGCCGTTTATTCCTGACCTTGCTGATAACATGGATTACCCATCCACGCTTGTGGCGCAAACCTATCGGTCCGGCAAGATCCGAGCTGAGTGAGCAGTGCGAGTGGACTCGCCGGCCGATCGTGTTTCGAACCCGTGCCTCCTCCATCGTAAGACCACTGAACTGCTCGCGACGCTGGCAATCAGCGCCAGAGCCGCGCGCTCGGGAAAGTTGACGTCGGAGACTGCTATCGCCAGAAGGGTCGTTATTCCGAGCGGCACGCCGACCGGAATCAGGAACTGCACGGCGAATCGGCCGGTCAGGTGCGCTACGCCCCACTCGCTTCCCGGCTAGATCGGCCAGAAGCCTTCCGACTGCCTCGGCCAGTTCTTCGCCCGTGCCGACAAGCCGACCGAACGAGTAATCGAGCGCCACGCGAAACGGTAGCGAACCCTCGCTGCGGTTTGGAGACGGAAGGTGCTCGTCCCCTCCGGATACAGATGCTCTATAGACGGTCAGCTCCGGTTTGACCTGGTCGCCAATTCGGAGGCAAATGTTCTCCCGTCGTTTGGCGACGCCCTTCCGCTTGGACGTCGCTTCATGCCTGCGATATACCTTCCGGCGCTGACTTTTCGTAGGTGACTCGGTGACCCGCGTGGAGGTCGTCCACGGATCCGCCGTCTCCTGTCCCTCCAGTACGCAAGAGTGCTGCCACTGCACGAAGCTGGCTGGATAGGAGTTTTTCGGAGTCCCTTATGGTTTGCCTCGCGAAGTTATCGTCCCGCGCCGGCTGCGAGGCAATCCGAGACAATTCGCGACGACCGAAACTCACCTGACAACCGGGTGACCGTGGTGAAGTCGCCGCGCAATGCGTCCTCCGAGTCTCCGTGTAGAACCGTTTCCTCCGTGTTCTCCGTTGGCTCCCTACCGGAACCGGAAGAACGCGTAGTGCACGCTGTCGTCGTTCAGGTGCAGACTGAGCACCCGGCACTCACCGGCGTGCGCCGCCTGCGTCTTCCACACAATCTTCCAGATCCCGTCGCCCACGTACTGAAGTCCTGACGCGCCGGGAGAGGTCCCCTCGATCGGATTCTCGAGGGGCAACGTGTCTCCGCACGCGGCCCGAGCCGAGGTGAAGCTCAGGAAGTGGGATGGATCGTCCACCGGTTGTCCCGCGTCATCGGTCAGTCGCCACTCCAGCGGCACGGACCTGCCGGCCCTCACGACGTTGACCGCCGGCGGATTCTCGACGGGCCTCGAGAAGCCGCCGAACGTGTAATCCCGCTGCGTCGAGTCGCTCACGCTGATCGTGAGCGACCCGACGTTGTTGCCGGGCGTGATGTCGTTGCCGGCGACGACGCGCGCCGTGTTGGTGATGATGCCGGGATGCTCGGTGATGACCACGACCGTGACGACGAGCGTCGCCCCGCTCGGCAGATCGCCGACGACACATGGCAACGGGCAGGCGGCGGCCGGCCCCGAATCGACCGAGTACGAGGCGCTGACGAAGTGGAGACCGCCCGGAATCGGGTCTTCGACGACCACACCCGTCGCGGTGTCGGGACCGTTGTTGCGCACGACGATGATGTGGCTCATGAGCTCGTTGAGGGCCACGGGGCTGGTGTTGTTCGTGGTCTTCTCCACCAGCTCCACGTCCGCTCCCGGCAGCACCGTCGTCGTGACCATGGCCGAATTGTTGCCGGCGTTCTGGTCCACCGTGTCGCTGGCGACGGTGGCCGTGTTGTGCATCGGTCCGTCCAGCGTGGGCGTCACCACGACCGTGATGGTTGCGCTCGCGCCCGCCGCCATGTCGCCCAGCCGGCAAGCGAACGAGGCCTCGACGGTCGTGTCGCACACGCCCTGGCTGGTCGTGATGGAGCGCACGATGGCACCGACGGGCACCGACTCGGTCACGACCACGTTGACGGCCGCCGCAGGTCCGTTGTTCGTGACTGTGAGCGTGTACGTGACGGTGGCTCCGGCGAGCACCGGATCGGGTGACGCCGCTTTCTCGATCGACAGGTCCGCCCCGGCGAGCACCGAGGTGAGCGCTCGCGCCGTGTTGTTGGCCGTGTTGGATTCTGGCGTGTCGCTCGAGGTCGTGGCGATATTGTCGATCGTGCCGGGAATGGTCGGACGGACCACGATCGTGACAGTGGCGCTTCCGCCGGACGTAAGCGTGCCGAGATTGCAGACAATCAGGCCGGTGCCCGAGCAATTGCCCTGGCTCGAAGTGGTGGAGACGTGGCTCATGCCAGGTGGCAGGTCGTCGGACACACGCACGTCATTCGCGGCCCGCGGCCCGGCGTTGGTGACGGTAAGCGTGTAGGTCAAGTCGTCGTTAACCACGACAGACTCGGGCGAGGCGGTCTTGACGATCGACAGGTCGATCGTCGCCGCGACGGTGGATTCGACGAGCGCGAAGTTGTTCGCCGTGTTGATCTCGGGGTTCAGACCCGACACCGTGGCGGTATTCGTGAGCGCGCCCAGAGCGTCCGCGCGGACCACGATGGCGACCGTGGCGCTCGTCCCCACGGCGAGATTGCCCAGCTCGCAGGCGATCGTAAAACTGTCCGCCTGGCGGCTGCAGTCTCCCTGGCTCGCCGTGATTCCATTGTCTACGAGCGTGACACCCACCGGCAGGATGTCGGTCAGTGACACCTCGAGCGCCTCTTCCGGTCCGAGGTTGGTGACCGTAAGCGTGTACGTCAGGTTGTCGCCCAGCAGCACGGGATCGGGCGAGGCGGTCTTCGTGACGGCGAGATCCGTCGCGCCAAATATCCGGAGCCTATGCGTCGCGAAGTTGTTGGCGGTGTTGGTGTCGGGCGTATCGCTGGTGACTTCGGCTGTGTTGGTGACCGTCCCGCTCACGTGTGTGATGACCTCCAGGTTGATCAGCACGCTCGAGCCGGCGGCCAGAAACGGCAGGGTGCAGGTCACCACGCCGCTCGGAGACTCGTCGCAGACAACGATCTCGCTCGCCACGTACCCGCCGAATACCACCCCCTCCGGCAGCGTATCCGTGACCACGACGTTCTCGGCTGGCGCCACTCCGAGATTGGTCACGCGGATGAAGTAGAACAATGTCTGCCCGATAAAGAGCGGCCCGCTGTCGAAGGCGCGCCCCTTCTCGATCGACAGGTCGGCGACCCTCGCCCGCACGGTGTTGCCCGCCGTCGCGAAGTTGTTGCCGGTGCTGGGGTCGAAGGTGTCGCTGGCAACGCTTGCGCTGTTGACGATCAACCCCGGTTCGGTCGGCGTGACGACGATGGTGACGGTGGCCGTGGCGCCGGCGGCCAGATCGCCCAAACGGCAGGTGATCGCGGTTGCCCCCGGCGGCAGGTCGCAGCTTCCCTGGCTCGCCTGGATCGTGACGACGACGATTGGCGCCGGCAAGTCCTCCGTGACCACCACGTTGGTTGCCGTGTCCTCGCCGGCGTTGGCGATCGTGAGCGTATAGGTCAGATCGTCGCCCACGATCACCGTGGCCGGCCTGGCGATCTTCGTGATCGAAAGGTCCGCCCGCCTCGGCCGCACCGTCGTCGTGTCCGTCGCGCTGTTGTTGCCGGTGTTGGGGTCGAACGTGTCGCTGTTGACGTCCACGCTGTTGGCGATCGTTCCGGCTTCGGTCGGCGTGACGACGATCGTCACCGTGGCCGTGGCCCCCGGGGCCAGGTCCCCCAGATGGCACGTGATTGCCGTGGCCGCCGGCGGCAGGTCGCAGCTTCCCTGGCTCGCCTGGATCGTGACGACGACCGTTTGCTGAGGGATCGATTCCGTCAGCACCACGTTCCGTGCCGTGTCCGGGCCGCCATTGGTCACGGTCAGCGTATAGGTGAGGTCGTCGCCCACGGCCACCGGGTCCGGCGCGCCGGCCTTCACCACGGCGAGGTCGGCTTCCTCTCTCCGCATCACGGTCGTCGTGATGGTGGCGGCGTTGTTGCCCGCGTTCGGATCCGGCGTGGTGCTCGTCACCGTCGCCGTGTTGCTGAGCGGCCCGACGGTCGTCGGCGTGACGACGACCGTGACCGTCGCCACTTCTCCGGGGGCCATGTTGCCGAGCTGGCAGTCGAACGACAGCTCCACCGTCGTGTCGCACGTGCCTCGGCTCGGAGTAATGGAGCGCACGATCGCGCCGACCGGCACGAACTCGGTCAGGACGACGTTGGCGGCCGTGGCGGGACCGGCATTCGTGACCGTGAGGGTATAGGTGAGATCGGTGCCGGCGGTTGCCGGATCGGGCGATGCCGTCTTCTCGATCGCGACATCCGCCCCCGCCGGCGGCTCCGCCGGCGGGATGCTGATCCCGATGAATACCGGCAGCTCGATCTCGAAGCCCCCGTCGGCCGAGCGCTGTTCGGTTCCGCCGACGAGTCTGACATCACTGCCGTCGAGCCTGCCGCCGACCACCGTATCGCTGCCGGCGCTGCCGAGCGTCGACTGAAGCACGACATTTCCCTCCGCGTCGACGACCCGGATGTTGATGTCGTACGTGAGAACGCCCGCCACGCCGAGGGCATCCGTCTGCCCCTCTCGAGGGATCGTCGCGAGCGAGTTGAAGGTGCCGGTGAAGTCGCCGACCCGGGTTGCTTCGACCACGAAGCGGAACCCAGGGAATCCGGTCGTCTGGACGTTGACGAAGGTCAGGACGTTGCCGTTCTGATCCGTGCCGGCCACGTCGAGGCGCCCGTCTCCGTTCGAGTCAAGAATGACTGGCCGTCCCGCGCCGGGGCCCGTTGGAATCGTGAACGCCGGCTCGAGGAAGCCGTCGCCGCCGTTCAGCAGCATCCGGCCGAAACCCGAGTCGGACGAGACGAAGACATCGTCCAATCCCCGGTTGCCGAAGTCCTTCGGAGCCACACCCAGCCGGACGTTGGATGGAAAGCCGTCGAAGGTCTGGAATTCGATGAATTGGCCGAAGGAAGAGATGTAGGTGTGAATCCGTCCTCCCACCGTCACGATCAGGTCTGGATGCTCGTCGCCGTTCAGGTTTGCGCCCGCGATGTCGGTTGCGCGATCGCTCAGGAACGGCAGCCTGATGATCTGGCGGAGGTTGCCGTCACGGAGCACCCAGACCTCGTTGTCAACGGTACTGGCGGCGATGACGTCGCGATCGCTTGCGGTGATTCGATGGTAGGTGAAGGGCTCGGTGTCCGGCAGAGTCGAAGGGTCGCCGTCCAGCGCGAGGACCTGGAGGCCGTTTCCCGCCGCCACCACGTCATTGCCGGAGACCGCCAGGTCCCGAAGTCCGGGCAGGACGATCTCATAGATGTGACCGATATCGGAGCCTGCAGGCGCGTTCCTGAACTGGATCACCGGAAGATCGGTTCCATCGAACCCGAACACGACGTCGGTACGCCCGTCGTTGTTCACGTCGCCGGACGCCACGGCAACCGGAAACAGCGGCCCTCCGAGGAGGAGCTCCAGAAACGGGTTGAACGTGAGTCCCATCCCGGTCGAGTTGAGGCGCGGCTGCACGGGGTTGACGAGCGCGAGATTCGGGGAGGCGGTATGTCCCGCCAGCAGGACGTTGCCGGTCGATGGGTCGATATCGATGGCCCGGAAGCTGTCGGAACCGCTTCCGCCAACAGCGTCGAGCACGGTCAATTCTCCGGCCGGGCTGAACCGGGCCATGTACGCGTCGGTGTTGCCGGGCGGCGCGCCGGGGATGACGCCGTCACGCGGAAACGGAGCCCCCGAGCTCGTGTCGCCCGCCGCGATGGCGTCGCCCGTCGCCGGATCGATCGCGATCGCGAATGCGCGCTCCGTTCCAAGGCCCCCGAGGTATGTCGAGTAGACGAGGGCCGATCCGCCGGGATTCAGCTTTGCGACAAACGTGTCCTGGTTTCCCGCGTTCGCAGGCTGTGAAGGGTTCAGGGTGGGGAAGTTCGCCGAGATCGTGTCACCCGCGATGTGCGCGCGGCCGCCGCCATCGACCGCGATTCGTCGTGGAAAATCGGTGCTGCCGCCGCCGAGATACGTGGAGTACGCGAACAGGCCGAGATTCGGGGTCAGCTTCGTCACGAATCCGTCGATGGCGCCGGCAAAGATCGGCTGGAATGCGCCCGCGGTCGCCGGGAAGTTCGTCGAGGTCGTGGCGCCCGTGACGTACACGGATCCCATGTCATCCACGTCCACTCCCGTCGCCTGATCGGATCCGCCGCCTCCGAGGAAGGTTGAGGCCAGAAGCTCGCCGTTGACGCCAAGCCTCGCGACGACGGCATCATTCGACGCCGCCTTGACGGCCTGCGCGGGTTGTCCGGCGATCGGAAAGTCCGTGGAGTCCGACGTGCCGGCCACCACCGTGCTGCCATCGGCGCCGAGGGCGAGATCGCCCGCCGCGTCGCGCGTGGCGCCTCCGAGATACGTCGCCCACAGCACCATCGATCCCGTGTGGTCGATCCGGGCGACGACGAGATCCTGGCCGGCGGCCCGCCCGGGATGAACCGGCAGGTCCGTCCCGAAGTCGTCGGCGAACGTCGTGCCCGTCACGTAGAAGCTGCCGTCGGGGCCGATCGCCCCCCCGGCCACGTCGACGCTGCCGCTCGACGGCAGGTACGAGGCCACGGGCACGTCTGCTCCGCCGAGATGCGGGAGCGGCAGCAGCACCGTCGGGTCGATGACGAGGGGCAGGTCCGGGTCGTACTCGCCGAGCCGGAATGCGACCTCCGTCGAACCGCCGGCCAGCATGTACTCGCCGGCGACCGTACGGCGTTCTCCCTTCACGTCCTGGTAGACGATGGGTTTGCTGAAGCGAACCGGAGCGACAGCGGTCTGGACAACGAGGTTGCCGTCGCGATCGATCTCCAGCCGGTTGCCGCTCTCGAAGCCGAGATGGATGCGGGACGGGTCGGCGCCCGGCGCCACGATGAAGTCGAAGGCAGGCTGGCTCGGGTTGCCGTAGAAGACGAGATCGACACCGGGATACAGTTCCTCGTACCTGACGCGCGCAAACGTCGCGACGCCTGTCCGCCAGCGCGCGGGATCCCGGCCAAGGTAATAGTTGGCAACGCCCGGCAGCTTGTCGACTCCGCCGATACCTTGCTTCGGCGCCGCGGGCGCCAGCCGGAGTCGCAGCGCCACGGCCCCTGCCGCAGGGGGTGCAGCCGATGACGGCGTCCGCGATCGAAGCGTGAGAATGGCTTCCGTATCGGTGAGCGTGATCGTGTAGCCGGGCCCATGGCCGCCGAATCGCACGCCGGGCTCGGCCTGCCCCTCGTTCGGCACGAAACTCAAGGGAAACGCGTCGAGCCGTCGCGGGCGGT
Source organism: Vicinamibacterales bacterium (assembly GCA_050748045.1). Classification (GTDB taxonomy): domain Bacteria; phylum Acidobacteriota; class Vicinamibacteria; order Vicinamibacterales; family UBA2999; genus CAVYVZ01. The sequence goes on along the minus strand of JBOGIW010000515.1, from coordinate 3,744 downwards.
CATCGGGACGCCTGCCGGGGGTGTCGGCCGCTCCGACCAGCAGTCCGTTCCACGCGCAGACGATCGACGCTACCGCCACCGACATGAGCCTGCCTCGAGTCATCGTGGCCTCCGTCGACGGGGAGCCGGGCCGCCAGGCCGGCACACGTGGTCCCCCGTCAACCCTGCATTAACGGACACGGGACCGCCGGCCGCGGACAGCGGAGTGCGGAGTGCGGAGTGCGGAGAGCGGATCGCGGAGAGCGGATCGTGGAGAGCGGATCGTGGAGAGCGGATTGCGGAGAGCGGATTGCGGAGAGCGTTTACCGCCCCGTCGCGTGCCGTCGCCGTTTCAGGACGACGAGTGCGACCGCGCCGGCGAGCGTGGCCCCGGCGGCTCCGAGGGCGAGGGCGGCGGTCGTGATCCAGGGGGATGGCGGGAAGTCCATGGCCACGCGCGCGTGTCCGGTCAGGATGAACGGGGCCCAGTAGTACGGATGGCGCCGCGCGGCGGGGCCTCGCAGAAACGCCCGCTTCGCGTCGGCGAGCGCACGGTCGATCGACGCCCCCTCCCGGATGCGCGTGTAGACGTGCTCCATGAGCGCCGACGTGGACGCATCGTTGACGCTCCAGAGGCTCGCCATGACGGCGTTCGCGCCGGCGTAGAAAAACGCTCTCGAGAGGCCCACGAGCCCTTCGCCGGTGACTTCACGTCCGAGCGCCGTCTGGCAGGCCGAGAGCGTCACGAGCGCGGCGTCGAGATCGAGGCTGTAGACCTCGCGCATCTGCAGGATGCCGTCCGATCCCTGGCCGCCGGGGCTGAGCGCCAGTCCCGATCGCTCCGGCCGCTCCTCGTCGACGAGCGCGTGCGTGGCGATGTGCAGGATCCCGGCGCGATCGACGCCCGCATGCAGGGCTTCCTCGGTGGCGGCCTCGCCTTCGAGCAGGCGGCTGTGCGGCCGGAACATCGACGCGACCCGGCGGATTTCCGCGCGGCTGTGGGGAAGCGGCTTCAGCAGGCCGATCGACGCCAGCGCGTCGCGCTCGGCTGCCGGCGTGGTCGCCTGCGTGGCCGGGCTGCCCACGGCAAGCACGGTGCGCGTGTCCGAGGCGGGGCTCGTGGCGCGCCGGCGAAGATACGCGAGGCTCGACACCGACGGCGCATAGGAAACCGTGTGCCGCTCTATCAGGTGCCGGCCACCGTCGTCGCGCAGCAGCTCGAACGGCAGGTAGTTCAAGATGGCGTGCGGCACGATCACCAGGTGCGCGCCTTCCGGCGCCCTGGCCACCACCGGGGCGACGAGCGTCTCCGACAGCCACGCCCGGGCGTCTTCGTCGATCGTGGCGTCGGGAGACTGCAGCGTGGGCAGCAGCCGGCGAACCGCCCGCTCGATCGCGTCGCGCGCCGGGAGCGAGACGACGCTGGTCCCGCTCCGGTCCAGGATCCAGGCCGTCGAGGCGTCGCGGCCGAGGAAGAACATGACCAGCGCCTCGTCGTCACCGAGCACGTCCGTGCGCACGTCTTCGAGCGACTGCAGGCGCGGGAAGCGTGCCTCGACGACGGCCGGACGATCGGCGGCGAGGCGCAGTCTGAGCGAGGTGAGCTCATCCTCGGCGAGGGTGATCTGGGCGAGCAGGTCGCGGCGCCGGTCTCCTTCCAGGGTGGGGGCCCTGAGCTCCCGCTGGTGCGCGGAGATCCGCCGGAGCAGCTCCGTTTCGGCCTGCAGATACTCGCCGGGGATGGTCGCCGCGAGCTCCGTGCGCGCGGCCGTGAGCGATTCGAGGAACACCCGGGCTCGCGCACGCTCGGCCACGGCAAACGCGCCCGCCTCGTCGCCCCGGCCGAGCAGGAAGCCGATGTAGCGGTCGTACGGATCGTACTGGTTGAGCGCCCGCCCGAGCATGCCGGCACGGAAGCCTTCGAGGAGCACCGTGTTCTGGCCGGCCTCGAGCGTCTCGAGGCTCTCCCGATAGTAGCGATCGGCGCGCGCGGCGTCGGAGGCGCGATAGAGGTCGCCGAGCTCCATCCGCGCTTGCCAGCGAATCTTGCCGTTGTCGCGGCGATCGGCGGCGGCGACTGCCTCGAGCAGGAATCGCTCGGCCTCCTGGGTCCGGCCCATCGCGGCGAGCACCTGGCCGATGTTCTTGACCGGGACAGGATCGCGTCGATCGCCACGGGCCGGATTCAACGCGAGCGCCTGGCGATACCGGTCCAGCGCCGGCGCGTACTCGCCCGTGTCCCGGAACACGTTGCCGGCGTTGTTCAACCAGGTGGCCTCGAGCAGCGGCACGCCGATGTCGCGCGCGATCGAGATGGCGCGATCGTAGAGCTCCAGCGCGCGCTCGCGGTTGCCATCGAGCTCCCAGGCCACGAGCCCGAGCTCGCCGAGGGCGACGCTCTCCGAACGCCGGCGACCGGTCTGCTGCGCGATCTCCAGCCCGCGCCGGAACGACTCCTCGGCGCGGTCGCGATCGTGGAACTCGTAGTAGGCAATCCCGCGGTTCGTGTGGTACCAGAAGCGCGTGTCGTCAGAGGGATTCGGGTTGGCGTCGAACGCCCGGGCGGCGTAATCGAGCGTGCGGCTCCAGTCGCCGAGGAGCGCGTACGCATTGCCCAGGAGCCCGAAGGCCTCGGCCCGGAGGTCGTCACGCCGCGCCCGCTCCGCCAGCGCCACCGCCTCTTCGTAGTGCTGCACGCCGCGGAACGAGAAGCTCAGGAAGCGCCAGGCGGAGCCTCGGACAATCTGAGTCCGGATCAGGAGCTCGTCGGCGCGCGCGTCGCGTGCGGGGAGGTCGGCCTCGTCGGCCGTGCGGAGCGCCTCCTCGTACCGGCCAAGCTCCACTTGCGCCGCCGCGAGGCGCATCAGGAGCCGCGCGCGCTGGAGCGTGGAGAGATCGGGAGCCTGTCGGAGCCGCGCGAGCGCCTCCGCCGCGCCGGCGAACTGCGCGCGGGCATACAGGGCCTCGATGCGGGCGAGCTCCGCCTCGGGGTCGGCCGCCGGACCGCGCGCCGACGCCAGCGCCTGGAACATCGCCACCGCGGCGACGATCGACGTCCCCGCCGCGGCGACACGACGGCCGCGCCCGTGGCCATGGCTCGGTGCCCGGAGGTCTGGCCGCCTCACCACTGGCCCGCCGCCCGCACGCCGGTGCGCATTACTCGAACGGCACCAGCCGCTCGTAGACCTTGCCGTACAGATCCTTGGCGGTCACCTTGACTTGCCGTGCGCGGATCACGCCTCGGCGGAACGGCGTGCCGTCGGATCCGCGGAACACGTTCAGCATGAAGTCGCGCCGGTCGCCGCTTTCCATGCGCGGCCACGACGTGCTGAAGACCACCGCGCGGCCGGCCGGCAGGATTTCGACCCTGCCGTCGACGAGCGCCGTCCCGGCGCGATTCTCGACGGTGATGTACATCGCCGAGACCTCCACGCCGAAGGGCGCCGTCGCTTCGTCGTCGCCCGAGATGCTCGTGCACCCGGCGAGCGCCCACGTCGCGGCCATGACACAGAAAACGAGGAACAGGAACACGCGTTGCGAGACGGGCCGAGGGAACATCTGGACCTCCCTTCAGACCAATGGAGCAGGCGTATCCTACGCCTCTCCGGCCCGCGCCGCAATCGCGGCGTGACGATCGCTTCCCGTCATGGACGGACGAGGCACGGACGTCTCGCCGACCCGCGAGTCGCGAGAGCATTCCCTCCTGTGTGCACGGGCCGGCAAGAAACCGTGACGGGTTCGATCCGTTCGTCTGTAGACTACACC
>JBOGIW010000514.1:0-1876 GCA_050748045.1 Vicinamibacterales bacterium | reverse complement strand
CGCGTGGCTGTCGGCCGCGCTGTTGCCCGGATGCGGCGAAGTGGCGCGCACGGGACGGTCGCCGGCGCAACTCGTAATCATGGCGCTCGAAGCGGCGTCCGGAGCTGACGACACGGTTTTCTCACCCTTCCTCCTGTCCGACGTCGTCACGCGGATTGACGTGGAGGTCAACGGACAGCAGGAGTCGATCGAGACCATCTTCAACGATCCAGGTCGGGTGACGATGCGCCTCGTGCTTCGCAACCCGGGCATCCCGGGCAATCCAACCACGCCCACGGCGCTGAATGCGATCACGATCACCCGGTATCGCGTGGAATTCATCCGCGCCGACGGGCGCAACACCCCGGGCGTCGACGTGCCGTACCCATTCGACGGCGCCGTGACGTTCACCATCCCCGCGGACGGGGACGTAACGACCGGGTTCAACCTCGTGCGCCACACTGCGAAGCTGGAAGCGCCGCTGATGGCGCTACGCAACGGCCTCTTCATCTCGACGATGGCCGAGGTCACGTTCTATGGCCGCGACCAGGCGGGGAACGAGGTGGCGGCGAGCGGCACGATCAACGTCGAGTTCGGAAACTTTGCGGACCCGGAATAGCAGGCAGGAACCTCGATGATGAGAAGCATCTTTTGCGGCAGGCTCCTCCTTGTTGCCTGCGCGCTGAGCGTCGCCGGAGCGGCCGCCAGTTGCGGCATCGACAGGCAGAGAGCCCCCGCGTTTTCTGGCCCGTCCGAGCTGGCGATCTCGTTGACCCTGCGAGCGAAGCCCGACACCATCGTCCAGGACGGTGTGTCGCAGTCGGAGATTGAGGTGTTGGCCCGGGGGCCCGACGCGAATCCTATGCCTGGCCTCACGTTGCAGTTCTCCGGGACCTCGTCGGACCCGCTGATTCGCAGCGTGTCCTTTACCCAGACAACCGCGGATACCGATGCCAACGGGGTGGCGAAGACGATGTTGATTGCGCCGCCGGCGCCGGCGACGGTCCCGGCGACCCCTCCCGTCATCATCGTCACGGCAACGCCCAGGGGCGAGGACTTCGCCAATGCCGTTGAACGGCCCGTCATCGTGCGCCTCCTGGCGCCGCCGGGGACGCCGCTCATGAACCTGGATCCGGTGGCGGTCATCGTGGCCGACCCGCGCGTCGCCAACTTCAACGAGACGATCCGCTTCGACGCGTCGCTGACGACCGACGAAGGGCAGGCCTGCGGCACCCGGTGCAACTACATCTGGGAGTTCGGCGACAACACAGTGGCCGTCCGCAGCATCACCGCCGAGCACGTCTTCACGCTGCCGGGCACCTACGTCGTCACACTGACCGTGACCGACGACCGCGGCGGTGTGGACACGGCGACGGTCGACATCCGCATCATCGGGCCGACGCCTCCGGTGGCCGACTTCACCGTCACACCGACGACGGGGCCGGCCGCGACGCCGCGGACCTTCAATGCGGCGACGTCCACGGTCGGCAGTGGGGCCACGATCACGCAGTACGCCTGGAACTTCGGAGACGGCTCGCCGACGGTCACGACCAGCTCGGCGACAACGGCGCATACCTACGGCGCACCGGGCACCTATGTCGTCACGCTGACCGTGACGGACAGCCTTGGACGAACGAACGTAAAAACGTCAACTGTGACCGTAAGTTAGTAGAATAGCGGGACGTGCCGGACAACCCGCGGATAGAAGAACTGCGAGGCCGGGTCCAGAAGGATCCGGCGTCGATCGCCTTTGCGCAGCTTGCCGAGGAGTACCGGCGGGCCGGCGACTTCGAAGAAGCTGCGCGCGTGTGTCGTGCCGGTCTCGAGCGGCACCCGAGCTATCTCTCGGCGCGCGTGACCCTGGGCCGCACGCTCATCGAGCTCGAGCAGCACGAGG
>JBOGIW010000513.1:0-3709 GCA_050748045.1 Vicinamibacterales bacterium | reverse complement strand
CGTCCGGCCGCCGGGCGTCCGTGCGCACGACGGCGGCGCTCGGCGCCGCGCTTGCCGCGGGCCTGATCGCCGTTCCGGTGTGGGAGCCCATCCTCGCGTGGGCCGCCGGGCGGGCGCACCTGCTTCTGCCCACCACTCTGTCGTCGCTCGCCGCGGGCGGCGATCGGCAGGGCGCGCTCGCGCTCCTGCCCGCCTATCAGATCGGGCTGATGGCCGGCCTGTGGTACGCAGCGGCGGCCGCACGCCGGCCGCGTACGCTGGCGCTGGCGATCGGTCTCGTCGCGCTCTCGCAGTTGGCGCTCCTGATCGGCCTGGGCGCCGCGACGGCCTGGCTGGGCGGAGAGCCGCACGCGCTCGCCATTCGCGCGTGGACGCTCGGCGTGCCCGTCGCCATCGCGGCGCTGCTCGCCGTCTCCGGGGAAACGGTGGCCGGCGACCCGACCTATCTCCGCTTCTGGTGCGGCGTGGGGGAACGGTTTCCCAGCCTCACCGGCGCGGCGTCCACCGCCTACTACTTCGAGAACGAGAAGCGGCTGATCGCCGACGCGCTGCCGTCGCTCGACGGCCGTACGCTGCTCAAGACCGATCTCTGGGACGAGGCCAAGAACACGCGCATCCTGCAGTGGGCGGCGGACCAGGGCGCCCGCGTCTATGCCATCGACCTCTCCGAGCCCATCGTGCGGCAGGCGCGGGCGGCCTTCGGCGGCCGAGCGCTCCGGTCCGCCGTGAGCGACGTGCGGCGGCTGCCGTTCGGCGACAACTCGTTCGACGCGATCTATTCGATGGGCACGATCGAGCACTTCGCCGAGACCGAAGCCGCCGTCGTCGAGCTCGCGCGCGTGCTGAAGCCCGGCGGCCGGCTGATCCTCGGCGTGCCCAACCGACACGATCCCTTTCTGCGGCCGCTGATGGTCGCGGTGCTCTACCGGATCGGGCTGTACGGCTACGGGTTCGAGAAGTCCTATTCGCGCCGCGCCCTGCGCGCCATGCTCGAAAGGGCCGGGCTCGACGTCCGCCTCGAGAGCGGCCTGCTGTTCGTCCCCGGCGTGATTCGCATGCTCGACCTGTGGTGCCACACGCGCGCGCGCGCGTTGACCGTGCTCACCCGCGCGCTGATACGGCCCTTCGTCTGGCTCGACGGCCGCGTGCCCGCGGTGCGGCGACACGGCTACCTGCTGGCCTCGGTCGGCGTGAAGCCGCCGGAGGCGGGCGCCGAGCCGCGAGGGACCGGGATCGAAACCGGCATCGAGTACGTCATCGACGCGTACGGATGCGACGCGGCGGCGCTGCGATCCGTGCCGCGCCTGCAGCGCCTCGTCATCGACGTCATCGTCGATCTCCGACTGCATCCGGCGGAGCCGCCCGTGTGGCACGTGTTTTCAGGCGAGGGTGGCATCACGGGGATGGTGCTCCTCTCGGAGTCGCACCTGACGATCCATACCTACCCCGAAGCGGGGCTGGCCGCCCTCAATCTCTACTGCTGCCGCGCCTCCGCGGAGTGGTCGTGGGACGAGCGCCTGCGAGCCTTGCTGGGTGCGCGTGACGTCTCCGTGCGCGCGCTCCCGCGAGGCTGAACCACCCCCCGGCGTTCGCATTCCGGGCAGCGCGACCACTCGCACGTCGGCTGTTCACAATGGTTCACGTTCGCGGCCGGCGCGAGAGCGCTCCGGGCGACGAAACCTCTGGTTGGCAGGACTCGCGCACGAGCCTCCGAGCGAAGCGTCGATCGGCGCCCGCTTATAATCCTGCCATGTCCGCTGCCTACGTGATGATCGGGTTGGGCGCCGGGTTGCTGCTCGGCGCGCTGGCCTCGATCTCCGGATCGCCCGGTCTGGCTGCCGTCATCGCGGTACTCGAGCCGCTGGGCACGGTGTTCGTGCACGCCATCCGGATGGCGGTCATCCCGCTCGTCGCGGCGAGCCTGATCGTCGGCGTGGCCTCGACGACCGACGCACGCGCGCTGGCGCGTCTCGGCGGACGCGGGCTCGCGCTGTTCGTCGTCGTGGTCGTGACGGCCACGGCGGCGACGGCCACGATCGCCGCTCCGCTCCTCTCGCGCGTCCCGTTCGATCCGGCGGTTGTGGCCGCGCTGCGGGAAGGCGCGCCGGCCGATACGGCTGACGGCGCCGAGACGGCGAGGAGCCTCCCCGGCGTCGCACAGTGGGTCGTGGATCTCGTCCCGGCCAATCCCATCAAGGCAGCGGCCGACGGCGCGATGCTGCCGCTCATCGTCTTCACGATCGGCTTCGCGATCGCGCTCACGAGGCTCTCCTCCGACAGCAGGGCGCTGCTCGTCGGGATCTTTCGAGCGATCGCCGACGCGATGATGATCCTGGTCCGCGGCGTCCTGCTGCTGGCGCCGATCGGCGTGTTCGCCCTGGCGGCCCCACTCGCCGCTCGCCTGGGCATCGCGGCGGCCGGCGCGCTGCTGTACTACGTGCTGCTGGCGGTGGGCCTCACGCTGGCGTTCGTCGCGTTGGTGCTCTATCCCGCGACGGCGGTCATGGGAGGCATCTCGCTTCGACGGTTCGCCCGGGCCTGTGCGCCGGCACAGGCGGTCGCATTCTCCTCCCGCTCGACGATGGCGTCGCTGCCGGCGATGATCGCGGCCGCGAAGGCCCTGGAGGTCCCCGAGCACGTCACGGCCTTCGTGGTGCCGCTCGCGGCGTCGATCTTCCGGGTCGGCAGCGCGGTCGGACAGACCGTCGGCGTGCTGTTCGCGGCTCAGCTCTACGGCGCGACTCCCAACGCGACGCAGCTCGCCACCATCGTGATGACGGTCGTGCTGACGACATTCACCGTTCCCGGCATTCCGGGCGGCAGCATCGTCGTGATGGTCCCGATCCTGGTGGCAGCGAACCTGCCCGTCGAGGGCATCGGTCTGCTGCTGGGCGTCGACACGATCCCGGACATGTTCCGGACGACCGCGAACGTGACGGGCGGAATCTCGGCGGCCGCGATCCTGGGACGCCCGGCCCGCCGCGCCGCGGCAGGGAAGGAGCTGGCGTCCGTCTGAGCTGCTGCGACATCCCCCGGCCGGCCACCGGCCACTGATCCACCACGCGATCGCCCGGCAGACGTGATACCGGTCGTACAGGTTGACGGTCGGAACGCAGTGGCTCGCCAGCAGCAGGATCCCATCGCCGATGCCGATCTCCCGCACAGGCCGGCGCAGCGTGAGAATGCCGTGCTCGTCGCCGGCCCACCGGTCCGACACGTCGCCCAGGCCGACGGGCTGCGGCGGTTGATGATCCGTGGCGGCAAATGCTGGCGGCCGTACGCGGAGAGATCGATGCGGCAGTCGCCGGACCGGGACCGGTGATGCCCCATCTTGCTGCGGGCGAGGCGGTGGCGCTCGGCGTTTTTGGTGACAAGCGCTTGCCTCTGATGGCGGCAGTTCCGACGTTCAGGGAGCTCGGTTACGACATCACTTTCGGGAGCGCGTCACGCGAGAATTTCGCCGCGCATGACGGTCACGGCCTGGCCGCCGAGACGAACCCGATCCCCGTGCATCTGCACTTGCAGAACGCCACCGCGCGCGGACACCTGGCGAGCCATGAATCTGTTCTTCTTCAGGCGGCGGCTCCAGAACGGCGCGAGGCAGCAGTGCGACGAACCAGTCACAGGGTCCTCGTCAATACCGGCGCCGGGAGCGAAGAACCTGGACACGAAGTCGAAGTCGGGGTTCGCCGAGCGACTGGTCACAATC
>JBOGIW010000512.1:0-6280 GCA_050748045.1 Vicinamibacterales bacterium | reverse complement strand
CTCGTCGACGAGCGCCAGCCGGTGCAGATGATCGCGGCCCCACGGCGTGCGCATCTGCGCGGCGTTCCATTGCCCGTACGCCCGGCGCGTGAGGCTCTCGTTCCAGATCGGGAAGGTCGCATCCTGGATGCGACCTTGCAGGACCTCGTCGGCCACTGCCAACGTCAAGGCGCGGGGCTCAGCGCTCAAGGCTCGGCCCTGGCACCATCGGCCGCACGACGCACGGCCTGGCCCCGAATCGCGCGGCCGGGCCGCGCGCCGGTCATCGTGCCCTCGTCCAGCACGATCTCGCCGTTGACGACGACGTAGTGCACGCCGACCGGTGGCAGGGCGGGATCGGACCTGGTGCCCCGGTCCTGGATCGTCACCGGGTCGAAGACGACGAGATCCGCCTTCCGCCGCGGCGCTATGACGCCGCGGTCGGCGAGGCCCAGGAACGCAGCGGGACCGCCCGTCATCTTGTTGATGGCGCCGGGGAGGTCGAGCGCCTTCTGCTCGCGCACGTAGGTCGCCAGCACGCGCGGGAAGGCGCCGTAGCCGCGCGGATGACGCCCCGAGAGACCGCCGTCCGAGCAGACGAAGGTGAGCGGGTGCGCGGCGAAGCGCATCAGGTCCGCCTCGTCCATCGACGTGCCGATGATGCCGACGCTTCCGCCAGAGGCACGCATCATCTCGATGACGAGCGTGACGGCGTCCGTCCGCTGCTCCCGCGCAATCTCGGCGATGGTCTTGCCGTTCCAGGACATATTCGGCCGGTAGCTCGTGACGAGAACGTTCTGTGGACCGCCGATCTCCTCGAGCCCGACCTCCCATGCCTTCCTGTTCTCGAAGTCGCGATCCGGGATGAGCACGTACATCGACGACTGCCAGTACGTATACGGGTACCAGTCGGCACGGACCCGGAGGCCGGCGCGGTTCGCGTCCTCGAGAAGCCTCAGCGCCTCGCCCGCCTTTCCCCACACCGGCTTCGAGGCCACCTTCGCGTGCGAGATGAGCACCGGAAGGCCGGCCCTGCGGCCGACCTCGATCGTCTCGCTCCAGGCGGCGAACACTTCGTTCTCCTCGTCGCGGACGTGGCTCGTGTAATAGCCGCCGTGCTTCGCGACGACGCTCGCCAGCTCGATCAACTCCTCCGGCTTCGCGTAGAAGCCCGGGTCGTACTCGAGGCCGCTCGACAAGCCGAGCGCGCCGTCCTTCATCGCCCGGTCCACGAGCGCCTTCATCGTCTCGATCTCGCCCGCCGTGGCGGCGCGCTTGAAGTCGGCGCCCATCACGAGCCCGCGCACCGTACCGTGGCCGGCCGCCGTGGCGTAGTTGATCGCGGGGCCGAGACGATCGACGCCATCGAGAAAAGCGGACACGGGAAGCTCGCCGCCGCCGTCCTGCCCCACGACGGCGGTCGTGATCCCCTGCCGCACCTGGCTCCCCGCGTCGGGCGTGTCTTCGAGGCCCCGGTCGGCATGACTGTGCGTATCGATGAAGCCGGGCGCCACGACACGGCCGGCGGCGTCGATGACTCGCTCGCCGGCGCGCGGCGCAAGCGAAGGGCCGAGCTCGACGATGGCGTCGCCGGCGATCCGCACGTCGACCGTGCGGCCCGGACCGCCCGTGCCGTCGATGACCGTCCCGTTGCGGACGAGCAGGCCCGTCGCGGACTGCGGACCGCGGACCGCGGATTGCGGACCGGGGATTGAGGACTGCGGATCGCGGATTGCTGATTGCGGACCGCGGACCGCAAGGCAGGCGAGCGCACACGCGCAGAGAGCTCGCGTCAGCATCGGGCGATTATGAACCACGTTCATGGCTCACCTGAAAAAAGCGCGCTGGCGCCGGCTGCCCGATCAGGCGATCCTGTTACGGACGACCCTGGCGGGGAGCGACTGGGCGGCGAGGAGCTGAATGAAGTCCGTCACGTGACGCGGTTCGGCGGCGCCCTTCACCGTGGCGGCGCTCCACTGCCGGAAGACGCCTCTCGGACCGAGCGAGATTGCGCGGACCGCGCCCGAGGCTATGGCGGGCAGCACGCTCCACGTCGCGATGATGGTGACGCCCAGGTTGGCTTTGACCATTTCGAGAATGGCTTCCGTCAGCATCAGGTGCGAGACGCGCGCGGGCTCCACGCCGGCAGGATCGAGCACGCGCCGGAAGGCGAAGCTGTCGTGCCGGCTGCTCGAGTAGATCAGCAAATGCTCCGATGCCAGCTCCGACGGGGCGATGTGGCGGCGCGACGCGAGCCGGTGCTCAGGGCTGACGACGAGGGCGAGCTCGTCGCGGAAGAGCGGCCGGAGCGCCACGCGGCGGTCCTCGACCTCGCCGGTGACGACGGCGAGATCGAGCTTGCCTTCGAGGAGCGATTCCACCGGCCTCGTCGTGGCCTCGACCGCGATCTGCACCTCCACTTTCGGATAGCTGGCGTTGAAGGTCTTGAGGAGGGGCGGCAGCCAGTAATACCCGGTGTTGCACTGTGTGCAGAGCCGCAGGATGCCGGACCCCTCGCGCGCGATCTGACGGACGTCTTCCTCGGTGCGCCGCAGGTTGTCGAGCACCGCCGCCGCCGACCGGAGGACGCGCTCGCCCGCGGGCGTCGCCACCATGCGCTTGCCCATCCGGTGGAAGAGGCGGGTGCCGAGGCGCGACTCGATGTCACGGAGCTGGTGCGAGATCGCCGATTGCGTCAGATGGAGACGCTCGGCGGCGCGGGTGACGCTGCCGAGCGCGGCGACCTCGCTCACGAGACGCAGGTGCCGGACTTCCAGATCCATGATCCATGAGGCTAATTCGCCGCCAACGTCAAAACAATGAAGGAGATGTCTGCATGACAATGACCGCCGACCTGAGTTACCCCGTCGGTCGCTTCGACCGCCAGGCGCCGCGCACGGCCGAGACGCGGCGGGTGGCGATCCAGGACCTCGCGACGCTGCCGGCCAGAATGCGGAACGCCGTCAACGGCCTGATCGATGCCCGGCTCGACACGCCGTACCGGCCGGGCGGGTGGACCGTGCGCCAGCTCGTGCACCACGTCGCCGACAGCCACATGAACGGCTACATCCGCACCAAGCTCGCGATCACCGAGGACAACCCGACGATCAAACCCTACGACCAGGACGCCTGGGCCTCGCTCCCCGACGCGCGCCTGCCGGTCGCCGTGTCGCTCTCGATTCTCGACGCCGTCCACGAGCGCTGGACGGCCATCTGCCGGTCGCTCGCGGAGCCCGATTTCGCGCGCACGTTCGTGCACCCGGATCTCGGGCAGCTCACGCTCGACGCCCACGTCCATCTCTACGGGTGGCACTCGCGCCATCACGTCGCGCACGTGACGGCGCTCCGTCAGCGGGAAGGGTGGTGACAGGAAGCGCGGGGCGCGTCGTGTTGACGGACCAAATGTGACCGGACTAGTCTCTGTCGTGTTGTGAGCGGTCTTCGTGCGTTCATCGCCCGCCTCCTCGCGGCGCTCGACCGGGATCGGTGCACTCACGATCTCGACGACGAAGTCCGCGCACACCTCGAGATGCAGGCCGAGGAGGACGCGCGCCGCGGCATGACGCTTGACGAGGCGCGGGCCGCCGCGCAGCAGCGCTTCGGCCGCGTCGAGCCGATGAGGAACGACTACCGCGACCCGCGAAGCCGTCTCTCGCTCGAATCGATCCTGCGAGACATCCGGTACAGCGCGCGCCTCCTGCAACGCAGCCCGGGCTTCGCCGTGATGGCGCTTCTCACGCTGTCGATCGGCATCGGCGCCACGACGGCCGTCTTCAGCCTCGTGAACCGCGCCGTCCTGCGGCCCCTGCCCGTGGACCGGCCCCACGAGCTCGTCGCGCTGAACAACGCCGGCCGCCGAGGCATCTGGCCGATGCTCTCGTACCCGAACTACGTCGACTACCGCGATCGCAACGGCGTATTCGCCGGCCTCCTCGCGTACCGCTTCGCGCCGATCGCCGTCAGCTCGAATGGCGTCAACGAGCGGCTCTGGGGGTACCTCGTCTCGGGCAACTACTTCGAGCTGCTCGGCGTTCGTCCGGCCGTCGGGCGTACGATCACGCCCAGGGAGGACGAGGAGCGCGGCGCCCATCCGGTGGCCGTCATCAGCTACCGCTTCTGGCAGCGGCGGTTCGGCGGCGATCCCGGCGCGATCGGACGGACGCTCATCGTCAACGGGCAGACCTATACCGTGGTCGGCGTCGCGCCGCGAGGCTTCTTCGGCACCGAGGTCGTCGCCGCCCCGGACCTCTGGTTTCCGCTGGGGATGCAGGCCGCGATCGAGAGCAACGACCGCTGGCTCGATGACCGGCGCGCCGAGAACCTGTTCGTCATCGGCCGTCTCGCACCAAGCGTGCGCCGGCCGCAGGCCGCTGCGGCGCTGGACGGCATCGCCGCGCAACTGGCGCTCGAATTCCCGGACGTGAACGAGGGCACGCGCGTCGTGCTCTCCCCGCCGGGGCTGGTCGGAGCCGCGATGCGCGGCCCCGTGCTCGGCTTCACCGCCCTGTTGCTCATCGTCGCGGGCCTGGTACTCCTCGTCGCCTGCGTCAACCTGGCCAGCCTGCTGCTCGCGCGCGCCGTCGATCGCCGCCGCGAGGTGGCCATCCGGCTGTCGATCGGCGCCGGCCGTGCGGCGCTCGTGCGGCAGTTGCTGGTCGAGAGCCTCATGCTGTCGTCGGCGGCCGGCGCCGCCGGCCTCGTGCTCGCCTGGTGGCTGATGCGTGCGGCGAGTGCCGTTCGGCTGCCCGTCGACCTTCCGCTCGTGCTCGACTTGCCTCTCGATGGACGAGTGCTCGTGTTCAACGTCGTCCTGTCGATCGTGACCGCCGCCATGTTCGGCCTGCTCCCGGCGCTCCAGGCGACGAAGGCCGACCTGGCCGCGGTGCTCAAAGACTCCGCGTCCCCGATCGAGCCACACACCGTCGCCTGGCGGAATACGCTCATCGTGGTACAGGTCGCGGCGTCGCTCGTGCTCCTCGCCGGGGCCGGGCTGATGTGGCGGGCGCTCGGCCAGACGCGAACGATGGCCCTCGGCTTCTCGACCGATGGCCTGCTGGAGGTGTCGTTCGACCTGCGCCTCCAGGGCTACACTCCCGCGCAGGGGCGCCAGATGCAGCTCCGCCTGCTCGATGCGATACAGGGGCTGCCAGGCATCACGAACGCCGCGCTTGCGGACCCCGTTCCCGTGGACCTGCACTTCTCACGTGCCCGCATCAACGCAGAAGGCACCTTGCCCGAGCGCGACGACCGAGCGACGTCGGCCTACATGGGCCGGGTCACGCCCGGCTATTTCCAGACGATGCGCACGCGGCTCGAGGAGGGGCGGGATTTCACGGACCTCGACCATCGAGGCAGCACACCGGTCGTGATCGTGAACCGGTCGCTCGCGCGGCGGCTGTGGCCGGGCCAGAACGCCCTCGGGCGCCGACTGCAACTGGGCGGACAGACGCAGTTCGCCGCCGAGGGACGCCCGTTCGAGATCGTCGGCATCGTCGAGGACGGCAAGTACGCGAGTTTCAACGACGAGGGCGCCATGGCTGTCTATCGGCCGTTGCGGCAGGCCTATTCGGCGTCCACGACCGTGGTCGCCAGAACGGGCGGCAACGTCGCCGCGGCGATCGCTCTCGTTCGAGCGGCGGTGCGGGACATGGACCCGAACATGCCGATCGCGTCCGCCCGTACGTTCGACGAGCGGCTGTCGGTGCCCCTGCTTCCGGCGCGCGTCGCCGCGCTGGCGCTCGCAAGCTTCGGCGCCCTCGCGCTGGTGCTCGCGGCGATCGGCCTCTACGGGGTGATGTCGTACTCCGTGTCGAGCCGCACGCACGAGATCGGCGTGCGGATGGCGCTCGGCGCAGAAGGCTCCCACGTGCTCCGCATGGTGCTCGGCGAGGGCACACGGCTCGTCGGCATCGGCATCGTCGCCGGCGTCGGCGTCGCCGCGCTCGTCACGCGCCTGATGCGCGCCATCCTGTTCGGCATCAGCCCCACCGACCCTCTTACCTATGTCACCGTGACGGCGGTGCTCTTCCTCGTCGCGCTCCTCGCGTGCTGGCTCCCCGCGCGCCGGGCGCTCCGGACCGATCCCCTGGACGCGCTGCGATCGACCTGAGTATCCCCGCGAGCCTGTCTCTCACCTGCAGAGGCTTGTCACGAGACGCTGAGGCTTGCCACGAGGACGCTGAGGTTTGTCACGGGCACGCTGAGGCGCTGAGACGCTGAGATGAGACGTTGCCGAGCTCTGCGGTTCCGTTCGACTGGCGCCGCGGCGCGGGCGTGCTCCGCGGGCCGGCCAGTCCCACGG
>JBOGIW010000511.1:0-1986 GCA_050748045.1 Vicinamibacterales bacterium | reverse complement strand
GCGCCGCCGCCGCCCCCACCGCCGCCGCGACTGGCGGTGTCGTGCGCCAGGCCCGCGAATCCGCCGCCGCCGCCCGCGACGCCGCGCAAACGGATGCGCGCGCCCGCGCGCGAGAACGTGAAGTTGTAGGTCCCGACCGTGTCGAGCACGAGCGGACCGTTGAGCGTGAGATTCAGCGGCCCGCCAGAGGTCGCTCCGGTCCACGTGACGAACAGCGGACCCGCGCCGCTCGCCATCCGCATCCGCCGCCAGAAGCGCTTGCCCATGGGCCTAGAAGTTCTGCCCGACGACCGATCCGAACCACGTCGTGCCGCCGTCGTCGCTCCAGATCAAGAACCAATCGCGTTTGTTCGTCTGGCACGTGAGCGTCGGCGGCGTGTTGTGCTGCCAGATGACGGTGCTCGTGAGCCACGTCCAGCCACGCACGGTGTTGTCCGGATACGTGATCTTGAGCACGAAATTCCCGACCTTCGTGTTGACCGGCGGATTCTGGACCGTCGTCGTGCCGCTGCCACCGATCGTGCGATCGAGTGTCACCTGGAACGCGCGCGCGCTATTCAGGTTCAGCGTGATCGAACCGTTCGGATGCGTGCCCGTCGGTGCGACGGTCGCATGCACTTCGTCGTCGCCGCCGGTCCCAGAGAAGAGCCCCTCCGCCTGCAACGCCTCGAGCAGCTGCCCGACGTCCTCTTTGTCCGGCGTGAGTCCGGCCGCCACGATGACCGCGCGGAGCTCCTCGGTGACCATGTGAAACCAGTACGGCCCCGGTTTCGTCGCCGGCGTACCGGTGCCAGGGTCGCCGGCTGTCGGGAAGTTACCGGCGGTGTTCTCGGTGTGCAGCGGCTGCGAGGCGACAGCGCCCGCTTTCCACGCGCGATCCATAGTTGGTCCCTTTCCCTTACGCGTACGCGAAGATCACGTGCGTGTGCGCCGGCTTCAGCCGCGACACCACGCATTCGAGCGCGGCGTTGCCCCACCACGCCAACGGGTCCTCGACGGTGTCTTCGACCGTCAGCTCTCCCACACTGTTCGTCGGCGCGTTGACCTGCCACACATAGGCCCACGCCTCGCCCACGAGCGGGACCTCGACGTCGTCGTCGACGTCGTGGGGCGTGAACTCGCTCACGGTGATGTCGTAGCCCAGGGCGAGCGCGACCGCGATGTAGTACGCCGCCCGCTGTCCGCCGAGCGCCGTGAAGCGCGCCGCGGCCGCGATCCGGCGCTGAGCGATCGACTGCTCACCCGGCACGCACGGATCCGGCAGGCCGAGGACTCGCTCCCACTCGACGAGCAGCTCGAGCGTCGTGCGCGGATCGGATTCGTCGATGAGCGCCATCGCCCGTCCGTCGACGCGTGCGAGCTCCTCGGCGATCCCGAGGAGGAGCGCCTTGAGACGACTCCCCGGTTCCGTCTGCCACGCCGCGCCCGGGGGCAGCAACTGGTGCAGCTGACGCGCGTACGCGGCGACGCTCAGGCCCATGTAATCGTCCCCATCGTGGCGATTTGTCCTGTGCTGTGCGCGACGTTGCCAGCCGGCACCGTCACCACGAAGTCGTCCACGCCGGCGGCCGCGCCAATCGCCACCTTGATCTGCGAGAGCAGAATCGTCCCGCCAGGCTCGGCGTCGCGCTCGAGCAGGTCCTCGAGCTCGGCCTGCACGGCGGCGCGGATCGCGCTCGTGTCTGGGGTGATCTCGATCGTGAAAGCGAGGGGCACAGCGACCGGAGCGACGACGGTGACCGCGGCGGTGACCGGACGGCGCTCGTTGATGTAGGTCTGGACGGCGGCGACTTCCCCGGCGTCCGGGATGATGCCGCCGGCGTCGTCGTCGCGCACGAACCGCACGGTCACCGTCCCGGCGCCGAGCTCCAACGGGTAGACCCACGCGCGCGTCACGCCGGCGACGTCCTTCGCCCACATCGCGTAATCGGCCGCGGCGCCGCCGTGTGGCGGCTGCCGCATGCGGTCGAGCAGCCGTATCCGCAG
>JBOGIW010000510.1:0-3970 GCA_050748045.1 Vicinamibacterales bacterium | reverse complement strand
CGCGATCGCCCGTCGCCATGGCGTGTTCACGGTCGACGATGCGGCGCAGGCGATGGGGGCGTCGGTCGGGGGACGGCCGTCGGGCACGTGGGGTGATGCAGGGCTCTTCAGCCTCGACAAGGGCAAGAACGTGTCGGCCATCGACGGCGGCGTCGTCGTCACGAGCGCCGATGACGTCGCGGCGGCGCTTCGCGAGGAGATGGCCGGCCTGCGATCGCCGGGCGCGGGCGCATCCGGCCTCGGCGTGGCGAAGGCGCTCGTGTACTTCCTGATGCTGCGGCCGTGGCTGTACTGGATCCCGAACCGCATCCCGCAGCTCGAGCTCGGGCAGACGGTCTTCACCACGGATTTCCCGCTGGAGTTGCCGAGCCGGCCGCTGGTCGCGCTCGCCCGGGTGATGGTGGGCCGTCTCGAGGAGCTCACGCGCGCCCGCGTGGCGAATGCGTCGGCGCTGCTCGAAAGGCTGGGCGCGGTGCACGGGCTTCGAACCATCGCGCCCCGTGCGGGCGCGGTGCCGGTGTACCTGCGGCTGCCGGTACTCGTGTCCGACGCCGAAGCGCGGCGGCGCGCCCTCGGCGCGCTCAACGCCGCCGGGATCGGCGCGTCCGGGTCCTACCCGGCGTCGCTCGCGGACGTACCGGAGCTTCGCGGCTTCGTCGCCGGAGAGCCCGATGCGGCGGGCGGGCGCCGCGTCGCCCGCGAGATCGTCACGCTCCCGACGCACGCATTCGTCTGCCCGGCGGACATCGCACGCGCGAGCCGCACCCTTGCGGCCGCGCTCGACGCGACCAGATCGGCCCGACAGGGAACGAGCGCAGTATGTGTGGAATAGCCGGCCTCGTCTACACCGACCCGTCCCGCCCGTGCGAGCCGGAGATCATCACGGCCATGCGGGACATCGCGGCGTATCGCGGTCCTGACGACTCGGGCATCCACATCGACGGCAACGTGGGGCTCGGCCACCGGCGCCTTAGCATCATCGACATCGGCGGCGGTCACCAGCCGATGGCCGACGCGCGCGAGCGCGTGTGGATCATCTACAACGGCGAGGTCTACAACTTTCCTGAGCTTCGCGCCGAGCTCGCCGGCAAGGGATACACCTTCCGCACGAACAGCGACACCGAGGTGATCCTGCAGCTCTACGCCGAGCGGGGCGAGCGGTGCGTGGAGGCGTTGAACGGGATGTTCGCCTTCGCGATCTGGGATGCCGATCGGCGGTCGCTCCTGCTGGCCCGCGATCGCATGGGCGTCAAGCCGCTCTATTACGCGGAGACGCCCGAGGCGTTCGTGTTCGGCTCCGAGATCAAGTCTATCTTCGCCAGCGGCCACGTGACGGCGCGCTGCCGTGACGAGGCCTTGAGCGAGTACCTGCTGTTCCGGCAGGTCGCCGGCACGGAGACGCTCTTCCGCGGCGTCCGGAGCCTGCCCCCGGGCTGCACGATGGTGGTCCGCGACGGGCGCAGCCGCATCTCGCGGTACTGGTCGCCGCGCCCCTCCGCCGACCGCGCGCCGATCTCGTTCGAGGAGGCGCGGCGCGGCCTGGCGGCGCTGCTCGAAGACTCGGTGCGGATGCGGCTCATCAGCGACGTGCCCGTGGGAACGTTCTGCAGCGGCGGCGTCGATTCGAGCCTCGTCACGGCGCTCGCCGCGAAGCTGAAGGGCGAAGGGGTCAACACCTTCTCCGTCGGCTTCGACGAGGCCGATTACGACGAGAGCGCGTACGCGCTGATGGTGTCGAAGCACTACGGCACGATTCACCATCAGCTCCGGGTCGGCAACGCGCGGTTCAGCGACCTCTTCCCGAAGATGGTGTGGCACAACGACGAGCCGCTCGACTTCGCCAACTCCGTCCACATCTTCGCGCTCAGCGAGCTGGCGAAGCGGCACGTGACGGTGGTGCTCACCGGCGAAGGCTCGGACGAGCTCTTCGCGGGCTACCCGCGTTACCGCATTCCCGACTTCGCGCGCTCGTATCGCTACGTGCCGGCGCCGCTGCGCCGCATGCTCGGCGCCTGCATCAAGGACCACCGGCTGCACAAGCTGGAGCGGTACGCGGCGTATTCGCCGGACGACGTGCTGCTCTACAACTCCAGCTACCTGCGGCCGGAGATGGTGGCGGAAGCGTTTCCGGCGCTGCCCGCCTTCACGTCCGAGTACCGCCGCGCGTGCCTGAGTGGCAGCGACGGCCTCGGGCTCGACCCGGTGGGGCGCCTCTCGCTCCTCGACCAGGAGACGTTTCTCGTGTCGATCCTGCACCGCCAGGACAAGATGAGCATGGCCGCCAGCATCGAGTCGCGCGTGCCGTTCATGGACTACCGGGTCGTCGAGCTGGCGAATCGGCTGCCGACCGATTGCAAGGTCCGCGGCGGGACGGGCAAGGCGCTCGTGAAGGAGCTTGCGCGCACGGTGCTCCCGGCGGAGATCGTGGACCGGCGGAAATCGGGCTTCGGCGTGCCGCTCGCGCGCTGGTTCCGGGCGAAGGACGGCCTGGGCGAGCGCCTCGCGGCGCTGGCCGGGAGCCCCGCCTCGGACGTGTTCGATCGCCCGGTCCTCCGGCGCCTCGTCGCCGAGCACCGGTCCGGCACCCGCGATCACGCGGAGCTGCTCTGGACGGCGCTCAATCTCTGCACGTGGCGCGAGACGTTTCGCTGCTAGCCGGCAAGGACGCTCATCGACATGGACAGATTCGGCACGGCCGGTACCCCGCTGAAGGTCGCGCTCGTCGGCTGCGGCAAGATGGGGCTCAATCACGTCCGCGCGATCCGCGCCTGCCACGGCGCCGCGCTCGTCGCGATTGCCGATCCCGCCGCCGACGAGGCGACGCTGCGGCCGCTCCTGCCCGAGGGCGTGAGGATCTTCTCGTCGGCTCTCGATCTGCTGGAATCGGTCGGGCCGGACGTCGTGCACGTCGTCACGCCGCCCGGGACGCACGCGGAGGTGGCGAAGCAGTGCCTGGCCCGGGGCGCTCACGTCTACGTCGAGAAGCCGTTCACGCCGACGGCGGACGAGGCCCGGGACGTTCTTGATGCCGCCGAGCGCGCCGGACGATCGGTGTGTGCGGGCCATCAGCTCCTCTTCGAGGCGCCGGCGCGCGCCCTGCGGCGCCATCTCCACGTGATCGGCCGGGTGGTGCACGTCGAGAGCTATTTTTCGTTCAAGACCGTGCGCACGTCGCGCGACGGGCGAACGCTGATGTCACCGGTCGAGCAGTTGCTCGACATTCTCCCGCACCCCGTGTACACGCTCCTCGACGCGCTGCGCTCGAGCAGCCCGGACGCGACGCCGGCGATTGCCTCTCTCGAGGTGCGCGCCGAGGGCGACGTGCACGCGCTGCTGCGGGCGGGGGAGGCGACCGGCGTCCTCGTCGTGACGCTGCGCGGGCGCCCGATCGAGTCGTACCTGCGCGTGGTCGGGACCAACGGATCGCTGCGGGCCGACTTCGTGCGCGGCGCGCTGACGCGGCTGGCAGGCGCCGGAGCGTCCGCCATTTCCCTCCTGTCGAATCCCTACCGGGAAGCGATGCAGATCCTCGTCGGCTCGACGAAGGGGTTTCTGTCCCGCATCCTGGAGCGGAAGAAGGGCTATCCGGGACTGAACGAGCTCTTCGAGGCGTTCTACGAGAGCATCCGCCGGGGGACGGCGCCGCCGCTCCTGCCGTCGTCGATTCTCGAGACCGTGCGGATCTGCGAACGGGTCGGGCACACGCTTCGCGCCGCGGAAGCCGAGCGCGAGCGCCAGGCGGAGGCGGCCCTCCTCGAGCGGGAGCGACACCTGGGTCCGGTGAATCCGGCCCGTGGGCTCGTGCTCGTGACGGGCGGGAGCGGCATGCTGGGCCGCGCGGTCGTGCGGGAGCTTCGCACCCACGGGCGCGCGGTGCGCGCGGTCTCGCGGCGCGTCCCCCAGCCGTCGAGCCGGGAGCCCGGCATCGAGTACGTCGCGGCCGATCTTGGCGAGGCGCTCGATCCGGCGC
>JBOGIW010000509.1:0-5630 GCA_050748045.1 Vicinamibacterales bacterium | reverse complement strand
TCTCTTGACCGCCGTGGGCCTCGTTCTGTTGGTGGCATGTGCGAACGTCGCGAACCTCGTGCTCGGCAGGGCTGCGTCGCGCACGAGGGAAATCGCCGTGCGGACGGCGCTCGGCTCAAGCCGCGGTCGGCTTGTGCAGTTGATGTTCGCGGAAGCTGCGATTCTCTCGACGGCGGGAGCACTGTTGGGGGTGTTGTTCTCGGGACTCGTCGTCCGCGCTGTGCCGGCCGTGGTGACCGAGACGCTCCCGGTCGTGCAGAGTATCTCGATCGATGTTCGAGTCCTGGCCTTCACAGCGGGCGTCGTCGTCGTCACGTCGATCTTCTTCGCGCTGCTCCCGCTCGGTACCGTCGATCGAGGTGGTCCCGGGGCTGCGCTCCAGGAAGAGGCGTCCCGTACTACGCCTGGATTGCGACGTCACCGTCTGCAGGCCGCCCTCGTCGTCTCCACGGTCGTGCTCGCAGTCGTCCTTCTCGTCGGCGCGGGCCTCTTCGTCAGGAGCTTTTCGGCCCTCATGGCGATTGACGCGGGATTCAATCCCGATCGCGTGCTCACCGCGTCAATCACGCTCCCCAAGGCCGGCTACAGTGCTGCGGCGAGCGTGCGCACATTCCACCGCGCCCTTTTCACACGGGCATCGTCTTGGCCTGGCGTGCGCTCGGCGGCGCTGGTGACGGATCTGCCGCTCGAGCGATACGAACGCCGCACGCTCTCGGCCGAAGGGGCGGCGGTTGCGGTTGGAGCTCCACTGACTACAAATCTTTCGTGGGTGTACGGCCCCTATTTCCAGACGCTGGGAATCCGGCTGAAGAGAGGTCGGATCTTTACGGAAGTCGAATGGGTCGATCCGCGACATGTCGTCATCATCAACGACCGGCTGGCCCAGACACTGTGGCCGGGCGAGGACGCTCTCGGCAAGCGGCTCCGCTGGGGTCTCGACGCGCCGCAGAACCCGAATCCATGGCTCACCGTTGTCGGCGTCGTCGAGGATGTGGCGGACGGGCCGCTCGGCGTGGAACCGTTCCGGCATGCGTACGAGCCGTTCAGCCAGTTTCCCGATCTCTGGCTGGACAGGATACAGACTTCGTTTGGGCGACACGTCAACGTAGCCGTCAGAACCGACGGCGATCCACGGGCGCTTGCGTCCGTGGCTCGCGCGGCGATCCGTGACATCGACTCGCAGCTCGCCATCGAATCGATCTCGACGATGGCGACTCGTGTCAGTGAGGTGGTTGCCCCGCGGCGTTTTGGTACCGCAACTCTCGGAGCATTCGCTGTGGGTGCGCTGCTGCTCGCGGCTATCGGCCTCTACGGTCTGCTGGCCTTCACGATTCGTGAACGGCGCCGCGAGATTGCCGTCCGCTTGGCCCTGGGGGCCCAACCGCCCGAGATCCGTCGGATGGTGCTCGGTCAAGGCCTGAAGCTCGTCGCGATCGGGCTCGTGCTGGGAATCGGTGTTTCTTACGGCGTTAGCCGCGCCATCTCGTCCCTGCTGTATCAGACCGAGAGCCACGACATCGTCACGTTCGGCACCATCCCCGTTGTTCTCTTGCTGATTGCCGTGATCGCGTGCGCACTCCCCGCATACCGAGCGTCGCGCGTCGAGCCGATGGCCGTCCTCAGGACGGAATGAATGCGTTCGCGGTGCCTGTCGGGCAGCGGACGCGTTCAGAGTAACCAGCGCCTACGCCGCTGCGGAATCCGGGGAGTCTGCTCAGCCCGCAGATGATCCGCGGATCGGAGTAGCAGCTCCGGTCGGCGGGGTAACACTGGGTTTCTGTGACTCCGCTACCCATGAAGCCGCATCTGCAGCCGGTGAAGCCATGCATATCTCCGCAATCAGGAGCTGAGACGTAAAGAACTGCTTCGCGGACGCCCGCAAATGACGACGACGTCACCGTCGCACAGTTCCGCCGGTTCCTCGACGCCAACCCTGACGCGAAGCGCGGCTATCAATACGAGGGGGCTCCTGATCGCATGTCGCAGGTCCTGGTCGATCAGTCCTGACGATGACGGCCCAGCAATTTCGGTGACGTGGTACGAGGCGGCGATGTACTGCAATTGGCTCAGCGCGTGAAGGGCTGCCACAGGGCGCGCCCCGCGCTTGGAACGCGTCGACCGGTGGCGGGCGCGGAGGCGGACGCAGTGGGGGGACGGCGGATCGCCATCGTCGAACGGGCGACGGGGCTCTCGCGCACGACCATCCGCGCCGGGCGTGACGAGCTCCGGGCTGGCGTCACCACGGCCGACGTCGTCATCGGCGATTCTCCTGACGACGTGCGCGCGGCGAGGCCCAGCGTCACCTCACCGCGGCGGCGCCGATGCCGCGGCGCCGCCGCCCGTAGAGGCAGCGACGGTTCGGCGAAATCGTGTAATCGACCCGCACGGTCACCGCCAGCGTCGTCTGCTTCAGACGCCCGCCGGAAGTGAGGCACCAGTCAGAACGTGGGCTGCTGCACCAGTTCGAAGAGGCCCGTTTCGCGTGAGTGGAAGAACGCGATGAGGCTGCCGCCGATTGCGGGCGCCTCCACGGCCGGCATCACCTGGGTGACACGATGCGCACGAAGCGCGGCTTCCGCCTGGCGGATGTCGGCGACGGCGAAACAGAGATGGTGAATGCGGAAGCGGCTCTCGATCGAGAACGCGTACACGGGAGACCCCTCGGAGCGGGGCTCGACGAGCTCGACGAGCGGCTCGCCGTGCTGCCGGCCTTCACGAGCGAGGAACAGGATCGCCGCGTCCTGCCGGTCGTCGTCGATGGGCGGTGCCAGCCCGCGGTAACCGAGTGCCTCGTACATCCGCCGGCTGCGATCCAGGTCGCGGACGACGAAGCCGACATGGTGGATGGGACCCAGCGCGCCGGGGACGCTCGTCATGAGGCGGCGGTCGGAGCGCCGGCCTCGACTGCTGCGGCCGCCGTTTGTTCGATGAACGATGACCACGCCGCCGGCGCCGACTCGACGACCAGCTCGTACCGACATTCGCCGGCATCCTCGCCGATCGGTGTAAACCCGAGACGCGCGTACAGATCCGCCACCTGCTGGTTCTTCGCCGACGGCCGGTACAGACCCACGAGGTGTGTGATGCCCGATGCGCGCGCCGCGTCGATCGCCCGGTCGAACATGAAGAGCTCCACCTGGCGGCCCAGCACGCGGCAGCTCATCAGCCACGTGTCGATCTGCCAGCGGGCCGCGCCATCCGGCACGCACAGCATGACCCCGATCGTGCCGTGCGGGCCGAAACGATCCGACAGGTCGAAGACGCCCGTCCACGCGCCCGATGTGCTGGCAATCCGTTGGATCTCCAACTGAGTGTGCCGGCGCACTGTCAGGTTGAACTGGTTCGTTTTTCCGACGAGCTGCGTCACGCGCGTGACGTTCCGGGCCGACACGGGAACGCAGCTCGCCTGCATCCGCAGATCGGCAAGGAACTGCTCCAGTGTGCCGGCCTGCGCCCGCACCGACCGGCGCTCGGCCTCGAGCCGATATCGTTCCTCCCGCTGCAGATCGTCGGCGGAGATCGTGAGCGCCTCGAAGAACCGTCCACCGTCCAGGTCGCGCACGCTGGTCTGCGGCATCGAACCGGGTTCCACGACCGCTACTTCGGGCATTTCCCTGCGGATGAAGGCGCGCTCGAAGGGGTTGTCGTCGAGGAAGACGAAGCCGTCGGTGCCGAGCGCCAGTTGCGACGCGATGCGGCGGAGGTTCGTCACCTTGTCGTCCCAGTTCGCCACGAACGCCGCAAAGTCCTCCAGCCGCAGGACCATGTGGGGATGCTCCCGGAACGGGAGCCGCGCATCGTCCGGGTTGTTCCTGGAGCAGACGGCGAGCAGGACGCCCCGCGCGCGCAGCTCTTTCATGTAGCGCTGCAGGTCGGCATACGCCTCGCCCTCGGGCGAACCGGGGCCGACGTGTATTCCCGAGACGCCATCCTCGCCGACGATGCCGCCCCAGAGCGTGTTATCCAGATCGCAGACGAGGACCTTGCGGGTGAGGCCGAGTGCGGCGCGCACGTGCGCGACCTGCTCCTCGGCGAGCGCGGGCAGCGCGCGCGTCGACGGCGTCTGGCGCGCGCGGTGCCACAACCCGGCGTCGTGCCACTCAGCCGCGCCGACCGACGCGATCACCGCTTCCGTATCCAGTACCGTCACGAAGGATGGCGCCACCTCCTGCATGCGCAGGTTCAGACGCCGGATCACGCGGCGTCGTCCACCCGGATCGCGCGCGGCGAGCGTGCCACCGCTCTCGAACGGCGGGAGGTCGAACGCGTGCTGCACGACGTGACATCGAAACGCGCGCCCGAGCTGCTCCCAGACCGTCGAGAGCTCGGCACTCACCTGATCGATCACCGCATCGGCCGGATTGCTCACTGCCTGCAGGTTCAGGTCGCGCCAGTTCGGAACGATGAACACAATCGCCGGCTCGAAGCGCGAGAGCCCGCTGTTCGGATCGAGAATCTCCTGCCTGTACGCGCCGTACTGCCCCTCATACCAGTCCGCCACGATGCCGTCGCGGAAACAGAGCGTACGCAGGACCGGCACGAACAGGCTCGTGGTCGTACTGCCAAGGACGGCGATCCGGGTCCGCCGGGCCGGCGCCGCTGCGTGTCCGATGACCTCGCGCACGAGCGCCTGGGCCCGCGCATGGAACGTGTAGTCGGGACGACGGGCCAATGCGTCGCGCAGGTACCGGGCGGCCGCATTCCAGTCGCCGCTCGCGGCGGATGCGCGCGCGGCGTGCAGCAGGATGAGCGGGTCATGGCAGGACGTCCGGGCGAAGAGCTCCTTCCATCGCGCCGCGGCGGCCGGCGCGTCGTTCTCGTGGGCCAGCCATCGTGCCTGCAAGCAGGTCGCCGCCGGCGAGGCTGCGAGGGCCGTGAGAAACATCCAGCCGGCGTCCCGCTCGGCCGGCGTGCGCGGGCGGAGTGCGTCGAAGAGCGCCTCGTGGACCTGCGCGGTGCCCACTTCGGTGCCCAGGCGTGCGAGCAGTTCGGCCGCCGCCGCCAGCTTTTGCTCATGGGGCAGGCCGCCCAGTCGAATCGCCACCTCGGCGGCCGTCACGCGCGCACGTGTCATCGCTCAGTCTCCGTACTCAGGGTGGGTGTCGGCCCAGCGGAGCATCGCGTCGCGCGGCCAGATTACGAGCCCCGTCGTCGGCCTGAATGCCCCGTTCTCGTAGAGGCGCCGCCGCTCCGGGCTGCGGTCGAAGACGCCGCAATCGGGGGCCGCCGGTCCCATGGTGGTCACGAGCGCACCGTGCTCGAGGAACACGCGGTTGAGCGAGGTCAGGTGCGGGCTCACGCGCATCGTGTCCGGCGAGTGAAGCCATGACGAGGCCACGAGGCCCTTCACATGCGGCTGCAGGGCCAGCGACTGGGCCATCCGAAAATACGACCGGTTCGACTCACGCTCCAGCAGCGCGAAGCGGTCGCGGCGATTCGCGTTCAGATGAATGAAGAACGCCGGCGCGCAGCCGCGGAGCTTCGCCGCCACGTAGAACCAGACACGCGGCAGCGCGCGGGGATCGACGCGCAGCAACCACGAGCGCGGCAGCCCGGAGAGCTCCCAGTGGAGCTGGCCGGCCGGAAAGCGCCGAAGCGTCGCGACCTTGCACATCGCGGCGAAGCTGTTC
>JBOGIW010000508.1:0-5349 GCA_050748045.1 Vicinamibacterales bacterium | reverse complement strand
AACGGAACGCGCTCATCATGGCATGAAGATCCGCGAGGCCCACTTCGTCACGCCGCGGCAGATCGACCTGGTCCTGTCGGATCTCGAGCTCGATTCCCGCGTCGTCGTAAATGGACTGGAGCGAAATTTTCCCGCCGTTGATCTCGTGCTCGAGCTCGACGACCGGGGTACCCTGCATGCGATCGATCTCGAGCAGCACCTTGCGCTTCGGCGCGGCAGGTGGCTCGGGGGGCGGGGCAGGGTTGCTGCACCCGGCAAGACCGAACAGGCAGAGTCCCAACACCCAGACAGGCGGAGCCGATGCGCCGCGCCGACGATCCATATGGTCTACCCTCGCTTCCTGTCCCTGACCTCGCAAGACATAATGCTGCATTAAGAGACGGCCCTGGTGGGACATTTCAACGCCCAACGCCCAACGCCCAACTCCCAACTCCCAACTCCCAATCTCTCAATCCTTCAACTCCCAACTCCCTATGCAGGGTGGGAACGCGCAGACGAACGCCCGCCTCCCCGGCGGCGCGACCGGCCAGGGAGTCGGGCGTTGGAGTCGGGGATCGAGGGGTTATTCGCTCGAGGTCGGCGTATAGCGCAGCTCCTGGCCGACGACCTTTGCGGGGTCGGCGCCCTTCTTCGGCCGGAACTTCTGCACGCGACCGTTGAAGACCTCCGCCAGGTACAGGTTGCCTTCCTGGTCCACAGTGATCTGGTGGGGGCCGGCGAACTGACCGGAGAGCCCGCCGGGGGCGCCCCAGCCGTACAGGTACCGTCCGTTCAAGTCGTACTTGAGAATCCGGTGCGTGCCGCCGTCGGAGATCCAGAGGAACTGATCCTTCGTGATGATGTGGGCGTAGGGCGACGACCGCACGCCGGTGGGCCACATGTCGAGGAACTTGCCGTGCTCGTCGAACACCTGCATGCGCCTGTGCCCCCGGTCCACGACGAAGACCCGGCGGTCGTTGCTGATGGCAATGCTGTGCACGGTGTTCCACTCGTTCGGCCCGGGGTTCTTCGGATCCTTCGGCGCGGCGCCCCAGTCCATGAGGAACTTGCCGTCCTTGTCGAACTTGGCGACGCGCTTGCCGCCGTACCCGTCGCTGATGAAGAACGTGCCGTCGGGCAGCCAGGCGATGTCGGTAGGCCGATCGAAGAGCTTCCCGCCGTCGCGCCCCCGCTGGCCCTTCGTGCCGAGCGTCATCACGAGCTTCCCGTCGTAGGTGAACTTGTGGATCACGTGGAGCTGGTCGTCGAACACCCAGACGTGCCGCTGGGGATCGTACGGGCTCATCTTGATCTTGTGCGGTCCGCGCCCGCAGGTCATCTCGAAGAGCTTGTCGTGCTGCGGCCAGTACTGCACCTGCTTCCCGTTGCGGTCGACGACGAAGATGACGTGGTGATAGCGGCGCTGCCAGCCGCGCTTCTCCGTCGGCTGACACGTCGCGCTGAGCCCATCGTCATTGCCGGTGGCATTGCCGCGGGACGGGCGGAGCATGCCGTACGGCGTCCAGGGCGCGGCGCCTGGCGGGAGCGGCAGCTCGCCGCGCATGGCAATCCAGATCCGGTCGGGGGTCTCCGCATAGACGGCGCCGGCCGATCCCCAGGTCCATCCGGCGTGCGTCACGCCGTCGGGCCCGTCCGGCAGCGGCTGAGGCCAGTTCTCCACCGGCTCGTAGGGGCCGAACTCCTCCTGCCCGCCCTTCTCCTGGGCCAGGGCGACGGCGACGGCCAGCAACACAATCGAGAACAGCACTGTGGGCGTCCACGTCCGTGCGCGCATGGTGACTCTCCTTTCCACGCCAGCGATCCCGAGGTTCTCGTGAGGGGCGGATTGTAGCCGCTCGGCGCCGGCGTCAATGTCTCGATTTGTCTATTGAGTGCGCGGCGGCGGACGATTGCCTTTCCGCAGCGAATGGATCGCGGATGCGAACGCCCCGGATCACCTGACCGTCGTTCAGACGAGAACGTTGGCGTCGACGA
Organism: Vicinamibacterales bacterium; assembly: GCA_050748045.1. Classification (GTDB taxonomy): domain Bacteria; phylum Acidobacteriota; class Vicinamibacteria; order Vicinamibacterales; family UBA2999; genus CAVYVZ01. The sequence continues at coordinate 3,375 of JBOGIW010000508.1, read as the reverse complement.
ATGCCCGCGCGGCTCAGCGCTCATGCAGCTCTTCGCGCGTCCACGTCCGCCGGCCGCGGGTCCCGAGCGATCGGGCGGCCTTCATGGCCGCAAGGGCCCGCTTGCGCGCAGCCGAATATCGCCGATCTTCGTCGGCCAGGCGAGAGAGCGCCTCCGTCATGAGCGCCGAGACCGAGGTGTCGCGATCGGCCGCCAGGCGCTTCACGCGCTTGAGCAGCGCACAAGGCAGGCTGAGGGTGACGTTCTGGTGCTCTGCCACGAAAACGAATGTAGCACGTAGAATCGTGGGAACGCCGCTCGCGCGATCGATGCTCGGCCGGACCTTCGATCGAGGTGCCAGCTTCGGCCGTCTCCGATCGAACCAAGTGTCTTCCTCGCGTGATCCTCACGAGAACTCTGAACAACCCTCGCCTGGACCGTTTCGACTGCGTCCTCGCGCCTACCAAGGCCAAGGTCCTTGCCGAACACGAACGCGCGAAGGACAAGTTCAAGGGCGAGGCCCTGGACGCGCGCCTCAACAAGGCTGCCGGCCAGCGCTTCCATAACCACTCGCCGCTCGACTTCGAGAAGCTCAAGGGCGATCCGGACCACGTCGCCCAGCACTTCGTGAGCTACATCAAGGGCTTCTCGGCCAACGTGCGCCGCATCTTCGAGTACTTCGAGGTCGAGAACGAGATCGAGAGGATGCGCGAGGCGAACATCCTCTACCTCGTCGTCTCGAAGTTCTGCGACGTGGACCTGCACCCGGCCCGGGTGCCGAACGAGCAGATGGGGCTCATCTTCGAGAACCTCATCCGGCGCTTCAACGAGCTGGCCAACGAGACCGCGGGCGATCACTTCACGCCGCGCGAGGTGATCCGGCTCATGGTGAGCATCCTGTTCATCAACGACGACAGACTGCTTGCCACGCCGGGCACCGTGCGCAAGCTCCTCGACCCGGCCTGCGGCACGGGCGGCATGTTGGCCGAGGCGCAGAACTATCTACGCGACCACCATTCCGAGGCGAAGCCTCTTCGTCTACGGGCAGGAGTACAACAGGCGCGCCTTCGCCACTGCTGCCTCGGACATGCTGATGAAGCAGGTGGACCACAACGGCGGCGGCAACAATATCCGCTTTGGAGACAGCCTGTCGTTGGACCCGAAGGACGGTGACCAGTTCCAGCGTCAGACCTTCGACTACTTCCTCACCAACCCGCCCTTTGGCGTCGATTGGAAGAAACAGCAGAACGAGGAACTCGGGTGCGGATCGGGGATGACGTGTTGGCGCCGCCTGCGCGATTGGCAACGAGCGGGCGTGTGGGATCTCATTCACTTCGCGCTGCTGGATTGGCTCGCTCGAAACGATCAGATTGATTGGTCGCGAGCGGTCGTGGACAGTTGTTCCATCCGCGCGGTGCATGGCGGTGACCAGACTGGTCCGAACCCTACCGATCGGGCCAAGCGCGGGAGCAAGCGTCATCTGATTTGCGACGGGCGAGGCGTGCCGCTCGCCGTACGTCTCACCGGCGCGAATCGGAACGACTCGCAAGAAGCCCTGGCGCTGGTCGATGCGATTCCCCCGCTGCACGGCGAACGGGGGCGACCGCGACGGCGGCCAGACCGTGTGCTCGGGGATCGCGGCTACGACGCAGCCGCCATTCGGCGTGGGCTGCGGGCGCGGCATATCGAGCCGTTGGTCGCTATGCGCCGCGCCGCACCAGCCCCCACGAGCCCCTCGACGGACGTGGCGGCTCACACCCGAGGACCGGGCACTCGTCTGGTGGATCGCACGCATCGTCCGCGTCGAGGCCGTGGCGCGCGACGAGCGCCCCGACGTGCGCAGTGGCGGGCGGCGCATCGAATGTGAGCATCGAATGTGAGCTTGAGCGCCGCCAATTGTTCAAGTAGTATCTGACGCTCCACACGGTTCTTCACCGCACAGCAGGAGAGAGGGAGCCCGATGGCCGCCCTGTCCTTCGCGTTCGCGCCGGGTCCGGCCCGGTCTCGAGCCGCTCGCGTGTCGGGTCGCCGGCAGCGTCCGGGCTGAGCGCATCGTGGCATTCGGACGACCTGTCAACACGTGGCCGCTGGTCCTGTGCGGCCCGATGCTGCGCCGGGTGACCCGAGCCTCGGTCGCCGTGTTCGTCGCGACCTCGCAGAAATGCCGGGTCGCCATCGAGGTGTATCGCGGCACCTCCACGAGCACGAAGGGCACCTTGCTCGCCAGCTTCGGCACCGACACGCGCGCGCTCGGCGACCGCCTGCACGTCGCCGTGGTCGACATCACCGGCCTGGCGTTGGCGCCCGGCACGCTGTACGGCTACGACGTGCGTTTCACGCCCGAGGGCGGCGCCGACCGCTACCTCGCCGATCTGGGCCTGCTCGCGCCGCCCCTGTCGCTCGGCTACGACCTCAAGCTCCCGACCTTCAGCGTGCCGGAGAACCTCTCGGAGCTGGTCATCACCTACGGCTCCTGCCGCAAGGCGCACGGCGAAGGACACGACGCGTTCCCCCTGCTCGATCGCATGATCGAGCGCGATCGCCTGTCGCCGCGCCGGCGGCCGCACCTGCTCATCCTTGGCGGCGATCAGATTTACGCCGACGACGTCCCGGTTCCACTGCTCACGCTGATTCGCGAGGTCGGAACGGATCTGATGGGACCCGGATACACCGAGACGCTGACGCCGGCGACCGGCACGGCGTACTCGTTCGCCGACGCGGCCATCGGCGCGGGCCCCGAGCGCGCACGCTTCACGAACACGGCGGTCGGCTACACCGCGGGCCTCGAGAACGCCGAGTTGACCGACGCACACCTGTTGTTCCGCGCGGAGTACTACGGCATCTACCTGTTTCAGTGGTCGGACGCCCTGTGGCCCGATCACCTCGGGCTCGCCGCCGACCACTTCTCCGCGCTCGGGACGGTTCCTGACAGCTACCGCACCAAGATCGAGCAGCAGTCGCTCCGGCTCAACGCGTTCAGGCGCGCAGTACCGCAGGCACGACGCGCGCTGGCCAACGTGCCGACGCTGATGGTCTTCGACGATCACGACGTTACCGACGACTGGAACCTGCACCGCGAGTGGGTCACGCGCGTGCGGACGACCGGGGTGACGCGGCAGGTCACCCGCAACGCGCTGGCCGCCTACACGGTGTTCCAGGCGTGGGGAAACGAGCCGGCAGCCTACCGGGGCGCCGCTCTTCACTACACGGTCGGACAGCAGGTGCTCGAAGCGCTGGCGACGGATCAGAATCCGGTCCCGATTCCGGAGGCGGACCTCGACGCGGCCTTCGACATCGCCGCCGCTACCACCGCGCCGAACGCGCGCCTTCGCTTCGATTGGGAGCACCTCGACGCCGACGCCGGCTTCCGCGTCATCGCGCTCGACACCCGCACCG
>JBOGIW010000507.1:0-8836 GCA_050748045.1 Vicinamibacterales bacterium | reverse complement strand
CTCTTTCGCCATGACTTGTGCGCTCGCTCTGAATGAAGGTCTGTCGTCCGATTGTTATGTCCGCCTTCCCGCCTTCGCCCGAGGGGCGGCTTCGGCGGGCAAGCCGCCTGTTCGCATCTGTCACGCTGGAGCCGATGACCAGGATTGAACTGGTGACCTCGTCCTTACCAAGGACGCGATCTGCCAACTGTGCTACATCGGCATCGTGGGGTTCCGGGTTCCGCGTTCCATGTTCCGGGTTCGCGTTCCGCGCGGTAGGGTTCTGGAGCGGGAGACGGGGATCGAACCCGCGACCAACAGCTTGGAAGGCTGTGACTCTACCACTGAGTTACTCCCGCCTTGCTTGCCCCTCGCCCCTCACCGGGTTCCTTCCCGGTTCCAGGTTCCAGGTTCCCGGTTCTATGTGGTGGGGAGGGGAGGGTTCGAACCTCCGTAGCCACTAGGGCGGCAGATTTACAGTCTGCTGCGATTGACCGCTCCGCCACCTCCCCCGACAAACTGCCTCCACGCCGCATGCCTCGTTCCTGAGACAGCCCTTGGCCCTGAGGCCTGATGCCTGAATCCTTCACATGTCGTTGGATGACGTGTGTCCGGCGCGTTCCCTGAAGACTCGCTGGCCAAAGCCGGCTGGAGCTGGCGGAGGGATTTGAACCCCCGACCGGCTGATTACAAATCAGCTGCTCTACCGGACTGAGCTACGCCAGCCAGACAAAGAGCACATCTTAGCAGTTCTCGTGCCAGCGGCGCAAGTGCTCGTAACCAGTCCAGCCCATCAGTAGTAACCCATCAGGTTGGCGGTGGTCGTGACAAGCCGCCCCGCGGCCCATCGGGCTGCTGGCTGTCACGGCAAAGCCGCCGCGAAGGCCGCCGCCCGTTCGCGGGCGCCGGGAATGCGGCGGATTCCCGAGCCGGCGGGAAGCTCCGCGCCGATCTCGATGGCCGGGACGGCAACATCGAGCTCGACCCCCTCGGCTTCTCCGGTCAGCGCGAGGCGAATCGGGTGAAACAGCGCCCTGCCCTGCTGTCCTGTCCTGTCGCGCACGCGCCCGGCCATCGCGCGGAACGCGTCCTTGTCGCGCAGTCGCCCGCCCCCCGACAATTCCTCCGCCATGGCCGCAATGACGGCGCGCGCGCGCGGCTCCGACGCTTCGGCGCGAATGGCCGGATCGCTCAGTGCCCGCGCGGCCGAGTAGTCGAAGAGAAAGTGCAACCGGACCGGAACCTGCTCCAGACGATCCACCGATGCGGCGGCCGGCGGCACGATGCGCCCGAGATAGTCGAGCGCAGCCGCCGTCGGCTCGCCCAGCCATCCTGCGCGCTGCAGGTGAGGCACGGCCAGTTGCGCGAGACGCGCCGGCTCGGCGAGCTTCAGGTAATGGCGGTTCACCCACGCCAGCTTCTCGACGTCGAACACGCTCGCACTTCGTCCGACCTTCTCGAGATCGAACCGGCGCGCCAGCTCCTCCAGCGGGAGCAGTTCCTCGCCCTCGCCCGGCGACCATCCGAGGAGCGCCAGGTAGTTGGCGAGCGCCTCTGGCAGGTACCCGCGCTCGCGAAACTCTCTGACCGACGTTGCGCCATGCCTCTTCGAGAGCGGGCTATGGTCGGGCCCCATGACGAGCGAGACGTGCGCGAACTTCGGCGGTATCCACCCGAACGCCTCGTAGAGCAGGAGCTGCCGCGGCGTGTTCGATATGTGATCCTCACCCCGGATCACGTGCGTGATCTCCATCAGCGCATCATCGACGACGACGGCGAAGTTATAGGCGGGGATGCCGTCGGATCGCACGAGCACCGGGTCGCCGATCACCTCGGTGTCGAAGCGCACGTCGCCACGGACAATGTCGCGGAAGGCGACCTCCCGGCGGTCCGGCACGCGAAAGCGAACGACCGCGGCCTCGCCACCTTCGACGCGGCGCCTGGCGTCGTCGAGAGGGATGGCGCGGCACGTGCCCGGGTACATAGGCGGCCGCCCGGCGGCCAGAGCGGCCTGACGGTCGGCTTCGACCTTCTCGGCGGAGCAGAAGCAGTAGTAGGCGTGCCCGCGGCCGATGAGGTCCTGCGCGTGGGCGCTGTACAACGTCAGACGCTCGGATTGCCGGTACGGTCCCCTCGGGCCGGCAGCATCGCCGCGCGTTTCGATGCCCTCGGTCCAGTCGAGACCCATCCAGCGGAGGTCCTCGATGATGGCGCGTTCCGAATCGCTGGTCGAGCGCTCGACGTCGGTGTCCTCGATGCGAAGGATGAACACGCCGCCATGGCGCCGCGCAAACAGCCAGTTGAAGAGCGCCGTGCGCGCGTTGCCGACGTGCAGGAGTCCGGTGGGGCTGGGGGCAAAGCGCAGGCGCATCGCGTCTCTGGTCTCTGGTCTCCGTCGTTGGGAGTTGGGAGTCGGGAGTTGAGAGCTCCTCCTGGGTCAGCGCGACAGCAGGGCGACGGCGTGGACGACGATCGACTCGCCTGCGCCCACCGAATCCATGCCCTCGTTCGTCTTGCCTTTGATGCTGATCTGGCCCGGCGCGCAGTCGAGCGCCGCCGCCAGGTTGACCGCCATGGACTCGACGTACGGCAGGAGCTTCGGCTCCTGCGCGATGATCACGACGTCGACGTTGACGATGCCGAAGGCCGCGGCGCCGACGAGGGACGCGGCACGCCTCAGCAGGACGAGGCTGTTCGCATCCTTCCACGCGGGGTCGGTGTCCGGAAAGTGCCGGCCGATGTCGCCGGCGCCGGCCGCGCCGAGGATGGCGTCGGTGACGGCGTGACACACCGCGTCGCCGTCGGAGTGTCCCCGCAGCCCCTTTTCGAATGGAATCGTCACGCCGCCCAGCACGAGCATCCGTCCTTCGACCAGCCGGTGCAGGTCGTAGCCGTTGCCGATGCGCAGCAACGGCGGTCCCCGGCGGAGCAGCGATTCCGCGATCGCGAGATCCTCGGGCGTCGTGACCTTCACGTTGCGCGGATCGCCGTCGACCAGGCGTACGCGGTGCCCGGCCAGCTCGGCGAGCATCGCCTCGTCGGTCGCCTCGTGGTCGGGCGCGCTCAGAGCGAGCGCCGCGCGCAGCACGGGCACGCGAAACGCCTGGGGTGTCTGCGCGAGGAAAATCTCCTGCCTGGGAAGCGTGCCGGCGACCATCCGCTGCGCATCGGCGCGCTTCACCGTGTCGCGGACCGGGAGCGCCGCCACGGCAGCGCCGTACTCCGCAGCCGCCATGACCGTGCGGCGTATGAGATCGTCGCTGACGAGCGGCCGGACCGCATCGTGAATCACCACGATGTCGGCGCGATCCTCGACGTGGGCGAACGCGCGCGCCACGGAGTCCTGCCGGCGGTCCCCTCCCGCGACGACGAGGATTCGCGTGGCGGCGGTCATCAGGTATGCCGGCGGCTTCGCCGCCAGCTCCGGCGGCAGCGCAACGATGATGTCCTGCACGACCGTGCAGCGGGTGAACGCCTCGACGCTGCGCTGCAGGATCGTCCGCCCTGCGAGCGCGACAAGCTGCTTCGGACGGCCGGCACCGAAGCGTGTGCCGCTGCCGGCGGCGGCAATGATCGCGGAAACGTGCACGAGAGAATTCTATCCGACGAGGCGTCCGGCCTTGCGCAGGAGAGCTCCGCCATGGCGGCGCCGGCCTCCGCCGCACGCCGATCCCGCACGCCCTACGAGGCTGCGGGCGCCGCGACGTCCGATTCGGCGTCGGGACGGATGATGGCCCGCACGCGCTCGCCGAACACCCTCGGGTCCGCGTCGCGCATGGCGGCCGTCTCGATCGGATCGTGGATGACGAGGCGCACCCGCCCGGGATGCGCCGCAATGCGCCCCTTGGTCATGATGCGCCGCGTGCCGACGAGCGACAGCGGCACGACCGCGAGGCCGGCCTGCAACGCGATCTGAAAGCTGCCGCCCTTGAACGGCGCCACGCGGCCGTCGGCGCCGCGCGTCCCCTCGGGATAGACGACGAGCGAGTGTCCGAGCGAGGTCAGGCGTCCGGCCCACTCGAAGATCGCCGCGCGGTCGGGCTTCCGGCGGTCGACGAGAATGTGGCCGGTACGCCGGAGGTGCCAGCCGAGCACCGGGAATCGGCCGAGAGCGTCCTTCGCGATGATGCGGAGCTGGTACGGCAGCGTGGCGAAGAGCACGGCCGTGTCGTAGTGGCTCTGGTGATTCGAGACGAACACATACGTACGCCCCGGCTGCAGCCGCTCCAGCCCCTCGACGTCGACGTGAACGCCCGTCGTCAGGAGAATGAGCTTCGCCCAGGCGCGGGCGCACCAGTGCCCGAGGTGTCCGCGCGTGTCGAACACGCTCGATCCGATCGACAGCGCTCCCAGCACGACGGTGTAGACACCGATGGCGGGGATCAGGAAGAAGACCGTCCGCCACCAGTGGAAGGGAGGAACCCGATAACTCACTTACCGGCAGCCGCGGCGGGAGGCGGAACGTGCCGCGCCCGCCGATCGACTGCGTCCGCGACGGCGGCGACCGCGGAGGGCACCGCCTGGGCGGCGAGCGCCGGGTCGAGGAAGCGGCCGAAGATCATCTTGCCGGCCGTGGTCTGGAGCACGCTCGTCACGACAATGTCGATCGTCTTGCCGATCATCTTCCGCGCATTGTCCACCACGACCATCGTGCCGTCGTCGAGATAGGCGACGCCCTGGTTGTACTCCTTGCCCTCCTTCAGGATGAACACCTTCATCAGCTCGCCCGGCAGCACGACGGGCTTCAGCGAGTTGGCAAGCTCGTTGATGTTCAGCACCTCGACGCCGCGCAGCTGCGCGACCTTGTTCAGGTTGAAGTCGTTGGTGACGATCTTTCCCTGTAGCGTGCGCGCGAGCTCGATCAGCTTCAGGTCCACCTCGCGCACGTCCGGGAAGTCGACGTCCGAAATGGTGACGTCCACGTTCGACATCTTCTGAATCTTCTGGAGGATGTCGAGGCCGCGCCGGCCGCGGTTCCGCTTCATGGAGTCGGCGGAGTCGGCGACGAGCTGCAGCTCCTTGAGCACGAACTGCGGGATGACGAGGGTGCCGTCCATGAAGCCGGTCTCGCAGATGTCCGCGATACGGCCGTCGATGATGACGCTGGTATCGAGAACTTTGTAGCGGCGCTGGGGCCCCGCCGCCCGAAACAGCCCGATGAGCCGCGACGGTTCGAGCCACTCGCCGCGCCGGCCGCCGATCACGATCCCGAGATACGGCAGCGCCAGCAGGATGAGACTGTGCAGGAACACCACGCCGCCGCTGCCCAGGTTCGCCCAGTAGAGGGCGGCGCCGATCGCCTTGGCAATCGCCAGGCCGATCGCGCCGCCGACGAGCGCGCCGAGCATGTGCGTGACCGAGGTGTCCTTGAGGCGGACTTCGAGCACGACGATGAGCGCGCCGAGGACGCACCCGAAGAGCACGTTGAGCAGAAGCCCGCCGTCGATGGGTTGGAGCTGATACGCCGAATAGGCGACGGCGGCGACGAACAGGATACGCGCAAACGCGAACCAGGCCATGACGGTTCTCCGGAACTGTGACGCCGCTATGACATTCGGTTACGAACGGTGATGATTGGAGAACCTTAGAACCGCCGGGTTCGAAAATCAAGCGATCAAAGCATCGAGCGCTTCACCGATTGTTCGAACGCCGATCGGCTCGCATCCGCCGTTTTCGGCCGGATCTACATTGGTCGAGGGCATCACGACCCGCGTGAACCCCATCTGGGCCGCTTCACGGATTCTGAGGGCGGCCTGCGGGATGCCTCGGATTTCGCCGCTCAATCCCACCTCGCCGAAGACCGCTGTGGCCGGCGAGAGCCCCCGGTTCCGGACGCTGGAGGCGACGGCGGCAACCACGCTCAGGTCGGCCGCCGGCTCCTCGATCGTCATGCCCCCCGCGACGTTCACATACACGTCGTCGCCCGCGAGACTCATCCCGGCGCGCTTCTCGAGCACGGCCAGGAGCAGCGACAGGCGGTTCTGGTCGATGCCGATCGCCATGCGGCGGGCGTTGCCGTACGTGCTCGTGCTGACGAGCGCCTGGACCTCGACGAGGATCGGCCGCGACCCCTCGACCGAGCAGAGGACGGCGGACCCGGGCGTGCCCGACGCCCGCTCGGAGAGAAACAGCTTCGAGGGATTCGGCACCGCGCGGAGGCCGGTGCCGGTCATCTCGAAGACCCCGAGCTCGCTCACGGCGCCGAACCGGTTCTTCACCGTCCTGACCACGCGGTGCGCGTGGTGGCGCTCGCCCTCGAAGTAGAGCACGGTGTCGACGACGTGCTCCAGGACCTTCGGTCCGGCCAGGCTGCCGTCCTTCGTGACGTGGCCGACGAGGATCGTCGGGATGTTCTGCCCTTTCGCGGCGAAGAGGAACTGCGTGGCCGCCTCGCGCACCTGGCCGATGCTCCCGGGCGCGGACTGGAACTTGATCGAGAAGACCGTCTGGACGGAGTCGATCACGACCAGCGACGGCCGGAGCCGCGCGATCTCCTCGAGGATGCGCTCGATGCAGGTTTCCGAGAGGAGGTAGAGCGGGGCCGCCCCGACGCCGAGCCGATCGCCGCGGCTCTTGATCTGATGCTCGGATTCCTCGCCGGACGCGTAGAGCACCGGGCCGATGGAGCGGGCACAGTGCGCCGCCACCTGCAGCAGCAGCGTCGACTTGCCGATGCCTGGCTCGCCGCCGAGCAGCACGAGCGATCCGGGTACGATGCCGCCGCCGAGCACGCGGTCGAACTCGCCGATGCCCGACGGCAGGCGCTCGGAGCGCGCCAGCTCGACATCGGCGTAGAGTCTGGCGGCGGCGCCGGCGCCAGGCTGCGCGTAGCGGTGGTCGGCCGCGGCTGCGGCCGCGTCGTCGGCTGCGCGCTCTTCGACCATCGAATTCCACGCGCCGCACTCGGCACAGCGCCCGAGCCACTTCGGACTCTGCGCCCCGCAGTCCTGGCAGACGAACACGATTCTCGGCTTCAACTCCCAACTCCCAACTTCCAACTCCCAACTCCCAACTCCCAATCCCCAGCTCCCCACGCCCAACTCGAGTCCCCACGCCCAAACTCAATTCCGAACGCCGCACTCACAACTTCCCGCTCAACACCCAAGTCCCAAGCGTCAACTTGTCGCCCATCAACTGTCAACTGCCGGAGGATTCTGGGAATTGGGGGTTGAGTGTTGGGAATCGGAGGTTGGGCGTTGGGAGTTGGGATTTGGAGGTTCCTCGTATTCTCGCTCGATTCGCGTCCCGATGCGGCAGACGACTTCCCAGGGGATGGTCCCGATGGCCGCCGCCATCTCGCGCGCATCGATACGCTGCCAGCTCTCGTCGCCCTGGCGTCCGAGGATCACCACCTCGTCGCCTGGCGCGACGTCGAGACCGGTGACGTCCACCACCATCATGTCCATGGACACGGAGCCGACGATGGGAGCGCGCGTCCCGCGAATGAGCACCGATCCACGTCCCGACACGCGCGTGTCGATCCCATCCGCGTACCCGGCCGGCACGATGGCAATGGTCCTGGGAGACTCTGCCCGGTGGCGCCAGCCGTATCCGACACCCTCGCCCGCGCGCATCCCCTTGACGGCGACGACGCGGCTCGTGAGCGACATCACCGGCTGCAGCGGGATCGTGGTGGCGAGCGGCGGCGGGACGATGCCGTACAGCAGCAGGCCGGGACGGACCGCGTCGTACCAGACGCGGGAGTCGCGCAGCAACGCGGCGCTGTTCGCGGCGTGGCGGAGGATGGGCCTCCCGCCGAGCTCCTCAACCGTCGAGAGCGCCCGCTCGAATCGCTCGCGCTGAGTCTCGAAGAGCGGGCTCTCCGGATCGTTGGCGGCGGCAAAGTGGGTGTAGGCCGCGTCGAGCCGCAGGTTGGGGCTCGCGAGCAGCTCCGGCAGGGTGTGCCGGAGGTTGTCGTGGCGGAAGCCGAGCCGGTTCATCCCGGTGTCGATCTTCAGGTGATAGCCGATCGTCCGCCGCGCCCGCACGGCCGCCTCCTGCACGGCGCGCGCGGCGGACGGCGTCGAAATGGTCGGCGTCAGATCGAGCTCGAAGATGCCCGCGAGATCGCTGACGCCCAGCGCGCCGAAGACGAGGATCGGCACCCGCACGCCGGCACGGCGCAGCGCGATGCCTTCCTCGATGTCCGCGCACGCGAGCATCGTCGCGCCCGCCTGCTCGAGCGCGGGACCGACGCGGTCCGCGCCGTGGCCGTAGGCATTGGCCTTGACGACGGCGATGATGCCCGGAGGCCTCGTCCGCCCAGGCTCACACGCCAGATACTGCTGGATGGCGGCGAAATTGCTCCTCACGACATCGAGGTTGATTCGGGCGGCCGTAACGCGGCTCGTCATGCGTGTTTCTTGATTCTAGAGTCAAGCGTCAAGAATCAAGCATCGAGCATCGATCATCGAGGACGGGGGCGGCTAGGGCGGTCCCTGGACAAGATTGGCGAAGCGGGTCTGCTCCCGCAGGAACGCGAGCTTGACGACGCCGGTCGGGCCGTTGCGCTGCTTGGCGAGGATCAGCTCCGCGATGCCGGCGCTCTCGCTGTTCGGATCCTTGTTGTAGACATCGTCGCGATAGATCATGACGACGACGTCGGCGTCCTGCTCGAGCGCGCCCGACTCGCGGAGGTCCGAGAGCTGCGGGCGATGGTCGGAGCGCGATTCGGGCGCCCGCGACATCTGCGAGAGCACCACGATGGGCACGCGCAGCTCCTTGGCGAGTCCCTTGAGCGAGCGCGAGATCGACGCCAGCTCCAGCGTCCGGTTCTCGAAGCGGCCGCGTCCGCTCATCAACTGTATGTAGTCCACGATCAGCAGGCTGAGGCCGTGCTCCTTCTGGAGACGGCGCG
>JBOGIW010000506.1:0-3638 GCA_050748045.1 Vicinamibacterales bacterium | reverse complement strand
GCGTCCAGCGCCCGCTTCCGGAGCCTGGCAAGGTCGCACGCCTCGAGCCGTCGCTGCATGTCGGCGTGCAGCATCTGCCGTTCACGCGACACGGCCTGGCGCAGCCTGGCGACAGCCGATCGCGAGGTCTCGCCCGCCTGTTCCACCTCGTCCAGGATCTGCAGGGCCACGTCGAGGTCGCGGACCGGGCCGAGCGCCTGCATGATCTTCCGCACCTGGCGTCGGAGGCGCCGCCCGCGCGCGCCGGCCGCGACGAGCGGCAGGGCCTCGCGCAGCCGCCGCGACGCCACGCGCGTCTGGTGGAGCGCCTCGACGTCCCCTTTCGCCGCAAGGGGCAGATGCTTGTCGAGCACCCGGAGGCGCTGTCTGATCAGGAGCTCCGAGGGAGCTGACCGGTCCATGCTACGATGCCGCGGCCGTAACGCCGGGCGAGGCGCCCGGCGAGCCCTTGTAACAACAATGTAAACAGAGCCGTTCCGCTACGCTCCGATATTAGATCGGTTGCTGTCGAAACGTGGGCGAATCAACTCATGCGCATTGCCGCCATCGACATCGGCACCAACTCGGTCCACATGATCGTGGTCCAGGTGCGGCCGGATCTCTCGTTCGAGGTCGTCGATCGCGAGAAAGCGATGGTCCGGCTCGGCGCCGGCGGCCTGGACGGCCGGGCCCTGACGCCGGAGGCGATGTCGGCCGCGTTGCAGGCGCTCTCCAAGTTCAAGCGCCTCGCCGAATCGCACCGCGTGGACGAGATCGTCGCGGCCGCGACGAGCGCCACGCGCGAAGCCGAGAACGGCGGCGAGTTCCTCACCGAGATCGAGCGGCAGACGGGCATCCGTCCCCGCGTGATCTCCGGCACCGAAGAGGCGCGGCTGATCCACCTCGCCGCGGTGTACGGCGTCGACGTCGGCAGCGGGCGCGCGGTGGTCATCGATATCGGCGGAGGCAGCGTCGAGATCACGCACGGGACCGCCGCCGCCATCCAGGCCGCGCGCAGCTTCAAGATCGGCGTCATCCGCCTCACCGAGCGGTTCGTGAAAAGCGATCCGCTCTCGGGCCGGGACGAGCGGAGGCTCGCCAAGCACATCTCCAGCGAGATCGAGCGCCACTGCGCGCAGATCACGGCCGCCGGCTTCGACCGCGTGATCGGCACGTCGGGGACGATCCTCAGCATTGGCGCCCTGGCGGCCACCGCGGCCCGCGGCACGCCGCCCGCGGAGCTGCGCAACCTGCGAGTGCCGGCCAAACAGATCCGCCGGCTCCGCAAGGAGGTGGTCGAGCTCGACCTCGAGGAGCGGCTCACGATCACCGGGCTCGACCCGCGCCGCGCCGACCTCGTCGTCGCCGGCGCGGTGCTGCTCGACACGCTCCTCCGGCGGCTCGGCGCCGAGGACCTGACGCTCTGCGACCTCGCGCTCCGCGAGGGGCTCGTGCTCGACTACATCCGCCGGAACCGGCGGCAGATCGCGCAGGCCGATCGCATTCCCGACATCCGGCGCCGCAGCACCGTCGAGCTCGCCGAGCGCTGCAACTACGTCGCGGAGCACGCGGGCCAGGTGGCGCGGCTCGCGCTGGCGCTCTTCGACCAGACGCGCGCCATCCACGGCCGCACCGACCGCGAGCGCGAGTGGCTGGAGTATGCCGCGCTGATGCACGACCTCGGCGTGCACATCAGCTACCCGCGGCACCACAAGCACTCCCAGTACCTGATCAAGAATGGCGATCTGCGCGGCTTCGATCCGCAGGAGATCGAGGTGATGGCGCTCATCGCCCTCTTCCATCGACGCGGCACCCCGAAGAAGTCGCAGCAGGAATACGCCGATCTGCCGGCCGACCTCCGCCGCGCCGTCCGGCTCCTGTCGTCGATCCTGCGCCTGGCCGAGAGCCTCGATCGCAGCCACGCGCAGGTGATCGCGGGCCTCGACCTGCGCGATCGCGGCGAGGACTTCCTGCTGCAGCTCCGGACCTCGGGCGATGCGGAACTGGAGGTCTGGGCCGCGAACCGGCACCTCGCACCCCTCGAGGCGGTGCTCGGCAAGCCCATCCGGGTCGAGGTGAGCGGGCAGTTCTATGCTGAACAATCTGACCACGCCGCACGAGTACCCGGGCAAGCTCATCGTGGTGGAGGGCATCGACGGCTCCGGAAAGACCACCCAACTGGGGCTGCTCGCGAAGTGGCTGGAGGCCGAAGGGCACCGCGTCTCGGTCACCGAGTGGAACTCGTCGGCGCTCGTGAAGGCCGCCACCAAGGCAGGCAAGAAAAAGAACGCCCTCACGCCGATGACGTTCAGCCTGCTCCACGCCACCGACTTCGCCGATAGGCTGCTCTACAAGATCGTGCCCCCGCTCAAGGCGGGGATGATCGTGCTGGCGGACCGGTACGCCTACACCGCCTTCGCGCGGGATGTCGCGCGCGGCGTGCATCCGCAGTGGGTCCGCGGGCTTTACAGCTTCGCCGTGTGCCCCGACCTCGCGCTGTACTTCCGAGTCCCGATCGACGTGTCCGTCGACCGGCTCCTCGCGCGCCGCGCGAAGCTGAAGTTCTACGAGGCGGGCATGGACCTCGGCCTGAGCACCATCGCCGTCGAGAGCTTCCGCCTGTTCCAGTCGAGGGTGCTCGACGTGTACGATCGGCTCGTCGACGAGTACGGCCTGCGCGTCATCGACGCGTCGGGCAGCATCACGGAGCAGCAGCACGTCGTGCGGACGCTCGTCCTCGGACACCTGGAGGGCGGCGATGAGTAGGTACTACGGCCACGGGCTGCCCTACATTCCCCTCGACGGCTACCCCGGGACGATCATCGCCATCGAGGGCACCGACGGCGTGGGGCGCAGCACGCAGATCCGGCTGCTCCGCGAGTGGCTCGAGGTGCGGGGCTACGGCGTCGTCGAGACCGGCTGGACGCGGTCCACGCTGATGCAGCCGACGATCGACCTCGCCAAGGCCAGCAACACGCTCAACAAGCTGACGTTCGTGCTGCTCTACGCCACGGACTTCGCCGATCGCCTCGAGAAGGAGGTCATCCCGGCGCTCAAGGCGGGGTTCATCGTCCTGTCCGACCGGTACATCTTCACGGCGCTGGCGCGCGCCGGCGTGCGCGGCGTCGATCGCGCGTGGCTTCGCGAGCTGTACGGCTTCGCGATCAAGCCGAACCTGGTCTTCTACCTGAAGGTCGACGTCGACACGCTCGTCAAGCGCGTGATCGAGTCGCGCGGCCTCGACTTCTGGGAGTCCGGGATGGACATGAAGCTGGCCGACGACATCTACGACAGCTTCCGCACCTACCAGCGGTCGCTCTTGCGCGAGTATGGGTCCATGGCCGACGAATTCGACTTCAAGGTGCTCGACGCGCGCCGCCCCATCGAAGCGATCCAGGCGGACCTGCGGGCGCAGGTGGAGCTCTTCCTCGAGACCCGTTAACACGGATTTAACACGGCAGAAACAGGTGCGAAATTCCGGTCCGATAGCGTGAGGCCATGGCTCAGTCCCTCGGCCGGCACGTGTCTGTCGTGGCGTGCACACTCGTCCTTGCCGCGTGCGGCGGCGGGGCCGATGATCGCCAGGCCGGCGGCACGGGGGCCCTCATCAGAATCGACGGGTCGAGCACGGTGTTCCCCATCAGCGAAGCCGTCGCCGA
>JBOGIW010000505.1:0-4363 GCA_050748045.1 Vicinamibacterales bacterium | reverse complement strand
ACAGAAGCCGGGCCGCTGCGCCCCCTCCGCCCGCCGAGGCCGTGGCCACTCCCGACACGGCCGTCGTGCTGCAGGTCCAGAGCGACGTGCCCGGCGCGTCGGTGTTCCTCGATCGCGAGTTCGTCGGAACGACGCCGCTGACGCTCCGCAACCTGGCGGCCGGATCGAAACAATTGAACGTCACCGCCACCGGGCATGAAGGCTACGCGGAAACGATCGACCTGGCGGCCGGCGACAATCGGGTGAACGTGGAGTTCCTGAAGGTGCGCCTCAACGTCTCGATCCCCGTCGTCCACCGGCACGCCATGGGATCGTGCCAGGGCATGCTCGCCGCAACGCTGAAAGGCATGACGTACGACACCGCCAACAAGAGCGACGCCTTCACACTGCCCTTCGCCGACCTCGACGAGTTCGAGGTGGACTACCTGAAGAAGAACCTCCGCGTACGCCGTCGCGCGGGGAAGACATGGAACTTCACGAACGACAGCGCCGACGTGCTCTTCGTCTTTCACCGGGACGTCAACAAGGCGCGGGGGAGGCTCGCCACACCATGGTAGCGCGTCGGCGCCGGAGCGATCTCGGTCGGATCGCACCGACACGCATCACACGACAACGCGTGTGGCGGGCGTGCGATCTCTGAGCGCGTCTGCCACGCGCGTGAGGGCCTGCTCGAGGCCCGCGCGCGTGCGCGGGGGGCCGATGCAGAGCCGTACGCCACGCGGCTGAACGTCGGTGACGGCGAACTCGTGCGCGGCGTTCAGCACGACGCCTCGGGTTCGCGCGTGGGCGGTGAAGGAGTCCGAGTCCCACCGTCCGGGCAGGTGCAGCCAGACGTGTGGGCTCGACGGCTGGGTCTGCAACCGCTCACCCTGCAGCAGCCGCCGCGCCATCTGCTGGCGCGCGGCGACCTCGTGGCGCTTCCACTCGGCGATGCGCGCGGCGGTCCCGTCCTCGATCCAACTGCTCATGATGTCGGCGCCGATCGGCGACGTGTTGATGATGGTCGCCCACACCGCCGACGTGATCTTCTCCACGAGCGGCGCCGGCGGCACGGCGCAGCCGAGCCGCAGGCCGGGGAACAGGCTCTTCGACAGGCTCGTGATGAAGATCGTGCGCTCGGGCAGGAGCGCGGCCAGCGGCTCGCGCTCCGGCGACAGGAACCCGTAGGTGTCGTCCTCGACGACGAGGAGGCGGTGCTTTTCGGCGACGGCGGCAATCTGCCGGCGCCGCTTCTCGGACATGACGGCAGAGGTCGGGTTCTGGAGGCGCGGCATGCAGTACAGAACCCGCGCGCGCGTGGCGCGGGCGGCCGACGCGAGCGCGTCGGGCCGGAGCCCTTCGCCGTCCATCGGCACGCCGCGCAGCTGCAGACCCATCTGGTGCGCGAGGAGACGCGCCCCCGAATAGGTGAGCTCCTCCACGAGCAGCGTCTCGCCGGGCCTGGTCACCGCCGCCATGGCCACCGCCATCCCATGCTGGGCCCCGGCGGTGAGCACGATCCGCTCCGGCTCCGCGGCAAATCCGCATGCCGACAACCAGGTGGCCATGGCCTGGCGATGCCGCAGATGGCCGCGCGACGGCATGTAGCCCAGCAGTTGCGTCCAGGGCAGGACCGGCCGCGCGAAGAGATGCTTCTCGAGAACCGCGGCTTCCTTGTCCGGCATCAGGACGTTCATGCTCAAATCGAGCGGTCCGTCCGCCGGCTCATCGTCGGTCTCGGCCGTGCCACGGACGAACGTGCCGCGTCCCACATGGCCGGCAATCAGACCCCGCCGCGTCGCCTCCGTGTAGGCACGCGTGATGGTCGTCACCGTCACGCCGAGACGGTCGGCCAGATCGCGATGGGGCGGTAAGCGGGTGCCGGCGCGAAGAGTGCCCTTCTGGACCTCTTCGTCGATCGCGTCGGCAATGGCCCGATACACCGGCCGTTTCCGTCCGTCGAGCTCAGGCAGCCACATTGTCATGACCGCAATATACTCAATGTCATGGCCGCATTGTCTTACCAGCACCGCCAGACACCCGGCCGGCGTCCTAACCCGGGCAGGACTGCGTTATCCTGCGGATAGACAAACCATGGCGAAGCGGATCTTCCTCTTTCTCGTCACGAACCTTGCGATCGTCATCACCCTGTCGATCATCATGAGCGTGCTGGGCGTCCAGCCGGGCGGGGGGCTCGAAGGCCTGGCGATCTTCTCGCTCGTGTGGGGTATGGGCGGCGCGTTCATGTCGCTGCAGATGTCCCGCTGGATTGCCAAGCGGGCCACAGGCGTTCAGTTGGTTGACGGCCGCACGGGCCGTCATGAGCTCGATTGGCTGTATGCCACGGTGGAGCGACTCACCCGTCAGGCCAACCTGCCGATGCCGGAGGTTGGCGTCTACGATTCCGGCGAGGTGAACGCGTTCGCGACGGGCCCGAGCAAGAGCCGGAGCCTGGTTGCCGTGTCGACGGGCCTGCTGCGCACGATGCGGCCGAACGAGGTCGAAGGGGTGCTCGCCCACGAGGTGGCCCACATCTCCAACGGCGACATGGTGACGATGACCCTCCTGCAGGGTGTGATCAACGCGTTTGTGATCTTCTTCGCGCGTGTGATTGCCTCGACGCTCCGCGGCTCGAGCGACGGCCGTGGCGGCAGCTACTTCGTGGTGATCATCCTCGAGATCGGCCTGGGCATCCTCGGCTCGATGGTCACGGCGTGGTTCTCACGCCGGCGGGAGTTCAGAGCCGACCGCGGCGGCGCGTCGCTGGCCGGCCGCGAGAACATGGTGGGCGCGCTGCGGCGGCTGCTGGCGTACCAGGAAGCCGTGGACACGTCGCACGAGGCGCTGGCCACGCTGAAGATCAGCGGCGCGCGCGGCTGGATGCTCTTCTTCTCGACCCACCCGCCGCTCGAAGTCAGGATCGCGGCGTTGGAGCGGCAGGGATAGTCTCGGGTCTCAGGGTCTCTCAGTCTCGGGTCTCTCAGTCTCGGGTCTCGACCCCCTGGCCGAGGACCGGAGAGCTAGACGGGGGCTTCACGGTGATCACGAAGTTCCTGGCGGCATCGAGATCGCTCGTGTTGATGTTGGTGTCGGCCGGCTTGTCGGCCAGGGTCTCGCCCTCACGCAGCTCGACTTCCAATCGATATCGGCCGGTCGGCACCTTGATGGTGTAGCCGCCGTTGACGGCCGTGACCGCGTCGTAACAAGCGCCGCTCGTGGTGTCGATCGCGGTGACCCTCCGTGAAGGAACCGGGACAGCGCCAGAGGACGTGACGATCCCCGAGATCGTTCCGCCGACTCCCAAAGGCTTGGATCCGCCATCGACGACAGGGCCTCGCACGGCGCAAGCGGCGAACGAGGCCGCCATCAGCATGGCGGGGCCGATTCCCGGTGGTCGCACGTGTGCACTCCCTTCCCGCTGAGTGCATGCACGAGCGCTGCCGCGACGCTACGAGCGGGCAGCTCGTCGGCGGCCTGGCAGTGCTGCAGAGCTGGCGGCGGCGGACAGGTTCGCGAGCGCCCGCCTGGCGCGGGCGCGACGTGAGGTCGAGCGGGCCTGTTCGTCGGCAAAGCTGAGGACTTCGGCCCGTGGCTGGAGAACCGCGGCGGCCCCGCGCTGCGGCCGACCCCGAACCGTTCGGCTGTGCCGGCCGAGGGTGTGAGACAGGTGAAACACGACTGCCGCCACGGCGACGGCGCACCAGAAGCCGATCGCGCCGGCTGCGGCAAGACCCCCGAGGCCGAAGGCAAGGATGCACGCCACATCGAGGCACGCGGTCTTCACCGCCGCCGCCGTGAGGCCGGCCACCGCTGGGGTCACGAGCGCGAGGCGCATTTCTTCCTGTTCCCCGTGCGACCTCGCCGCACCGGCCGGGGGGGCAGTTGCGGGATCGGCTGGGAACAGGCGCTCGAAGTTGGCCACCACGAGGTCCGCATCGAGTCCCACGGCCTCGGCGTAAGATCGGACGAAGGCCCGCCGGTAGATGCCGCCTGGCCAGCGCGAGACATCTCCCCGCTCGAGCGCCTCGAGCAGACCCGCGCCAATCTTCGTGCGATCCGCGATAGCCCGCACCGTGATGGTGCGCCGCTCGCGCTCGCGCCGCAGCCATGCGCCGAAAGAACGCGGGTCCGTCATCGAGGCTCTTCCCTTCGATGCTCGGCGATCCAGCTCGTGCTGACGGCGCCGACGTCGATGCCGCGCCGCGGATGCGCGGGGCGGACCACACGACTGACGAGGTACGCCCCGACGCCGGCCAGCGCGACGACGATGAGAGCATTGATCATCGGTGGAGATCCCTGGGGAGTGACAGCAGTATGCGGACGTGTGCGGCAGAGTTCAAGCTGAACTTGCAGGGAACGCGTATTAAAGTAGGCGGTGTGCACA
>JBOGIW010000504.1:0-2303 GCA_050748045.1 Vicinamibacterales bacterium | reverse complement strand
GGCGATCGCCTTGGCCCTGTACGGCGCATACCGCGGAGCGGTGCTCGTGCTCTCCGCCGACGCGCTGCAGGTGACGCGCATCACGGTGAGCGGGAACGCGCGGATGTCGAAGGGAGAGGTGGTGGCGCTGCTGGACGGACTGCGAGGCCAGAGCATGATCACGGCGGATCTCGAATCGTGGCGCCGGAGGCTCCTGACCGCGCCCTGGGTCGGGAACGCCGCCATCCGGCGCGTGCTGCCGGGCACGATCGCCGTGGCGATCGCGGAGCGGCAGCCGATGGGGATCGGCCGGCTCGGCGACGACCTGTACCTGATCGATCAGCGTGGCACGATCATCGACCAGTTCGGCCCGCATCACGCGGAGATCGACCTGCCGATCATCGACGGGCTGGCGGCGCCGCCGCGCGACGGCGGTCCGCTCATCGACGAGGAGCGCGCGGCGCTCGCCGCACGCCTGCTGGCGTCGCTCCACGGCCGTCCCGATCTGGCGAAGCGCGTCTCCCAGGTGGACGTGACGGACGTGACGGACGCATCGGTGGTCCTCGAGGACGACCCGGCGATCGTGCGGCTCGGCGACGACGAGTTCGTCGAGCGGCTGCAGTGCTATACGGATCTCGCCGCGGCGTTGCGCGAGCGGGTGAACGAGATCGACTACGTCGACCTGCGGTTCGACGATCGCATCTACGTCAAGCCTCGGGGAGCGGGAAGCAGGGGGCCGGGAGCCAGCGTGCGGCGGCCAGGGCGGAAGGCGGGGAGCTAGTGGCACGGAGGGAACGCTACATCGTCGGTCTCGATGTCGGCACCTCGAAGGTGTGCGCGGTCGTCGGGGAGAGCCTCGACGACGGCAGCCTGGACATCGTGGGCATCGGCGTCGCCGAGTCGCGCGGGATCAAGCGTGGCGTCGTCGTGAACCTCGAAGCCGCCGTGGACTCGATCAAGAAGGCGATCGAGGAAGCGGAGCTGATGGCGGGCGTGGAAGTCGACTCCGTGCACCTGGCGCTGTCGGGGCCGCACATCAAGGGCTTCAACAGCCGCGGCGTCATCGCGGTCGCGGGAAAGAACCGCGAGATCACGCGCGAGGACGTGCGCCGCGCGATCGACGCGGCCAAGGCCGTGGCGCTGCCGACCGGCCGCGAGATCCTGCACGTGCTGCCGCAGGACTTCGTGGTCGACGAGCAGGACGGGATCGGCGCGCCCGTGGGCATGACCGGCGCGCGGCTCGAAGTCAACGTGCACATCGTGACGGGCGCGGCCTCGTCGACGCAGAACATCATCACGTGCGTCAACCGCGCAAGCGTCGGCGTGCAGGACACCGTCATCGAGCAGCTCGCCGCGAGCGAGGCGGTGCTCACGCCCGATGAGAAGGAGCTCGGTGTCGCCCTCGTCGACGTCGGCGGCGGCACCGCGGACATCGCGATCTGGGAGCGCGGCAGCCTGTGGCACACCGGCGTCGTGCCGGTCGGCGGCGATCACTTCACGAACGACATCGCGGTCGGCCTGCGCACCCCGATCCCCGATGCGGAGAAGGTCAAGCGCAAGTACGGGTGCGCGCTCTCGGCGATGGTCGACGAGGACGAGACCATCGAGGTGGCGAGCGTCGGCGGCCGCAAGCCGCGCGTGATGGCCCGGCGGATTCTGTCCGAGATCCTGCAGCCCCGCGCCGAGGAGATCTTCCACCTGGTCTGGGACGAGATCCGCCGCGCGGGGTACGAGAAGTCGTTGAACTCCGGCATCGTGCTGACCGGCGGCGGCGCGATTCTCGAGGGGATGCCGGAGATCGCCGAGCAGATTTTCGATCTTCCGATCCGTCGCGGCACGCCCGTGGGCGTGGGCGGCCTGGCGGATCACGTGAGCAGCCCGACGTTCGGCACGCCGGTGGGGCTCACCTTGTATGCGCACCGCAATCGCGCCCCCGAACCGGTGCGCGTCGGAGCAGGCGCATTCGGCCGCGTCGCCGGCCGGCTGCGGGGAATCTTCAGGGAGTTCTTTTAGGACCCTGATCGGAATACGGTGGTCAGCTTGGGCGTCGAGGCGCCCGCCCGGCAAGGCGCGAGGAGCGCGCATACCGGGAGTATGTAAGCGACGAGCAACGCAGCCAGGCGGGATGCATCGGCGGCCAGAGTGGCACAGTTATTCGCCGACGGGTCCTTAGGCTTAGTCTCTGTCTCATGACGATCGCGCGGCAGGGCGACGCAGGTGCAACACGAGCGATAGCACGATGTAGTACAGCGGGAACAACAGCGAGAGGGCGGTCAGGCGCCCCGACGTTCGGGGCAAAAACCAGATCTGCGCGAGCACCAGCA
>JBOGIW010000503.1:0-4080 GCA_050748045.1 Vicinamibacterales bacterium | reverse complement strand
TGAACCCATCGCGTTGCCGGCACGGATGCCATGCAGCTTGCAGCCACCGTCCTCTACGTGGACAGCGTGCCCGACGTGCTTCAAAACGCCATGACATCTCTGCAAGCGCTCTTTGGAATCGAGCTTCCCATCATTCAGGCGCCCATGGCCGGCGTGCAGGGGAGCGCGCTCGCGGTGGCCGTCTCGCATGCCGGAGGGCTCGGATCGCTGCCGTGCGCCATGTTGACCGTCGACGACATGCGTCGCGAGCTCGCTGCGATCCGCGCGCACACCGACAAGCCGTTCAACGCCAACTTCTTCTGCCATGCGCCGCCCGTGCCGGATGCCGCGCGCGAAGCCGCCTGGCGCGCGGCGCTGGCGCCGTACTACCGTGAGCTCGGCATCGCCGATGCCGGTGTTGCCGCCGCTCCCGGTCGAACGCCCTTCAGTGCCGAGGCCGCCGACGCGCTCGGCGACTTCAAACCTGCGGTCGTCAGCTTCCACTTCGGGTTGCCCTCGAGGGACCTGCTGGATCGGGTTCGCAGTTGGGGTTCCAGGATTCTCTCCTCCGCGACGACCGTCGCCGAGGCGCGCTGGCTCGAGGCTCAGGGCGTGGACGCGATTATCGCGCAGGGGCTCGAGGCCGGCGGGCATCGCGGGATGTTCCTGTCCAACGACCTGACGACGCAGATCGGCACGTTCGCGTTGCTGCCGCAGGTGGTCGAAGCGGTGAACGTTCCGGTCATTGCCGCCGGCGGCATTGTGGACGCGGCGGGGGTGGCGGCGGCGATCGCGCTGGGCGCTGCGGGCGTGCAGGTCGGGACGGCGTACCTGCTGTGTCCCGAAGCGACGACGAGCGCGATCCATCGTGCCGCGCTGAAGAGCGAGGCGTCCCGCCATACGGCGGTCACCAACGTGTTCACCGGCCGTCCAGCACGCGGAATCGTGAACCGCCTGGTGGCCGAGGTTGGCCCGATGAGCGACGAGGCGCCCTCATTCCCGCTGGCGCTGTCGGCAGTGGCGCCCTTGCGTGCGGAAGCCGAGCGGCGCGGCAGCGGAGATTTCTCACCGCTCTGGTCAGGACAGAATCCCACGGGGTGCAGGGAAATCCCTGCAGGTGACCTCACGCGAGCCCTGTGCGGCGCGCCGCGCCAAGGGTAGCCACTACACGCGCGTTTCCGGCTGCGACTGCGCCCGCGCCGCGGGAACGCGCGCGGGCGGCCGACTCATCCGCCTCGCGTTTTGCACACGTCCTGCACTCACCGGCTTGTTGCCCCGTTTCGAGCTGTGGTACACACCCGTCTCGCAGGTCTGACACTCACCCGGGACCGGAACGAAAAATCACAGAAAGCGAGGGCGCGATGATACGTGGCACGCGTGCAACGGGCCTTTGGTTGGCGGTGTTTGCGGGTCTTGGGCTCACGGGAGCCACGCTCGTCCTGGCGCAGGGTGGCGCAGGTGAAGAGGCGCTCCGTTATCTCGAGCGCCATCGGCAGACGCTCGGCCTCACGGGCTCCGATATCAGGGATGTGGTCGTCGGCAGCACGGTGGTGAGCGCGCACACCGGCGTCACGCACGTGTACCTGCAGCAGCGGTATCGTGGCATCGACGTCTGGAACGGCATTCTGAACGTCACGGTCAGAGCCGACGGAAGCGCGATGATCACCGGCAACCGGTTCGTGGCGAACATCGCCGCGGCTGCCGGCGGTCAACAGCCGAGGAAGGCCGCGGACGCGGCCGCCAGCGACGCGGCCGGTCACCTCAAGCTCGCGCCGACGAGGCCCTTCCATGTGCTCGAGCGCAAGGGCGGCGCCAGCGAGCCCGTGACGCTCTCCGACGGCGGCATCGCCGAGCGACCCATCGAGGCCAGGCTCGTGTGGGTTCCCACCGGCAGCGCCGTGCGGCTGGCCTGGGACGTTCGGATCGACGAGGTCGGCGGCGAGCACTGGTGGCACGCGCTCGTCGACGCGGAAACCGGCGCATCGCTCGGCATGATCGATCTCATCGTGCACGACTCCGCCGAGGCGATCGCCCTGGCGACCGCGCGCGCCGACGACGTGGCGCCGGCCGCCCTGCCGTCGTTCGACGAGACAGACGGCGCCGCCTACAACGTGTTCCCCATCCCCTTCGAGAGCCCGAGCGACGGCGACCGATCGCTCGTGACGAATGCCGCCGATCCCAGCGCGTCGCCCTTCGGCTGGCACGATACCGACGGCGCCCCAGGGGCGGAGTTTTTCGTGACGCGCGGCAACAACGTCCACGCGTACACCGACCTCAACGCCGACAACGTCGCGGATCCGGGGAGCGATCCTTCCGGCGGCGGCGTGCTGCTGTTCGACTTTCCGCTCGATCTGACCCAGAACGCCTCGACGTATCGTCCCGCCGCGGTCACCAACCTGTTCTACTGGAACAACGTCATGCACGACGTGGCCTACGGCTACGGCTTCGACGAGGCTGCGGGCAACTTCCAGGTGAACAACTACGGCAGCGGCGGCCTGGGTGGAGACGATGTCCGCGCCGAGGCGCAGGATGGAAGCGGCACGAACAACGCGAACTTCGGGACGCCCGTGGACGGGCTGCGGCCGCGCATGCAGATGTTCATCTGGACGCATCCCCGGCCGAACACCGTCACGGTCAATGGGGGACCGATCGCCGGCGACTACGAGGCGTCGCGCGCGCAGTTCGGTCCGCAGCTCGACGTCATCGGGCCCGTGTCGGGCACCGTCGTCCTCGTGAACGACGGCGTGGCCGGAGCCCCGCCCCCGGGCGGCGTGCCAGGGACGGTCAACGACGGATGCGAGCCGTTCGGCGGCGTGGCCGGGCAGATTGCGCTCCTCGAGCGCGGCTTCTGCACCTTCGTCCTCAAGGTGGCCAACGCGCAGGCAGCCGGCGCCATCGCCGTCATCGTCGCGAACAACGTGGCGGGCAACCCGATCACGATGGGCGGCGCGGATCCGGCCATCACCATTCCCTCGGTGATGATCTCGCTCGACAACGCCACCCTGTTCAGGGCCAATCTCCCGCTCGACGCCACGCTCAGGCCCGATCCCGTGCGCTCGACCACTCGCGATTCCGACCTCGACGCCGGCGTGATCGCCCACGAGTACGGGCACGGCATTTCCAACCGTCTCACGGGCGGGCCCGCAACCGTCGCGTGCCTCAACAACGCCGAGCAGATGGGAGAAGGGTGGAGCGACTGGTTTGCGCTGACGCTGACCACGCATCCCTCCGACACCGCGACGACTCGCCGCGGAGTGGGCAGCTATCTGATCTTCGAGCCGCCCGACGGTGACGGCATCCGGCCGACGTCGTATACGACCGACATGACCGTCAACCCGTCCACGTATGCGTCGGTCGCCAACACGGCAGCGATCAGCCAGCCGCACGGCATCGGGTACGTCTGGAACACGATGCTCTGGGAGGTCTACTGGAATCTCGTGGACCGGTACGGCTACAACGCCAACGTCTATGACGACTGGACGACCGGCGGCAACAACCTCGCGCTGCAGCTCGTGATGGACGGCATGAAGTTCCAGCCCTGCCGGCCCGGGTTCGTGGATGGGCGCAATGCGATTCTCCAGGCCGACGAGGTGCTGACCGGAGGGGCGAATGCGTGCGAGATCTGGCGCGGCTTCGCCAAGCGCGGCCTTGGCGTGAGCGCCAACCAGGGCAGCTCGGCGAATCGTCTCGATGGCGTCGAAGCGTTCGACCTGCCCGGGAGCTGCACGGCGGCGACCTTCGGCGGCTTCCACCCGCCGGTGGACGGTCCTCCATCGATCAATACCGTGAACGCGGGCTCCGTCGTGCCCGTGAAGTTCACGCTCGAGGGCGCGACGACGCTGCCGGCTCTCGATTCGCAGCCGGTGGACTGCACGACGCTCGCGCCGACCGGCGAGGCACCGGCGCCGCTCGAGAGCCCCGGCGCGACCGGACTGTCGCAGAAGGGCGACAAGTACCACGTCAACTGGAAGACCGACGCCGCGTGGGCCGGCTCGTGCCGCAGGGTGACGCTCCGCGTCCCGGCCGCGAGCAATCCCGTCGCGTACTTCAGGTTCGAATAGGCGTCGCCGTGGGGCGCAGAGATGCCGATCTCTGCGCCCC
>JBOGIW010000502.1:0-12182 GCA_050748045.1 Vicinamibacterales bacterium | reverse complement strand
CGCTGACGGCCGCCGGCGTGTATCGCCTGTACGAATCGATTGGCATGTCCTACGGCCCGTCGCACCGGGGCATCGTCGCGATGCACGTGGGGCGCGACGAGGTGCTGGCGCGCCTGTCGCTTCCAGCGTCCGTCGGCCTGAGCACCGGGGACTGCGTCCTGCACCCGGGCCTCCTCGATTCGGCCGTGCAGGCCGCGATCGGCCTCGCGATCGATCGGGGCGAGCCGATCGCATCGCTCCCCTTCTGCCTCGACGAGGTCGTCATCGGCGGCGCGTGTCCGTCCGAAGGCTGGGTGCTCGTCACGTCTGCGCCCGGCCGCGGGGCGGGCAGCCCGGCTCCAACCTGCGACATTCAGATCTGCGATGACGACGGCTCGGTCCGCGTGGTCTTGAAGGGACTGAGCACGCGCCCCGGCGCCGTTGGCGAGAGCGCCGGCGCTCCGGACGTCCTGTTGCTGTGCCCGGACTGGACCGCGGAGCCGGCAGTCACGTCCGCCGATGCCGAGTTCGAGCAGCACGTCGTCGTGCTCTGCGAGCTCGATCGGATCGCTCCGGAGGACGTGCAGGAGACGCTCCAACGCTCGTGGGGGAACGCCTCCGTGACGTGCACGGCGTTCCACGGTTCCGCCGAACGCATCGATCTGCGGTATGCCAGCCATGCGGAGCGCCTCGTCGCGCTCCTTGCGGGCATCCTGCAGGCGAAGCCGGCGGCGAGCGTGCTCGTGCAGCTCGCTTATCGCCGCGAGGGCGATGGACGGATGTTCAGGGGACTGTCCGGCCTCCTGAAGACGGCGTGCGTGGAAAGCACGCGTCTCGTCTGTCAGGCGATCGGCGTGGATGGCGATCCTGGGACGGCATTTATGGCGGCCATCCTCGAAGGGAACGCACGCTGCTGGCAGGACCAGGAGGTCGAGTATCGGTCGCAAGCACGCTTGGTCATGCAATGGCGCGAATTGCAGCATGCTGCGACGGAGGAGCGCGCCTTCGTTCCATGGCGCCCAGGCGGGACGTACCTGCTGACTGGCGGCGCGGGAGGCGTGGGACTCCTCTTCGCGCGGGAGATTGCCCGTCGAAGCCCGCACGCCACGATCGTCCTGGCGGGTCGATCCGAGCCGGCCGATCGCCAACGGCGCGACTTCGCCGCCGTCGAGGCGCTGAGTGCCCGCGTCGCGTATCACCGCGTTGACGTCTCTTCCGGGGACGACGTCCGGCGGCTGGTCGAGCACGTCGCGCAGACGTTTGGACCGCTCACTGGCGTCATTCACGCCGCCGGCATCGTCCACGACGACCTGATCGTCAGGAAGGACCCTCGCGACGTACGAGCCGTACTCGCCTCAAAGACAACCGGGCTCGTCAATCTGGATGAGGCCAGCCAGCACCTGCCGCTCGACTTTTTCATCGTCCTGTCGTCGATTGCGGGAGCGCTCGGCAACGCCGGGCAGGCGGACTATGCCGCAGCGAACGCGTTCATGGACGCCTACCTCGCGCGGCGCGCCGAGATGGTGTCCGCCGGGCGCCGGCACGGGCGCTCGCTCGCGGTGAACTGGCCCCACTGGAAAGACGGCGGCATGCGGATCGATCGGGCCACCGAGGAAGCCATGCGGCTGACGACCGGCATGGTTCCGATGCCGGCCGCGACCGGCATGCAGGCCCTGTACGACGCGCTCGGCTCCGGCCGTCCCCAGGTGATGGTGATGGCGGGCGCAGTGGCCAGCATGCGGAGCTTTGTGGCGCGCCGTGGGCGACCGGTCCCTGCGGCGCCGCCCGCGGTCCCGAGCGCGCCGGTCGTTGACGCGGACGGGGGCCGGCAAGCCGACTCCGACGCGCTCACGGCGTGGCTCCAGGGCTTCCTCGTCCAGTCCGTCTCGCAGCTCTTGCGCGTCCCGCAGGCGGAGATAGACGAGGAGACGCCGCTCGGCGATTACGGCTTCGACTCGATCACGTTCACCGAGCTCGCCAACCTGCTCAATCGCACGTTCCAGTTCGGCGTGTCGCCGAGCATCTTCTTCGAGCTCTCGACGCTCCGGCGGCTTGCGTCGCATCTCGCGTCGGCGCATCGAGCGTCGCTCGATCGCCTGCGGCCGCGGCCGTTCGGCGATTCGCCGCGCGCGGAGCCGCCACGTCCCACCGAACCGGTGGTTCCGGTCCAGCCCCTCGTCGCCGCGACGCCCATTGCCCACAGCGCACCGCGGGACGCCATTGCCGTCGTCGGCATGTCGGGCCGCTTCCCGATGGCGGACGACCTCGATCGGTTCTGGGAGAACCTCCTCGACGGGAAGGACTGTGTGACCGAAGTCCCCGAGTCGCGGTGGGACTGGCGCGCCTGCTTCGGCGATCCGGTCACCGAGCCGAACAAGACCAACGTGAAGTGGGGCGCGTTCATCGACGGCATCGACGAGTTCGACGCCTCGTTCTTCGGCATCTCGCCTCGTGAAGCGAGGCTGATCGATCCGCAACAGCGGCTCCTGATGATGCACGTCTGGAAAGCGCTCGAGGATGCCGGCCATGCGCCCGAGCGGCTGGCGGGTTCTCGAACGGCCATCTACGTGGGCACCGGCCACTTCGGGTACGGCGATCTGGTCACGAGCGCGCGGATCCCGATCGAGGGGTACACGTCGGCGGCGCTCGTGCCGTCGATGGGCCCGAACCGGATCAGCTTCCTGCTGGACCTTCGCGGTCCGAGTGAACCGATTGAAACGGCGTGCTCGAGCTCGCTCATCGCTGTGCACCGGGCGGTCACGGCCCTCCGCAGCGGCGCCTGCGACATGGCGATCGTGGGCGGCGTGAACACGATCGTGATCCCGGCGGGACACATCTGTTTCAGCAAGGCCGGCATGCTGAGCCCGGATGGGCGGTGCAAGACGTTCTCGGCGCGGGCCGACGGGTATGGGCGCGGAGAGGGCGTCGGCGTGCTCGTCCTCGAGAGGCTCGAGCGTGCGGAGGCGGACGGCGACCACATCTACGGATTGATTCGAGGCAGCGCGGAGAATCACGGCGGGCGCTCGACGTCCCTCACGGCGCCGAATCCCACGGCGCAGGCCGACGTCATCAGGGCGGCGTTCGCCGAATCCGGCGTGGACGTTCGCACGGTCGGCTACGTCGAGGCGCACGGCACCGGCACCGAGCTCGGCGATCCGGTGGAAGTCAGGGGATTGACGGCCGCCTTCGACGCGCTCGGTGGAATCGACCCGGGAGCCGCGGCGCCGCCGAAAACGTGCGGCCTCGGCTCGGTGAAGACGAACATCGGCCATCTCGAGCTCGCGGCCGGCATGGCCGGCGCGATCAAGGTCCTCCTGCAGCTCCAGCACCGGACCCTGGTGAAGACGCTCAACTGCGATCCGCCGAGTCCGCAGATTCAGTTCGACGCCACGCCGTTCTACGTCGTGCGGGAGACACAGCCGTGGGAGGCACCCTCGGACGCCGCGGGCCGTCCGCTTCCGCGCCGCGCCGGCGTCAGCTCGTTCGGCTTCGGCGGCGTCAACGCGCACGTCGTCTTCGAGGAGTACGTTCCGCCGGGCGCCGGTGACACGGCTTCCGCCCCGCCGGGTCCGGCGGGGCCCGTGGCGATCGTTCTCTCGGCCCGAACCGCCGAGCGTCTGCGAGAGCAGGCACGGCAACTGCGCGACGCCGTTCGCCGGCGCCAGTTCGAGGAAGCCGACCTGCCGCGGATCGCGTACACGCTGCAGGCGGGCCGGGACGCGATGGTGGAGCGGCTGGCCTTTGCGGCCGACTCGCTGGCGACACTCGAGCGCACGCTTCACGCCTTCGTGGAAGACGAGATTCTGCCTGACGGATGGCACCGCGGCGAGGCAAAGCGGAGCAGCCAGGATGCGCTGTCGCTCGTGGCGAGTGACGAGGACATGGCGGAGGCGGTGGAGAGGTGGATGGCGCGAGGCAAGCTGCGCGAGCTGCTGCGGCTGTGGGTGCAGGGCTTGCGGATCGACTGGGACAAGCTGTACGCCGGCACGCCGCCACAACGCATCAGCCTCCCGACCTATCCGTTCACGAAGGAGCGTTACTGGGTGGTAGCGGCGCCGCAGCCGGAGGAGCGCGTCGGAAAGCGAACTGATGCGGCTGTGGGCGATGTCCCGACGCCCGGCGCGCGCGGCGAGGACGTGGAGGCTGCTGACGAGGATTCCCCGCAGGTTGTGGCGCACTCGTCAACCGCCCCGGGAGTTGCGGAAAGCGGATCGAGGACCGCGGAGCGCGGGCTGCACGAGGAGTTGTCGGATAGCCTCGCCGCCGCCCTGTACATGGACCGGCACGACCTGAACGAGGAGAGCTCGTTCGCCGAGCTCGGGATGGACTCGATTGTCGCGGTCGAGTGGATCCGAGGCGTGAACAAACAGTACGGCACCGCGATCCCGGTGACGAAGGTCTACGAGCACCCCACGCTCGATCGCTTTGCGGCGTTTCTCGTGAACGAAATCTCAAAGGCCGGCTCGCCTCGGACGATACGCGAGGCGGCCGTGACGGAGGAGCGGAAGGCCGAGGCTCCGCCGTCGAACAGCCGACGCCAGGCGCCTCACGCCGTCGAGTCGCGACAGCGCCGGGCGGGCGACGGCGGCATCGCCGTCATCGGCATGTCGGGCCGGTATCCGGACGCGAACAACCTGCGCGAGTACTGGAGCAACCTCGAGAACGGCGTCCACTCGGTCAGACAGGTTCCTGATGACCGGTGGGGCCCGTCGTGGCGGGACGGACGGTCCGGCCTCGCCGCGCGGATCTACTGCTGTCAGATGGGCGCGCTCTCCGGCGTGGACGCCTTCGATCCGCTCTTCTTCAACATCGCGCCGAGCGACGCGCCGTTCATCGATCCCCAGCATCGCCTGTTCCTGCAGGAGGGCTACCGCGCGTTCGAGGACGCCGCCTGCGGCATCACGGCGCTCAGCGACTCTCGCTGCGGCGTCTACCTCGGCGTGATGGGCCACGAGTACGGCATCCTCCAGCATCAGCGGGGCGGAGGCGCCGTGCGCGCCACGAGCGACAGCGACGCGATTGGCGCCGCCAGGCTCGCTTACTTCCTGAACCTGAAGGGGCCGGCGCTCTCGATCGACACGGCCTGTTCCTCGTCGCTCGTGGCCGCACACCTGGCCTGTCAGGCGCTGAGGAACCAGGAAGTCGACCTGGCGCTCGTCGCGGGCGTCACGTTGTACCTGACGCCCGAATCGTTCGCCGGCATGTGCGACGCGGGCATGCTGTCGCGCCAGGGCCGTTGCAGCGCGTTCGACCGGGATGCGGACGGCTTCGTCCCCGGGGAAGGCGCTGGCGCCGTGGTGCTGAAGCGGCTCCGCGACGCCGAGCGCGACGGCAACCACATCTACGGCGTCATCATCGGCTCCGGCGTCAACCAGGACGGGAAGACGAACGGGATCACCGCGCCGAACGCGCAGAGCCAGACCGCGCTGGCACGCGCCGTCTACGAGCAGTACGGGATCGATCCGGGGACGATCACCTGCGTCGAGATGCACGGCACCGGCACGGCGCTGGGCGATCCCATCGAGCTCGACGCGCTCGCGACGGCCTTCCGCGAGCGCACGTCGAAGACGCAATACTGCGCCATCGGATCGGTGAAGACGAACATCGGCCACACGTCGGCCGCGGCGGGCGTCGCCTCGATGCACAAGGTGCTCCTGTCGCTCGTGCACCGCCGGCTCGTGCCGTCGCTCAACTTCACCACGCCGAGCGAGCACTTCGACTTCGGCCGATCGCCCTTCTACGTGAACACGCAGTCGAAGCCCTGGGCCGCCGGCGCGAACGATCGGCGTCGCGCAGCGGCGAGCGCCTTCGGCTTCAGCGGCACCAACGCGCATCTCGTGCTCGAAGAGTACCGGCCGCCGGCGAGCTGCCAGGCAACGGCGGTCGCGTCGCCCGGCCAGGCGGGCGTCGAGCTCGTGTTCCCGATCTCCGCGAAGACGCCCGCACAGCTCGCCGAATCAGTGGCGAACCTGAGGCAGTTCGTGACGACGGACGAGGTCGATCTCGTACGGCTCGCGTACACGCTTCAGACCGGACGCTCGGCGATGGAATACCGGATGGCGGTCCTCGCGTCCTCGAGGCAGGAGCTCGTCTCCGCGTTGGCGGCATTTCTCGACGGAGCAACGCCGGAGATCGCCCGCGGCGCGGCAACGCTGCAGTTCACGCCCGCGTCAGGCGTGCTGACGGGATCCGACAATGGCCGTGAGAAGTCTCCCGGCGCAAGTGCGTTGAACCGGTGGATTCAGGAGCGAGCGCTCCGCAGGGTCGCGACCGCATGGGTGAACGGCGCCGACGTCGAGTGGGAGCGCCTCTACGACAAGGCCAGGCCGATTCCGATGAGTGCGCCCACGTACCCGTTCGCGAAGGAGCGGTACTGGCTGCCCGACACGACCGCCGGAATCGATCTGGCGGCGACGCCGGCAGATCGCGCGGCCTGGCCCGACGTGCTGCACCCGTTCGTGCACCGCAACACCTCGCGCGTGTCGGAGCTGAGGTTCACTTCGACCTTCAGCGGCGACGAGTGGTTCCTGGCCGAGCACCGCGTCGGCGGAAAGAAAGTGCTGCCGGCCGCGGTGCAGGTGGAGATGGCACGCGCGGGCGCGGAACGCCTCACTGTCGGTGAACCGCACCCTCGCGTCCTCGCCATCGAGCACGTCGTCTGGATACGACCCCTCGTCGTGGAGACGCCGCTCGACGTTCACATCCGATACTTCAACTCCCAATTCCCAACGCCCAACTCCCAACTCCCTCTCAACTCCCAACTCCCAACTTCCAACTCCCAACTCTCACGCGACTCCCAACTTCCAACTTCCAACGCCCAACTCTCACTCAACTCCCAACTCCCGACTTCCAACTCCCAACTCTCACGCGACTCCCAACTTCCAACTTCCAACGCCCGAGCCGGCTCGTTGGCGACCCGTGTTTGGGAGTTGGGAGTTGGGAGTTGGGAGTTGAGATTCGAGATCTACAAAGCGGCGGCGACCGGTGGCGAGGAGCTCGTGTTCTGCCGGGGGCAGCTGCGGATGGCGGCGGGCAGCGGTGGCGCTCTCGACCGGGAGGACGCATCGAGCGGACTGGCTCGTGCGCGGAGGGACTGCGTCTCCCGGCGCGTGCCCGGCTCGCGGTGCTACGAAGTATTCGCGCGCGCCGGGCTCGAGTATGGTCCGCGCTATCGCGCCATACGAGAGCTCCACGTCGGAACCGGCCAGGCGCTGGCCGAGATCGCTCGCCCGCAGGAATGCACCGGCGCCGGCGATGGCTGCGTGCTCCATCCGAGCATCCTCGATCCGGCGATGCAGGCGGCGGTCGGGTTGACGGAGCTCGCGGACGGTGCGCCCGCGGGCGTCCCGTTCGGGCTCGACAGGCTGACGATCCTCGAGCCCCTATCGCCGGCGTCCTGGGCCCACGTGAGGTATGCGGCAGGCAGCGGCCCGGCGTCGCGGCTCCCGAAAGTGGATGTCGACCTCTACGACGCCGATGGCGCGTTGTGCGTCGCGATCCGAGGGTTCGCCACGCGTGCGGCGAACGAGACGGGAGAGGCGCTCCGGAGCGATGCGCGCCCGAGCGATGCGCGCCCGGGCGACGAAGACGTGCGACGCGGACGGAACCACGATTCGCAACGCCGGGATC
This sequence comes from Vicinamibacterales bacterium, assembly GCA_050748045.1. Taxonomy (GTDB): domain Bacteria; phylum Acidobacteriota; class Vicinamibacteria; order Vicinamibacterales; family UBA2999; genus CAVYVZ01. The sequence goes on along the minus strand of JBOGIW010000502.1, from coordinate 4,574 downwards.
CGGCGAGCGACGCGCGCCCGAGTGATGCGCGCCCGGGCGACGACGCGCATCCTCGCGATACGCACCAGAGCGATGCGCGTCCGAGCGGTGACGAGGTGCTGCTGCTCGTGCCCGAGCCGGTGACGGTCGCCGCCACGCGTACGAGGGACAACGCCGAATCCGGACTCCGAGTGGCGACTCCGATTGACTATGCGATGCACGTCGTGTTCGTGTGCGAGCTGGAGGCAGGAGTGGAAGCCGCCCTCGCAGCGGCGTGCGCGGGCGCGAGATTCATTCGGCTCCACTCTGGGCACTCCCACGTTGCCGGCCGCTTCGAGGACTATGCGGCCCAGTTGCGGCGAGAGGTCAGGCAGTTGCTCGCGCCGCACGTCAGGGGAAGGATTCGGTGCCAGCTCGTGCTCCCGTCCTCCGGCGAGGCACGCCTGCTGCGCGGGCTCGGCGGCCTGCTGAAGACGGCGCATCTCGAGCATCCCGACCTCGTCACCGAAACGATTGCGGCGTCGTACGAGGAATGGGCCGGCATGCCGGATCGTCTGCTCCTTGACGTTCCGACCGGGTTGAACAGGGACCTCGAGTACCGCGACGGCCGATGCTGGCGAACGGAGTGGCGGGAGCTGCCGCCATCGCGCGCGCGCGGCGCGCCCGAACGTGTGTGGCGCGACGGGGGCGTGTATCTCATCTCGGGCGGCATGGGCAGACTCGGGCTGCTCTTTGCGCGCGAGATCGCGTCGCGCACCCGCGGCGCGGCAATCGTGTTGGGCGGCCGCTCGCCGCGGAGTGAGCACGTCGAGCGCCAGCTCGAACGCCTGGCGAACCTCGGCGCGCAGGCCGACTACCTCGAGGCTGACGTGACGGCTCGCTCCGCCGTCGACCGGCTGCTCTCGACGATCGACGCGAGGTACGGAGCGCTTCGAGGCGTCCTCCACTGCGCCGGCAGGATCCACGACGGGTTCCTGCAGCGCGGTGACGAGGCGCAGTGTTCGGTGGTGATGGCACCGAAGGTCCTCGGCGTGAGCAACCTGGACGAGGCGACGGCGGAGCTGCCGTTGGATGTCTTCGTGACGTTCTCGTCGATTGCGGGCGCGCTCGGGAGCGTCGGGCAGGCGGACTACGCCGCCGCGAACGCGTACATGGATGCCTACGCGCCCTACCGGGCAGGTCTCGTCCGCGCGGGCCACCGGTCGGGGAGAACGCTCTCGATCAACTGGCCGCACTGGGCCGACGGCGGCATGCACGTGGACGAAAGGCTCGCAGGGCTGGCGGCCAGCCGTTCGGGCCTCGGATCGCTCGACTCCACGCGAGGTCTTCAGGCCTTCTACGACGCCTTAGAAGCCGATGCGAACCAGGTGATGGTGCTCGCCGGCAACGGCGGTGCGCTCCGTCACTACCTGCGGGAGTCACGGTACGCGGCCGGTTCGTCCGAGACGCTCCCGGAAGCCGCCACGGTCCTGGCGGCGCCTGCCGTTGGTGACGAGGAGCGCCCCGATGCGCGGCCAGCCGTCGTCGAGCATCTGCGATCGCTTGTCGCACGCGTGTTGAAGGTGCCCTACGGACGTATCTCGACGCAGGCGTCCTTCGATCAGTACGGAATCGATTCCATCAACGTGATGCAAGTGACGAGCGAGCTGGAGCTCACCTTTGGCCCGCTCTCCAAGACGCTCCTGTTCGAGTACCGGACGATTCATGACCTGGCGGGCTACTTCCTGGATACGTACGGCGACCGGGCGGCGTCGATCTCCGCGGATGGCAACGGGAAGCGGACCACCGCGTTCCCGGCTGCCGCCGCGTCGAACGGCTCGGAGCGGCGCGACGAGGCGGCGCGAGCGGCCACCGCTGAGAGAGCGCAGCACACCGACCGCGGGGAGGCCGACCTGGCGGAACTTGCGGTCATCGGGCTGGCCGGACGGTACCCGGGCGCCCGCAGCATGGCGGAGCTCTGGCAGAACCTGCGCAACGGCGTGGACAGCATCACGGAGGTTCCGAGCGATCGCTGGAGCGTTCCCGACGTATTCGACCCGGAGCCGGGGAAGGCGGGCAAGACCTACAGCCGGTGGGGAGGCTTCCTCGACGGCGCCGCCGAGTTCGATCCGCGCTTCTTCGGCATCGCTCCGAAAGAGGCGCACCACATGGATCCGCAGGAGCGGCTGTTTCTCCAGTGTGCGTACGCGTGCATCGAGGACGCCGGCTACACGCGCCACACGGTCGGCGCGCCCGGCGGTGACGGTCTCGGACCGAACGTGGGCGTCTTCGTCGGCGTGATGTATCAGGAGTATCAGCTCTACGGCGTGCAGGAGACGCTTCTGGGCCGGCCGCTCTCGCTTTCGGGAAGCGCCTCGTCCATCGCCAATCGAGTCTCGTTCTACTTCGACTTCCACGGTCCCAGCATGGCCGTCGACACGATGTGCTCGTCGTCTCTGACGGCGCTCTATCTCGCGGCGCAGAGCCTGGCGACGGGCGAATGCGACGTGGCGCTCGCCGGCGGCGTCAACCTGTCCCTGCACCCGAACAAGTACATCGGCCTGAGCCAGGGACGATTCGTGTCGAGCACCGGCCGGTGCGAGAGCTTCGGACGCGGCGGCGACGGGTATGTGCCGAGTGAAGGCGTGGGCGCGGTGTTGCTGAAGCCGCTCCGGCGCGCGCGGGCAGACGGCGATCACGTCTATGCGGTGATCAAGGCCGTGGCGGCCAATCACGGCGGGCGAACCAATGGGTACAGCGTGCCGAACCCGGCGGCTCAGGCCGCCGTCATCAGGCGGGCGCTCTCGAAGTGCGCCGTCGATCCGGGAACGATCGGCTACGTCGAAGCACACGGGACGGGCACGGCCCTGGGCGATCCGATTGAGATCGCCGGCCTGCACCGCGCGTTCGCCGAGCGCACCGAGGCGAAGCAGTTCTGCGCGATCGGATCGGTCAAGTCGAACATCGGGCACTCGGAGGCGGCCGCGGGCATTGCCGGGTTGACGAAGGTGCTGCTGCAACTGCAGCACCGGGAGCTCGTGCCGTCGCTGCACTCCGCGACGCTCAATCCGCACATCGATTTCGGGAAGACGGCCTTCAAAGTCCAGCAGCAGCTCGAGCCGTGGGCGGCGCCGGCCGGGGTGGACGGCGCGGGACAGACGCCGCGGCGCGCCCTGCTCTCGTCCTTCGGCGCCGGCGGCTCGAACGTGCACGTGGTCGTCGAAGAACATCTCGAGCCCGAACCGGAGCGGCCGCGCCCCGCTCTGCACGAACCTGCGATCGTCCTGCTCTCGGCGAAAGGCGAGGCACGGTTGCGCGAGAGGGCGCGCGAGCTCTTCGAGCTGATTCGAGCTGGCGGGCTGGACGATCGCGACCTCCAGAACGTTGCGTACACGCTGCAAGTCGGCCGCGAGCACATGACCGATCGGCTGGGGCTCCTCGCCGACTCGCTCGCAGCCGTGCAGGCGAGCCTGGGCGCGTTCCTGAACGGCACGCCGCCGGATGCGCCGCCCCCTCGCCGGCTCTGGCGCGGCAGCGTGGACGACCAGTCATTTCCTCTGGCGATGCCGGATGCCGGCGTGCAGCAGACGATCGACGCGTGCGTGACCAGCCGGCGGTACGACACGCTCGTCGATCTCTGGGTCCGGGGCACGGACATCGACTGGACGCCGCTCCATGCCGGTAGAAATCCGCGGAGGGTGAGCCTGCCCACGTACCCGTTCGCACGCGAGCGGTATTGGGTGCCGCCACCGGAAGACCCAGGCGCATCGCTTCAGGTTCACGGCTCGTCACGAGGGCTGATTGCCGCACCGCGGCCGCGAATCGTCCTCATGCCCACCTCCGCCTTCGACGCGGCGGCATCGTCGCAACCCGAGAACCCGCCGGCGTGTGAAGGCGAGACGGCGGAGTCCGCCTCGGCACCTGCCACCGCGCCTGTTCCCCATGCGCCCGCGAACGGTGGCGCAGCAGACGATTCCGCGGTGATGCCGATGGAGCAGCTCCAGGACGAGCTGGCGGCGAGTCTTGCCCAGGCGTTGTACCTCGAGCCCGGCGAGGTCGGCGTGCACGCGAAGTTCACGGACATCGGGCTCGACTCGGTTGTCGGCGTCCAATGGGTGCAGGCGATCAACAGGCGCTACGGCACCAACATCGCCGCGACGCGTGTTTACGACTACCCGACCATCCGCGAGCTGGCCGCGTTCCTCCGCGGCGAGATGGTCGCGGTAGCAGCCGGGCGCGACGCCGAAGTCACCCCGGACGTGGCGGTGGACGAGCTGCTCCGCCAGGTCCAGTGCGGGGAGGTAGATCCCGAAGAGGCGTGCCGACTGCTGGCGGCCCACGGTCTTCACACCACGCGCTCCGGTTTCTAGCCGGCCATGGCAGCCGGTCACGAGTTACGCAGCCACGAGGATCACGACGATCTCAGCCACGAAGATCACGAAGTTCACGAAGTCGTCATGACGGTGCGTCACCCCGTCTCATGAAAATGTGGCGTAGGCTAGTGGCGCCGTTCGGCCGACGTCGTTTCGTGAATGGTACTGCGAGTCCGCACGAAGTCTGACGTGGGAGCTTGAGGAACCCCGTACTGTTGCCACGAGCACGCCGAGCAGATTCTG
>JBOGIW010000501.1:0-24418 GCA_050748045.1 Vicinamibacterales bacterium | reverse complement strand
CCATCGTCGCCCAGATCATTCCGACGCGCCGGTGCAATCTGTCCTGCACCTACTGCAACGAGTTCGACCGCGGCTCCGATCCCGTGCCCCTCGAAGATCTGCGGCAGCGGATCGACAGGCTCGCCGATCTCGGCACGACGATCATCACGCTGAGCGGCGGCGAGCCGCTGCTGCATCCGGAGGTCGACGGGATCGTCCGGCACATCCGGCGGCGCGGCGCGATCGCGACGCTCATCACGAACGGCTATCTGCTCACGCCTGCGATGATCGGACGGCTCAATGCCGCGGGCCTCGACTCGATGCAGATCAGCATCGACAACGTCGCTCCCGATGCCGTGTCGAAGAAGAGCCTGTCGCTGCTCGATCGCAAGCTGCGCCTCCTGGCCGAGCAGGCCCTGTTCGACGTGACGGTGAACGCCGTCGTCGGTGGCGGGAGCGCGAACCCTGAAGACGCGCTGACGATCAGCCGCCGGGCACGGGAGCTCGGCTTCCAGAGCACCCTCGGGATCATCCATGACGACAGGGGCCAGCTCCTGCCGCTCAGCGGCCGTGAGCGTCACGTGCTGCAGGAGAGCCTGCGGCTCGACCGGTCCGTGTTCTCGTTCGATCGCTACAACCGATTCCAGGAAACGCTTGCCGCCGGCGCGCCGTGCGTCTGGCAATGCCGCGCGGGCAGCCGCTATCTCTATGTCTGTGAAGACGGCTTCGTCCACTACTGCTCGCAGCAGCGGGGTCGTCCCGGTGTTCCGCTTGCGGCCTACACATCCGACGATCTCGCCCGGGAGTACTCGACCGTCAAGCCCTGCGCGCCGTATTGCACGATTGGCTGCGTCCACCGGGTGGCGATGATCGACGATCTGCGCGAGCGCCCGGTCGAGACGCTGCAGGCGTGGTTCGGAACCCCGGGATCGTTCACCGGGCTGCCGCGCCCCGTCCGTCTGCTCGTCCGCCTGCTCGTCACCGGTCCCGAACGCCGGCTCGTGCGTGGCGCCGCGCGCCGGCTACTTAGGATCTAAAACCTAAGGACCCTGGTCGGAATAAGGTGGCCACCCTGGCCGCCGATGCATCCCGCCGGGCTGCGTTGCTCGTCGCTTACATACTCCCGGTATGCGCGCTCCTTGCGCCTTGCCGGGCGGGCGCCTCGACGCCCAAGCTGACCACCTTATTCCGATCAGGGTCCTAAGACGTGCGGAAGGCGGACTGGCGTTCTCCTGCGGACGTCAAGCGCGTCTACGCGAATGCGAGCATCGTCGGGTGAGAACCGGATCGTCTTCAACATCGGCGGAAACAAGTACCGGGTGGTCGTCGCCGTCTAATATCCCTATCGAATGTGCTACGTTCGATTCGTCGGGACGCATCAGGCGTACGATCGAATCGATGTCGCGACCGTGTGAGGTTTCTCCATGCAGATTCGCCCGATCAAGACCAAGGCGATCATCGTATGGCGGCGCGCCGGCCGACGAGTATCTGGCCTTGCAGCAGTTCTCGCGCGACCTCCAGGGCGGCGGTACCGGTGCTGCGGGCGGCAACCGACAAGGTGTTGTCCGAACAGCGCGAGCCCTCGCTGACGACGTCTGGGCGATCGCCTTCGGCGCGGGGTACATACAGGCCATCGACGTGCATCCCGGCGTGTCCGTCGCGAGGGGGACGATTCCACAGTACTTCGCGTTGCGGCCGCGGTTCCCCTACGTCGCCGGGACGTCGAGCGGATCGCTGCCGGAGATCATCGCGGCGGTCAGAGAGTGGTACGATCGCGAGCAGCCGAACATGTCCGGCGGTCAGTGGCTCGTGAGCCTCGCGTTGTGTTCAGGCGTGGACGGGCAGGCCGACCGTCCGCTCCTCGAGCTGTCGTTGTCGTCGAGCTTGAGCGCCGGCGAGCCGTGACGAGTCAGAACACGCTGCTCGTCTACGTGTGCAACTGCGCCCCAGAGACCCTGACATCGCTCACGGTCAACGGCACCAACCTGGCTCCACCGGCTGGCATCGCGGGACTCTCGGGCGGCCAGATCGCCTACGCCACCGTCCCCATCGGCGCCGGCGGGTTCCCGCTCGACCAGACGATCAGCGTGGCCGCCGCGTATGCCGGCCAGCCCGCGTGGCAGCAATGGATCCAGTTGCCGTCGACGTTCGCCGACCTGTACTTGCTGTGTTTCATCAACGGGTTTGTCGTGTCGGCGAGTGGATGCATCCGCGATTCGTATTCATCGTGAAATCCAGATACGGTTTTGATTGATCTCACCGCGCGACGGTACTATAGTTCTTCATCCATCTCGTAGACCTGCAACGCCATTCGACCACGACATCCGCAGCCGCTGACGCCGGTCATCCGGTTGCGACGCGTGGCACTCGTGTGGAAGGAGAAGCTCAATTATGCCGACGGCCACCGTCAACCTCTTCAATGCCGGACCTCAATCACTGGGTATGCAAATCAACGGCGGCACGAGTGTCGCCATCGCCGCGACCGGCGCGAACGTCAACTGGCTTCCGCAGCAGCCGACGACCAACCAGCCGACCTTTACCGGTGGCAATCCCTCGCCGAACGCGTTCGGCTATGGCACCAACCAACTCATCGTCACCGTCGGCACCTCGCCGTCCTCGCAGCTTGTGAGCATCCCGATCGACAAGAGCATGAACATCGTCTCGCTCCAGGTCTACATGTGGTGGGGGACATCCGACTCGGTGAGCTGGGTCGCGATGAATGCGGGCGTGATGTTCCAGCAAGGCACGGTGAGCTCCGCGAAGGCGGTCCAAGCGGCGCTGGCGGCGGTGTAGCGCCCTTCACTCACTCCAGCGCGAAGCCGGCGGTCGATGATGATCGTCCTCGACGAGATCGCTCCAGGTCTCTATGAGATCGGTCCGATCACGGACGGTCAGCCGGCGTTTGCGTACTACCTGCTCGTTGACGCCGGTGGCGCCCCCCCGTCGCCGACGCTCGAGGACACCTGGGACGATCCGGAGCTGCCGGGATGGTACCTCTGCATCGGCGAACGTGTCCTGCGGTCGGACGCGCCGGCCTTCGCGTCAGCGGCACGGGCTCAGCTCCCGGCGCTCTTCTCGTCGCCGGCGAGACTGAACCCGAGGGGACTCGTGTGGCTGTCGGACGAGGGGGCGTGTGCCTCGCCGACGGCCTCCCTGCTCTTCTACCAGCTCCTGCCCAGCCAGCCGACGCGCGCTCCGTTCCGAACGTTCACGCTCACCTGGGGCGGTACCGACCCGCAGCTCGGGCTCGGCCTGCAGATCTCCGGATCGGTGTCGGTCCAGCTCGACGCCGGCAACGGCGCGATTCAGATCGTCACGACGCCGAGCGGTGTCACCCAGATTCAATGGCTGTACAACGGTCAGCCCCAGCAGAACTACGTGGTGCAGTACCCGGGCTCCGGGTGGCTCATCTCCGTGCCGCTCACAGGCGGGACGGCCGGCGCGCTGACGTTCGACCTCGCGTTCGACTATGGCCAGCTCTATTCGTGCCTCGGGTGCGGGTTCACCTACGCCTATCCGGCGTCTGGCGGAGCCGCCACGCTCTCGTACCCGTTCGCGGTCGGCTCGCCGAACCCGAACATTTCCACGTTTCTGGGTGTCGCGATCCGCTTGCACCCGCTGTTTCCGACCGTGGTGTCCCAGACGATGCTGGCGTTGGATCTGGACGGGCCGCTGCCGTACTCGCAGAACAGCCGCAGCTTTGCGGCGACCTGTTTCAGCACCACCAACGGCGGCTCGGTGACGTTGACCCCGGTGGTAGTGGACGCCGCGCCGGGCGGCTCGCCTGATGGCGAACCGCCGCTGGCTCCGGGCTTTGCGCTCTGCCGATCGCCCCTGCCGGGTGCCGGCGCGTCGCCGGGCGATTACAGGTACAGCCTCGTGCCCGTGGGGACGTTTCAGATCGCCGCCACGATACCGCCGGGCCGCACCGTCTCGCGGCGACCGGCGAAGCGTTCGAAAAAAGCGCTGGCGGCCGGGGCCGGCCCTGTTCAGATCCAGTGCGGGCTGTCTGCGCAGGAGTTCTTATCGCTGCAGCTTGCCGACATCATCGAACTGCTGCCAGCCCGGCCGGCGTTCGCTCCGGGCTTCAGCCTTGCCGCGGCCGGCGCCGACGTGACCGAGACGCTCGCCGGCGACTTCACCACCTCGTGGCTCCGGCTGCTGCCACCGGCGCCGGCCGCGCGCGGCTACTTCGGGCAGCCAAGCGCGTCGGTCTACTACGCCGAGACTGGCGACGGCGCGTACCCCGCCGCGGTGACGTCGCTGCTCTCGACGCTGCCCGATCCGGTGGCGTTTCCGATGGTGCCGTATGGAGGCGTCGTGCCGGACGCCGCCGCCGCCGCCGCGTACGCGGCCCTCGAGGCCGCGGTGTTCAGCACCGTCCGGCATGGCATCCTCGCCCGGAACGTGTCGGGCCCCGTGTTCGGGGGGGCCAGCCCGCCGGTCCGGCGTCGCTCCCGGCGTCGCGGCGTCAGCCTCGTCGCGACCGCGCCGGCATCGGCGGTGACGCCGCAGGGGCTCATCACGCGGCTGAATCCGGACGGAACCTGGGCCACCGTCGAGCTGGCGTTGAGCCCGGACGTGCCGGACCAGTTCCTCGCGTTTGGACCCGCTCCAGATGATCGCGTCGTCAGTCCGCCGCTGGCCACGGTGCTCCTGCAGGATCAGTTGTTCCTCGTCGTCTCGGTGAGCGGACCGCTCGGGTCGTTCGCGAGCCTGCTTTCGATGTCGGGGTTCAACTTCCTCCTGGACGTCAGCCCGACGACGACTATCCTGATTTTCAAGTACAACACGTCGCTGTCGCTCTCGAATCTCGTGGCGCAGCCGTCGTTGTGGGCTGATCCGGCCACCTTTGTCGGCGGCAGCCCGGACGCGGTCGAGTCGACGCAGCAGGCGATCCTCGAGAGCATCGCGACTGCGGCCGATCTCGCCGGCGCCAGCGGCGATCCCTTTGGCGCCTTCAACCGCCTCGTGGACGACCCGGCGTGGACGGGCATCCTGGCCCTCGGGTCCGCGATCGACGGCAATGGCATGCCGCCGGACCTGGCGATGCTGCTCGGCGGCATTCCCGGCCAGCTCCGCGCCCACCACCTCGGGATCGAGGCCAATCGGATCGGTCGCACCGGTGGGCTTCACATCGACCAGAGCTCGCTCTTCGGCGTGATCTATTACCAGGATCACACGCCGCCGAGCACGACCGGCGACTTCACGTACGCGGTGGAGACGCTGGTCGCCGTCTTCGCGAATTCCAAGCTGTCGCAGCTCACGGTTGAAGTGGGTCTGACGATCAATACGCTCTTCGGCCGAGAGGTGCTCCTCGTGTCCGACGGCGATCTCAGTCCGCCGCCGCCTCCGAACACGCTGGTCATCTCGGGTCAGTATCAGTCGCAGGACGGCGTGGGGACCGTCACGTTCCAGTCCGACACGCCGTTTGTCTACGTGTTTCCGACGGGCATCGGCGGCTTTGGCAGCCCTGCGTTCGACGAAGGGCCGGGCGCCCGGAGCCGGGTGCTGCGTCAGGTGCGCATCGACCACGCCTCGCTCGTGCCCGTGAGCGGGGCCGCCGGGAGTCCGCACGGGGGCGCGGGGCCACAGGCCGTGCAGGCGAGCTTCCGTCTCGGGGGCGAGATCTGGTTCACCCCCGATCCGTTCCCCGGCTGCGACATCGATCTGTTCTCGTACGGCGTGCTCGACTCGCCGAACGTCGGCGCGCCGTTCTCCAACCTCACGGTGAACGTGTCGTTCACGCTCAGCGAGAGCGGGGCGCTCGTGCCCGGAAGCGAGACCGTGCAGTTCCTGCCGCAGCTGCTCATGCTCGATCCGACCGAGACGTGCATCCGGCCCAACAGCCTGCTCAACAGCTTGCCGATGCAGCTCTCGCAGTTTCGGTACGCGCCATCCGGGATGAGCCCTGCGAGCGAGAAGGCACAGCCGGTTCACGTCCTGGAGCTCGAGGGGATGGGCAAGACCGGCTCGCCGCCGCCGCCGCGCGCCTATCCCTACGTGACCACGGCGCCGCAATACGGGCTGGAGTTCGACTTGCCGCTCGGATCGCTGGGCGCCCTCTCGGACGTGCACGCCGGGCTGACGGCGAAGCTGATTCTCGGCTGGGGCCCCTCGCCCATCGTCCCCGAGTGCGATGCGGCCGCCGTGCTCGTGCAACTGCCGCAGGCGATGGCCGGCTACGGCGGCTTCAACCTGCAGGGAATCCTGCAGACGACCTTCGGCGATGCGAACCTGCTCCGCGTGGATCTGCCGCGCGGTCCGGTGTACGCGGTGCTGTTCAACAACATCAAGCTGAGCGTGTTCGGCTTCTCCTTCCCGCCGGGCGTCCTCGTCGACTTCACGATCTTCGCCGGTCAACCCGACGTGGGACAGGCCGCCAACGCGAGCAACATCGCGTGGTTCCTCGCCGCCACGCAGCCGGGCGCCTCGCCGCCGCACGCGTAACCGTGCTGACGACCGTCAACGCCGTCGTGGTGTGGCTCAATGCCCGGTTCGGGCTGTCGCTGCCGACATTGCCGCTCGCGGGGTGGCCGTCGGTCATGGTCACGCTCTGGAAGATGGCCGTACCGGGCCCGGTGCCCCCTCCAATCAGCAGTCCCGACCGCTGGGAGATTCCCATTGCAGGCTCGCTGCCCGGCATGCTTCCGCCGACGGCCACGCTCGAGCTGACCAACCTGTGCCTCATCGTCGACCCTGCGCCGGTCGAGCATCAACCTGGCTGACAACAAGGAGATCAGACATGGCGACTGCCTCACCACCGGAAACCAGCGTTTCGCTCAGCGCGACGCTCGATTACAACGGCAATCCGATCATCGTCAACACCGGCGATCTGGCGAAGCTGAAGAAAGGACAGTTCCAGTTCAGCCTGTCCCAGCCGCTCGTCCTGGGCACCGTGCACGACTTTCTCTCCTGGCTGCACACCCAGTGGGGGCTGCCGGATCTCAACACCGACATCGTCTCCATCGGCGACGCGATTCAAGGCAAGCCGATCATCGGCAACCTGTACAGCGGGTTCGAGGACTTCGTGAACGACGGCACCATCACGATCACGCAGCTCACCATCAACACGACGACGACGACGCCCCAGTACCAGATCTCGGTGACGCTGACCCTGTCGCCGCCCATCAACCTGTTTGGACCGATCAACTTCGACGGGATCGGCGTGTCGGTCTCGAATATGAGCTCCTGATGCCCGTTGCTGCCGGCCGGACCGGCGTCCGGCCCGAGGCGTCTGGACGCGTCCCGTGACCAACGTCTTCGTCACGATCACGGGGACGCTCTTCGGCGTGCCCACCGAGCTGCGCGTGCAGGTCGCCGGGGGCCCGTTGTCGATTTCCTGGGCCCCTCGGGAATCGATTCCCCTGACGGGCATCTGGACGGCGATGAGCGACGAGCTGCACTCGCTTGTCGGCGTCGGCCTGCCCGATATCACGAGCGGCCTCTGGGCGGACCTCCTCAAAATCGATCCGTCCACCACGGTGCAGCCAACCCTCTGGTTCACCGCGTCGAAAGACAAGAGCTCGGGCTTCTCGATTTATCTGGAGCTGGCGCTGTCCGAGCCGATCACGATCGGTGGGCACGCAGGCGTGGGCGGGCTGTCGGTGACGCTGAGCCCGAACATCCAGATCTGGAGTCTGTACGTCGGCTACACCGAGGGGTCGGGCATCGACCTCCGCGCCAGGATCTCGATTCCGACCGCGCCGGCGCCGAAGCTGCTCGCCGCTGGCGCGACCACCCCGGACAAGTTCGAGATCGTCACCTACCCGTTCCCGGTACCGTCCCAGAGCTCGGTCGGCGTCTTTCAGCTCAAGTATCTCGGCCTCGGCCAGCGGGTGGGTCCGACCGCCGTCGTCACCGGGTACGATCCGCTCGCGTCGATCTTCGACCAGCTCGAGACCGAGCTCGTCGGCGACGACCCGGCGACCATCCTCACCACGCTCGCCAACACCTTCTACCAGCCGGAGCGCGACTGGTTCATTGCCGCGGACCTGGCGTTCCGCGGCTGGGAGATTCGGGTCCTCTTCAACGACCCGACGATGTACGGCCTGGAGATCACCGCGACCGGGCCGCCGTGGGGTGGGTTTCTCTTCGAGATTCTCTACCAGAAGCTGAGTCCGAATCTCGGCGTGTACTTCGGCGCGCTGACGCTGCCCGACTTCCTGCGGCGCATCGTCCTTGACGGCGTCATCCTGATCCTGCCGGGCTTCTCGATCTGGGTCTACACGAACGGCGACTTCCGCGTCAACATCGGCTGGCCGCTTGGCGGCAACTCCATCGGCGTCCAGGTCGGCATCCTGAACGGCATCGCCGGCTTCTATTTCGCGAAGCTGCGGAGCGCCGACAACCCGGGCGCGCAGGCGGGACCACAGTACGACCTGATTCTGGAATTCGGCATCGGGTTCTCGGTCTTCGTCCGCCAGGGCTTCAGCGCCGGGATCTTCAGCGCCACCCTGGCCGTGTCCGTGACCACGACCATGCAGGGGCTGCTCGCGTGGCAGACCGGCGGGATCACGTCCGGGCCGCCCGATCATTACTGGTTTGCCGGAACCGCGAGCCTCGTCATCCTGCTCCAGGGGTCGGTCGATTTCGCGATCCTCAAAGCGTCGGTGACGGTCAGCCTGACCGCGGTGGCCAGCGTGGCGTTCGAGACCGGCTACCTGACCGTGATCGCCGTCTCGGCGTCGGTGAGCGTGCGAGTCAGCGTGAAGGTGCTCTTCTTCACGATCCATCTGTCGTTCAGCACGACCGTCAGCGCGTCCTTCACGATCGGCAGCGGCATCGGACCTGCGTCTCCGAACGGTCCGCTCGCGCCCGGATTGTCGGCATTCGGCCCGTCGGAACACGACGCGCTCTTCAGCGACGCCAGAGATGCCGTCGCGCGCACGCTTCGGCGCCTCTCCGCGCCGCCGGCGGCCGCCACGCGCCGGATGCTCGCCGGTGCTGCGCCCGCTGGCAGCCCCTCGCAGACCTTGGTCGATGTGTACTTCGGCCTTCAGCCGACGGTGACCTATGGCGGCGGGTCGCCGTCGGTCACCCTGGTGGCGTCGCTGTTCATGCACGCGCCGCCGCCGGATGCGCCGACGGATCAGCAGACCGACTTCTCCCAGTGGATCATCGCCATCGTTCAGTGGCTGCTCGCGGGCTACTCGAAGCACGGCGATCCATGGTCCGCACGGCTCCAGCAGGTCTCCGAGGCGCTCGGCTCGGGCGGCGCGCCGCCGGGGCCGCCCTTCGGCGGGTGGACGGGGTTTGCCGATGCCTTCCGTGCGTTCCTGGAGGCCCAGATGGTCTTCACGGTGCGCGACATCAACGGCGCATCGCCCGACTCGCTGGCCACCGCCGCCATCGTGCCGATGTTCGAGACGCTCAAGCTGTCGTACGTGGGCGCCACCGGGCCTCAGACGATCGATTTCGATACGTTCAACCTGACGCCACCGGACTACCCTGATCTCGTCAACCAGTACTTCAGCGATCTCCAGTGGACGGGATCCGAGCGCGCGCCGATGGCGAGCGCGCCTGGCGCGCCGCTTTCGCCACCCACCGGACCGAGCCTGGCGAGCTACCTCATCTACGACTACTACCTGATGGAGGCGCGCAACGCCGTCCAGACGCTCTTGAAATCGGCGCAGGCATCAGAGGCCGCGAGTGAGATGCAGTACCTGTCGGAGGTCGTCTCGCTTCACCGGCAGGGGCGGGAGCCGTGGGCGTTTGTCGATGCCGTATCGACGCATGTCGAGCGCCTGACCGGCGAGGGCGCGCTGGCGGACGTGTTCGCGCAGTTCGACTTCGCGGCGGCCGCCGGCCTCGGCTCCCGCTACCTTCTCCATGGTCTCCAGCTCCCGGTGCCGCATCCGTCGCTCGGATGGCGCCAGCTCCAGGCGGCCGATCTGACGCTGGTGGAGACCGGCGGGTTGTACGTGCTGACCGGCCAGCAATTCTCCGTAACGGCCGGCGCGGTCGTGGGCGAGGCGACACTGCGCCTCGACGCGTCGGGTCCCGATGCCGGCTGGCTGGTGTTCGACACGGGAAGTCCTGGCAGCGTCAGGACGAGCATCGGCTTGCCGGCCGTGCCGCCGCCCGCGCCGGACCCACAATGGATCGGCACGAGCGGATCGCCGTCCGGCGGCGACGGCACGTTGGAGCTGACCGCGCTGCCGCCTGTGTTGCCGCAGGCGATGTACTTCGCCGCGAAGAACCAGATCTCGTGGCTGGCCGGCGACGACACGCGGACGATCCTGCCGCTGCCGCAGACCGTGGCCGGTCTCGTCGCGTCACGGCACGGCCTTCAGATCACGGTTTCCACCGAGCCGCCGTCCGGCACGCTCGGCCCGCCGGCCGGCTCCTCGCCGGATGTCGAGATCGCCGGTGCGCCGGCGTTGCTGATTCGCCTCACGCTGTCGCAGGTGCTCGCGGCATCGAACGTCAACGTCGCGCCCGGATCGCCCGCGGCATCCGGATCGCCAACCGGCGCACCGGTGTCGCGCTACCTGCCCTTCGTCTACCAAGTGTCGGCGACCGACGAGGCGACGCGCGATCTGATATACACAGCGCTCAGCGCCCAGACGCTGCCGCCGGCGACGATGGCGCTCTGCTACACCCCGCCGGGGAGCGGTCGCCTGCAGTCGGAGCCGCTGTCGCCGAATTGCCTCATCGCGAAGACGAATCTCTCAACGGTCAATCAGGTCGCCAAAACGGGACCGCAGTTCCTGAGGCGGTTGCTCGCGCTGGGTGACAAGCCGGTCGAATGGGCTCCGCTCACGGACGTCGCCGGGGCGCTGCGTCTCCTGTGGGAAGTCAGCGTCGTCAACGCGCCCGGGTTCTTCCTGTTCTACGAGACGGCGGACGGTCAGGACCTCCCGGGCTCGCTCTTCTCCGATGCGGGCGGCGGCGGTGGCCAGGCCATCGAGTTCGACATCGTCGTGCAGTTTGCGGCCGCGCCCACCAGCGTCATCCCGGTGGCGCCGTACGTCAACAGCGTCTGGATCGAAGGCCAGCCGCCGATTGGGGGATCGCTGTTCGCCGCAGTGCTCGATGCGCAGGGCCTTCCCGTGCCGCAGTATGCGGCCTCGTATCCGGCCGGCTACGTTGGCTTCGACGTCAGCTGGACGCCGCCCCCGCCCGTGTCGCCTGAACCGCTCGTCCCGGTGGATTCGCTCTATCAGTTGATTCAATTCTCGCTGCTGCCCGAGAACGGGTATACGCCGTCGATCTGGAGCCTGCCCGTCGGGCCCACGGCCTCCGGTTTGCCCGAGTCGCCGGCGCAGGCGAGTCCTTCGGTCTGGCACTACCAGCAGACGGTTCCCGTCTTCCGTTTCTCGGGCGGGTCGCCGGACGGCAATCGGTACGCCGCTGTCGGGACCGCGGCGCCACTCGGGTTCCGGTTGATCGATCTCTACGGCAACGCGCTGCCGGACGTGCACGAGGCCGATTTCGACGTGCGCTACAACGATCCCCTCATTGCGATCACGCAGTGGCCCGGGACGTACGTCGACTACTACTTCGACGTTGGTCCGCCTGGCGAAGCATCGCTGCACCTGTCGCTGCTGTTCGATCCGGACTCGATCGTGCCCGCCGGCGGATTCGCGCCCGCGTCGCCCGGAGGGTCGAACGCCACGAGCGCGTACGATCAATGGGCATCGGTCCTCGGGCGCTACCTGCTGATCCTCGACCAGATCGAGGACCCGCGCACGGAGCTGAGCGTCACCACCTCGATCGCCGGTGGCGTCATCGACGACGGCAGCCGGCTGCGACCCGTGGCGCAGGCGTTCGTGCAGGACGTGCTGGCGCAGATTGCCGTCGCCGTCGCCGCGGGGTCGCCGCCCGACGCATCTCCAGGCGGGACGCCGCAGCCGGTGCGCGCCTCGCTCAGCCTGCCGGTGGCGTTCAGCCGCGTGGCCGCGGTGGCCGTGGACATCGTGGCGATGACGGTCACCGTCGACTTCGCGCGGCCGTCGGCGCTCGTCTACGCCGAGGCGCTGGCGAAGACGCCGGAGGCGGGCCTGATGTCGGTGCCGATCCAGCCGAACCAGCATCTGACGGATTTCGGATCGCCATCCGGGTCACCGGCGTCAGGCGGCGGCGTGACCACCTTTGCGAAGTACTGCGAGCGCGCGTTCGCGGGCTTCGACGGCGCGGGTGCGCAACTGAAAGTGGCGCAGCGGACCGGCGTGCAGACCGGTGGCGACGAGTCCGGACTGGCGGGCCTCTGGGCGGTCAAGTGGAGCACGCGGGGCGGAATCTCGGTGCAGTTTGCCGACGATCTCGTCTACTTCGCGCTCCGCCCGCTCTCGACGAAGCTCATCACGCGTGTGGTCGCCAGCGAAGGGGTGACGCATGCCAACGTGGACCTGGACGCGTGGGGCCAGACGTTCGCGACAGCGTTCGACAGTTTTCTCTCGCCTGCGAACGCGGTGGCCATCGCGGTGCTCGACCAGCGGAGCGGCACGCCATATTTCAACATGCTGACGGCGCTCAAGCAGCGGCTCGCCACGGCGATCGCGGCTGGTGTGGCGCCGCTGCTCGCGCCTCAACAGGGCGAGGGCGATCTCATGCTCGCGCAGACGCAGCTCGAGCAGGCCCTCCTCACGTCGCTCGGATCGGCGTATACCATCTCCACCATCGTCGAGATCCCGGCCTTGGTCACCGTCGGAGGCCGCGCGGAGGGGGACGAGAGCCCCGCGCCGGCGCCGCCGCGTCTCTACGGCGCCGTCGGCCCACCGGTCGCCGGCTCGCCGGCCGCCGCCGGATCGCCGGCCACGCCGCGCCAGTTCACGATCTCGCCGGGGGAGCTCTCGATTGCCGCCGGTACGCAGTGGATCGCGACGAACGTCTCCGTCGCACAGGCGCGCGCGCAGTCGGAGCTGGCGCTTCCCCTCCAATACCAGGTCAGCTACCTGCAGCACGAGTTCGAGACCTCGGAGACGTATGAGGGCTACACCCCCTCGTCCTGGTTGAAGTTCGTTCTGCCCGCGGGCGACCCGCTGGCGATGCCGATTACGGCGGGCGACCTCGTGCACATTCCGATCGCGCTGACTCAGTACCCGGACGCGCCGCGGCTGACGAAGCAATCGGGCTCCGGCGCGGCGCTCGGGTCTCCGCCGGCGGGCTCGCCGTCGGATATCGCGCACGAGATCGCGGACGCGCTCCGGTGGACCTACGAAGCGGACGTGGAGCACAAGTGGGCGCGGCAGGACCAGTTGTTCTTCGACGTCACGTACAACCTCACGGCGGAAGCACGTCAGCTTCTCGCCGCGCGAGTGTCCGGATCGACCGACGATCTCTTCGACGCCCTGTCGGAGTTCCAGGCGGTCTTCGCCTCGATCGCTCCGCACGTTGGCGCGATTGCCGCCGAGGCGTTCCCCGGCAGCGCCGCCCCGGCGTCGCCCGGTGTTGCCGAGGACGTGATCGAGCGGTTCATCGGCGCAGCGGCCTCTGTCACGAGCGCCTGGGAGCAGGTGTGGACGCCGCTTGACACCGGGCTGCTGCGGCGGCCCCCTCCCGCGATCATCGTCGATCACTTCTTTGTGATGCTCGACAGTCTCGTGACGGGTGAGTTGCACCTGTTCGCCCGGACCGACGACGGCAGGAACCCTCGCTATTGGCCCGAGATCGCGACCGGCGGCCAGTCCTGGCAGCCCGATGGGTCGCAGGCCGTGCCCTCGGCGCAGAATCCGGGATGGTGGACGCTGAGTGACCGCTTCGCGCCGAGCACGACCTTCAGCAGTCTGACCCTGCGCTGGACGCCGCTCGACGTGCTCGAGCGGCAGACGGCGCGCCTCAGCGCGTGGATCGTCCGGAACGCCGACCTCCTGGAGGAGGCGGGAACGCCGACAAACGAGGCTTTCGTCTACCGCACCCCGGTCATCCAGTTCGCGGCGCCGGCGATTCCTCTCATCACGCGCGCCAGTGTGGCACCGCTTCAACCCGTGTCCAGCCTGGCTGCGACGCTCGAACAGATTTTCGACCCGATTGTCGGCATCGGCCGGAGCCTCGATCCGCTGTTGCGCGTCGAAGTGAGCTACCTCTTCGCGTTGACGCCGACAGCGCCTGCGCCGCTGTACTCTACGTCGGCGATTCTCCTGGCCGACGATCTCGATCTCGGGACCTCGGGGTCGCCCGTGCCGACGATTGCCGCCGATCTGGCGGCGGAAATCGGCCGATGGCACGAACGCATCGGCCCCTCGGCCGCCGGCGCCCTGCTCGCGCTCAATCTGAGCCTCTTCGGCTCGCTGCAGGGCGAGCGCCTGCCCCTCGTGCAGATCCGGCAGATCCCGATCGTCGTGAGCGGCGTCGAGCCATCGTGGTGGAGTGCGCTGGAGGCCGTGCGGTGAGCGCCGCCACACGGGCGCTGCCGGCCGACCTGGCGGGATTCCGCGGCTATCACGCCGGCAGCACGATCCTGGTCTGCGGCTGTGGGCCGTCGCTGACGGAGATCGTGGCCCCGGACCGCTTCCTGACCATCGGCACCAACGACGTCGGGCGGCTGTTCACGCCAGACTATCTCGTCGTGCTGAACGCGAGGAAGCAGTTCACGGGGGACCGGTTCCAGTATGTTGCGGCAAGCCGCGCGCGTGCGATCTTCACGCAGCTCGACCTCGGGATTCCGCATCCGCATATCGTGCGGATCCGGCTGGGCCGGCGGGGCGGCACCGATTTCTCCAATCCCCACGTGCTGCACTTCACGCGCAACTCCCCCTACGTGGCGATCAACCTCGCGGTCCATATGGGCGCCGCGCGCATCGGGCTCATCGGCGTCGATTTCACCCCTCACCATTTTTTCGGGCCGACCGGCCCCCACAATCTCGCCGCGGAGCTGACGCAGATCGATCGCGAGTACAGGCTGCTTCGGGAAGCCTGCGCCCGGCAGGGCGTCGAGATCGTGAACCTCAGCGTCAGAAGCCGCCTGACGGCCTTTCCGAAGGTGTCACCGGCCGAGTTCAGCCGCGCCCCCATCCTGCAGGCCGACCCGGAGGGCGCGCTCAAGGGGCGCCGGGTCTTCGTCGTGAACTACCGGTTCCTCGCCTGTGGGGACGTCTTCAAGACCGGGCTCACGCATGCCGCCGAAGACCTCGGCGTCGATCATGCCGTGGCCGAGTGGCACGATGCGGCCCTGGAGGACCAGGTTGCGGCGTTTTCCCCGGATCTCCTCTTCGTCGTGCACGGACGGAAGTTTTCGCAGCGGTGGGGAACGCGTTTCAACCGTTTCCGGACGGCGGTGTGGCTGCTGGACGAGCCGTACGAAGTCGACGACACGAGCCGCTTTTCACGACTGTTTCAGCGCGTGTTCGTGAACGACCCGGGCACGCTCAACCGCCACGCGGCGGCCGAGTATCTCCCCGTGTGCTACGACCCATGGGAGCACTGGTCTCGCGTGGAGGAGTGTCGCCCGCACGCGGTCGGTTTCGTTGGGGGCTACAACCCGGCCCGGGAGTCGCTGCTCACCGAGCTCGCGGCGCGAGGGCTGCTTGCGTACGTCGGCGGCGGACCGTGGCGCGACCCCGAGCTCCGGCGGCGCACCTTGGCCGGCAACGTGCCACCGAGCCGAACGGCCTCGCTCTATCGCGACACGCGCATCGTCATCAACGTCTTCCGCACCGTCCATCACTTCAATCGCGCCGGCACGGCCGCCACGTCGATGAACCCGCGCGTCTACGAAGCGGCGGCCTGCGGCGCCCTCGTCGTATCCGAATGGCGCTCCGAGCTGGCGACGCTCTGTCCGGAGCTGCCCGTGTTCTCCAACCGGGACGAGCTCGTGCATCTCGTCGAGCGGCTGCTGGCGGACCCGGCCGCGTTCGACGCGCTGCGCCGCGCCTGCGCGCAGCGCCTCGCGGGCCACACGTACGCGAGCCGCCTCGCGTCAGCGATGCGCGCCAGCCTGGGGCTCCACCCGGTCACAGCCACCTTCTCGCGGTCACTGACGTCTATGCACATACAGCCTGCGGCCGCGCCGATGCCTGCGGAGGCGCCGGTGACGGCGACACCGGCCGCGCCGTCGATCGGCGCTTCACTCACCACGTTCGACCTTGGCGAGCCGTGGAGGCCGCACGGCCCAACCGTGCTGGCCGAACCGGACGGCACGATTCGCGTCTCGAAGCTTCCTGACGATCAGCCGGGAACCGAAGAAGGCGTCGTGACCACGACGCCGTACGCCGACGCCGTGTTGTCGTTCGATCTCTTTCTCGACCGCGGCGCGTCACTGCTCGCCAAGGTGCGGCTGGCTGACCCGGTCGAAGCGCGGAGCAACTCGTACCACGTCTTTGGGACCGGCCGTCGCGCGTATCTGGCGCGCCACGACTGCGTGCTCGCTCCCGTGTCCCTGCCGAGCGCGGTCTGGGCGCCGGTCCAGATGACCTGTCATGGAGAGATGATCGTCGTCCGCACGAACGGCCGTGTGGTCGCCTCGGCGCGCGACGGTGTGCTGCCATCCGGCTACTGCTTCGTGGGGACGAAAGGCGGCACCATTCGAATCCGGAATCTCCGCGTCCGGCCCGCCACGGCCGCCGACGTCGGCGGGCCACGCGCGGAACCGCCCGCTCATGACGTGCTCTATCGCGCCTCCCGGGACGAGCGGCCGGTGGTCACGATCGTGACCACCGTCTATGATCGCGTGGCCTGCCTCGAGCGGTGCCTGGAGTCGGTGAACGCGCTCGAGGCTCGGCATCTGGAGCACGTCGTCGTGGCCGATTATCCGCCGGTCGCGTCCCTCGGATCGATTCGCGACCTCGTCGAGCACCTGGACGGCACGGTCGATCGGACGCTGGCCGTCTTGCGGACACGCGCGGACGATTGGGGCATCACCCCGGCGGCCTGCGGCTTGTCCCTGGCCCGCGGCCGGTACGTGTGTTTCCTGTCGGACGACAACGGTTACCTTCCAGGTCATTTCGGGCCGCTCGTCCACGTCCTCGAGCGCCAACCCGACATCGGGTTCGCCTACTCGTCGTGCCTCTATGACGGCCGCTTCACGCTGAACGCCTCGATCCCGAGGTTCGGGCGAATCGACCTCGGGCAGCCGCTGTTCCGGCGCGAGCTCTTCGACCTCCACCTCAACGGCACGCTGCCTTTTGCCGAGGCGGCCTGGGACTGGCGCCTGATCGAACGCCTCATTCGGCGAGGCGTCCGGTACCGGCACGTGAACCAGGCGACGTTCGTCTTCCGGCTGGAGCGGTATGCCCACTTGTTCGCCGGCGCATGATTTCCTACTGCATCGCCGCGTATCGCCCTCAGTACACCCGCGCGCTCGTCGAAAGCCTGGTCGGCAAAACGTCGGCGCCCTTCGAGGTGCTCCTCTGGCTCAACGTCGCCGACGAAGGCTTCGAGGGCTGGATCGCCGGGCGGCAGGCCGCCGGCGCGCCCATTCGGGTCGTGGGGCAGAGTCCCGACAACATCGGGATGCGCGCGTACGCGAGGTTGTTGTCCGAGAGCCGCTATGAGATGGTCGTGCAGATCGACGACGACGTGATCTGCGTCTCGCCGGGGATTGCCGAGACGGCCGCCGAGGTCTTCGCGAAGTTCCCCCGCGTCGGGATGCTGACGGCCGACACGTGGCAGGACGCGTATACCAACGGCGCGCGGCCGCCGATGAGTCACTATCGGCTCGTTGACGCCGGCTGGGGGCTCTACGATGGTCCTATCGACGGCTGGTTCTCGATCTATCGGAAGAGCGCGCTCGCGCGCTGTGGTCTGCCGAGGCTCGATCGCTATACGTTCCTCGGCGGCCGCATCAAGCAGCGCCTGGCCCGCATCGGCATGCAGGGGCTCCTCTGCACGCGGTTCAGGGTCTTTCATGCCACCGGGCCGGAGTATGCGTCGTACTTCGGTCTGCTCGAGTTCGAGATCGAGAAGTACCGGAGTCTCGGCCGGCACGACATCGTCGAGTGGTACTCGTCGGCGCGCGACCGCCTCCCGGACCGCGAGGTCCTGGGGCGGCAGGTCGAGCGCATCTTCAGCCTCCTGTCATGACCCCGCGCGTGGTTGAGATCGTGGACGAGGCGTTTGCCATCGGCCTGCAGCAGATCCGCGAAGAGATCCTGGAGCTGGCGACCTACCTCGCGGCGCGGCCGCTCCGGCACGTGCTGGAGATCGGCGCCGCCGCCGGCGGCAGCTTCTACATCTGGTGCCGGCTGGCCGATCCCCGGGGCAAGAAGGTGTCGGTCGATCTGCCGGGCGGGATCTACGGCGGTGAACCCCAGGCCAACCGCATGACGCGGTACCGCCGCGATCGGATGATGCGGGGGTGGGCGCCGGGCGTGCACCTCGTGGCGGGCATCTCGGCGAGCGATGAGGTGCGGAGTCAGGTGGCGGCGGTCCTCGGGGCCGACCGTCTGGACCTCCTGTTCATCGATGGCGATCACACCTACGAGGCCGTCAAGGCCGATTTCGAGTTGTACAGCCGGTTTGTCTCGCCGTCCGGCGCGATCGCGTTTCACGACATCAACGACACCGCGTTTCACCGCGCGCAGAACGTCGGCGTCGCGCGGCTCTGGAGCGCCCTCGAAGGCGACAAGCGCGAGTTCAACGCGCGACGCGAATGGGGTGGCATCGGCGTGTTGACCGGAGTGCGGGCCGGTGAGGCCGCTGCCGATCGGGTGGTGCGATAACGCTTACGGGTGCGGCCAGAAATCGAGATGTGGGATCGTCGACTTGGGCGCGAATTGTCTGCGTCGATGTGGAATACTAGCGTCCGTGGTCACCGGAAGCCATCGACAGTGGCAGCCGCTCCCGACGCGGCCGGAGATCATCGCCGCGGCCAGGGAGTGGTACGATCGCGAGCAGCCGAACACCTCCGGCGGTCAGTGGCTCGTCGCGTTGTCTTCAGGCGTTGACGGGCAAGCCGCCCGCCCGATCCTCGAGCTGTCGCGGTCGACGAGCTCGAGCGGCAGTTGGCCGATAGCTCGCAACCACAGTGCGTGAGCTCCCCGCGCGGAATCGCCGATCGTCCACGGGGCCGTGGCCGTCCGGATGCTCATGACGCGCGGACGATCGTCGCCCGCATCGGCGGCATCGTCTGCGCGAGCCCGCCGCCAATTCTCGCCGGCCCAGGTGCTCGTCCTCACGTTCGCCGCGCTGATCGTGGTGGGCACGGTGCTCCTGCGGCTGCCCGTCGCGGCCACGCGCGAGCCGCTGAGCGCGCTCGATGCCTTGTTCACGGCCACGTCCGCCGTCTGCGTCACGGGGCTCATCGTGGTTGACACACCGAACGACCTCTCGCTCTTCGGGCAGCTCGTCGTGCTGGTTCTGATTCAAGTCGGCGGCCTCGGCTACATGGCGATTACCACGGTCGTGGGCGTCGCCCTGGGGCGGCAACTGACCGTCCATGAGCGTCTGACGCTCCAGGAGGCGCTCAACGTGCAATCGATGGAGGGGCTGGCACGTTTCGTCCTGACCGTGCTGAAGCTGACCCTCGTGTTCGAGCTCACGGGCGCCGCCGTGCTCACGGCGACATGGACGAGCGAGTACGGTCTCGCGCAGGCCGCCTACTACGGTCTGTTTCACTCCGTCTCCGCGTTCAACAACGCGGGATTCGCCTTGTTCTCCGACAGCCTGATGCGGTTTCGCGCCGACTGGCTCGTGAACATCGTGATCACGACCCTGGTGATCAGCGGAGGCCTCGGCTTCGTCGTCCTGAGAGAGATAGGCAGGGTGCGGCAGTATCGGCGCTTCTCGACGCACACGCGGCTCGTCGTGACCCTGACCGCCGTGCTGATCGTGGTGACGACGGGCGCCGTCTGGCTCATCGAACGCAACAACCCGCGCACGCTCGGCGCGCTCGGTGCAGGCGATGCGCTTTTGGCAGCGTACTTCCAGGCGGTCACGCCCCGGACGGCCGGCTTCAACACCCTGGACATTGGCGCGATGCTGCCGGGAAGCCTGTTTCTCCTGACCATCCTGATGTTCATCGGCGGAGCGCCGGGTGGCACCGCAGGCGGCGTCAAGATCAGCACGTTCAGCATTACCGTCGCGGTGATCTGGGCAATGGTGCGCGGAGCGGCCGAGCCGACGCTCCTGCGCCGGCGGATCACGCCGCCGCTCGTCGCGCGCGCGTTCTCGATTTGCCTGATCGGGTTTCTCGCGCTGAACGTCGTGGCCGGGCTGCTCCTGGTCATCGAGGAACGCCAGCTCCTGCCGACGCTCTTCGAAACGACCAGCGCCTTCGGAACCGTCGGTCTCTCGATGGGCGAAGGCGGCGCGCCGGTGAGCCTGGCCGGCCACTTTTCGAACGCCGGGAAGATGCTCGTCGCCGTCATGATGTTCATGGGGCGGATCGGACCGCTGACGCTCGCCGTCGCGATCGCGCGCGGCGGGCATCCTCCGCGCGTCCGTCACCCCGAGGGGAAGTTCCTGATCGGATGATCCGGGGAGGTCGACGTGCAGCGGAAGCAGTTCGGGGTGATCGGGTTGGGCCGGTTTGGGTCGGCGATGGCCATGACCCTGGCGGAGCTCGGCCATGACGTCATTGGCGTGGACGGCGACGAGTCGCGGGTGCAGCACCTGGCCGACGTCATCACCCACGCCCTCCAGATCGACGCCACGGACGAACGGGCGCTTCGGGCCGCCGGGATTCAGGACGTGGACGTGGCGGTCGTGTCGATCGGCGAGAACATCGAATCGAGCCTGCTCGTCGTGATGCAGTTGCGCGAGCTCGGGATCCAGTCAATCGTCGCCAAGGCCGTGACGCCGCTGCACGGCCGGATCCTGGAGAAGCTGGGCGTGTCACGCGTGATCTTTCCGGAGCGCGAAATGGCGATCCGCGTGGCGCACAGCCTCGTGATGCCGAACGTCATCGACTACATCGAGCTCTCCAGGGACTTCAGCATCGTGGAAGTGCCCGCCCCGGATGCCTTCGTGGGACGCACACTGAAACAGCTCGAGCTGCGACAACGGCTCGGGCTGACCTTGATCGCCATCAAGCGGCCGTCCGGCGAGTCCGGCACGGTCGTGACGAACATTGCGCCCGCGGCGGACGAGCCGATTCGGCACGGAGACGTCCTCGCCCTGCTCGGCAGCAACGACCGGCTCGGTCAGCTCGATCAATTGCTCGCTCGATGACACGAGCCAACGGGCTTCTGGCCGCCGGTGCTTGAACCTCCGGCGCCCACGACAACCTATCGAACGACGTCAAGCGGCTCGGGCCGTGTGACGGCCCTGCGGGTGCCAATCGCGAGGTCGCTCTCTGGATCAATTCCCAGGTGGCCAGCGATAGGGACTCACCGCCCGACACGGTCCGAGAATCGTCATCTGCACGATTGCCCGGCGCAGGTCCAGCGGGTTGCCGAGGCCTGCGATCGCCGTACGCCGGCGGGTGCTGCGGCGGTCGGCCGAGTCCCTTCGGCTCGTGGCGGGCCGGGTGGGCATGGGTCTGCGCTCACGCGGGATCGGTGCGTCCGGTACCGTGGGACGCGCCGCTCCGGCAGGTCGTGGAGGTGACGGCATGGGCGGGCGCGGCGCACGCGCCGGGGACGGTGGGACCTCCGACGTCCGCGCCCGGGCCGCATCCGCGGATGATCGGGCGGGAGGTGCGGGTCCCTGCTCGGCCCGCTCCTGCGCCGGGCGCAACAACCCTCGAATCAGCGGCAGCAACACGAACACGGCAAGCAGCAGCAGTATCTCGAACGACACGTGCAGGGCTCCACCAGGAAGGATGAGACCGGCGGCGGTCAGCGGGCTGGCGGACCGGGTTCGCCGCTGCCACCTTCGGCGATCGACTCCCGCATCGAGGAGTCCGCCTGTATGTTCTTCATGCGGTAGTAGTCCATGATTCCGAGGTTGCCCTGTCGGAATGCCTCCGCCATGGCCCGCGGAACTTCCGCCTCCGCCTCGACCACCCGCGCGCGCATTTCCTGCTCGAGCGCGACGGCCATCGCCCTGCGCTCTTCCGCCTTCGCCTGCGCGATTTGCTTGTCCGCGTTCGCCTGATCGATCTGAAGCTTGGCGCCGATGTTCTCACCGACGTCGACATCCGCAATGTCGATCGACAGGATCTCGTATGCCGTGCCCGCGTCCAGGCCACGAGTGAGGATGTTCTTTGAAATGTGATCAGGGTTCTCGAGCACGTCCTTGTGCGTCGCGGCCGAGCCGATGGTGCTCACCATGCCTTCGCCGACGCGCGCGATGATCGTTTCCTCGCCGGCGCCGCCGACCAGGCGGTCGATATTGGTCCGAACGGTCACTCGCGAGACGGCAATCAGCTGGATCCCGTCCTTGGCCACCGCGGCCACCCGTGCCGTCTCGATCACCTTCGGGATCACGGACATCTTGACGGCCTCCAACACGTCGCGCCCCGCGAGGTCGATTGCGGCGGCGCGCTTGAAGGGCATCTCGATGTTCGCCTTGTCGGCTGAGATGAGCGCGTTGACGACGCGGACGACGTTGCCGCCAGCCAGGTAATGCGCTTCGAGGTCGTCGACGGACACTCCCTGGAGGCCCGCCTTGACGGCGCTGATCCGGGCCGTCACGATCGTCGCCGGAGGCACGCGGCGCAGTCGCATGCCCACCAGTGTGAGCAGCCCCACATAGGCACCCGACGACCAGGCGGCAATCCACAGCGGAACCGGAACGAGGTACAGCACCACGCTCAGCAGCACGACCGCCGGAATGAGCAGGCCGATGGCGCCGATCGCCGTGGGATCGAGATCAGGCATCTGTGTCCTCCTGGCGCGGCGTCGACTGCCGGACGACGATCCGGTTGCCGTCCACGCGAGTCACCACAATGGTGGTTCCGGCATCGATGAAGTCGCCATCCGACACTACATCGACGCGGTTTCCGTCGAAATCGGCAATCCCTGCCGGTCGCAGCGGCGAGAGCGCCGTGCCGGTTCGTCCCAGCCACCGTCGATCGCTGTCCGGCGCCGAGACGTAGCCGCGATAAGCCGGCATGCCGCTCTCGAGCACGAGCCGCCGCCCAAACGGCAACGTGGGCAGGACGCGAACGAAGGCAAAGGCCCCCGCTATGGCAAGCAGGACCGCAATCGCGACGCGTCCGAGCGCGGTGACGACCACCGACACCGTGGCGCCCGCGCCGACCACCGTCATGCCGAGCCCGGCCACGAGCGCGAGGATTCCCGCGATGCCTGCCACGGTGACTCCGGGAATGACGAAGACTTCCAGCGCGAGCAGCAGCGCCCCGAGTGAGATGAGCAGCAACTCCTCCCAGCCGGCCAGCTGGACAATCCAGTGCCCCCAGAAGAACAGCCCGAGCGAGATCAGGCCAATCGTGCCCGGCACCGCGAAGCCCGGGGTTCGGATCTCCACCAGCAGCCCCAGGAGTCCGATGGTCATGAGCAACGAGCTTGCGATCGGATGCGTCAGGAACCGCACGAGGGTTTCGGCCCATGTTTGCCGCGCGACGCGCACCTCCGCGTCCGGCAACCCGGCGGTTGCCAGCGCGGCCTCCAGCGTATCCGCGGTCAGATCGGCGACCTTGTGCTCGAGCGCCTGAGACGTCGTGAGCGTGAGCAGCTTGCCCCTGGCGATGACTCCCGCGATCTCCACGTCGGTGTCCACCATCGCTTCGGCAAGCTCCGGCGGCCGATGCCGGGTCTCGGCGGTCGCACGAAACTCGGAGCGCAGGTAGGAGACCGTCTTTTCGTCCGCCGGCTGCGTTTCGCCGCCCCCGGCAATCACCGGTGTGGCGGCGCCGATCGTGCCTCCCGTGGTCATGATCAGCGTCTCGCAGGCGAGCGCGATCAGCGCGCCGGCGGAAATGGCGCGCGGGTTCACGAAGGCGATGGTCCGGATCGGCGCGGTGATCAGCGTGTCGCGCATCGCGACCGCCGCATCCACCTGACCGCCGAAGGTATTGATGTCGAGCATCACGGCGGCAGCGCCCGCCGCCTCGGCCTCTCGGATCGTGCGCGACAGAAACGGCGCCAGGCCGAGGTCAATCATGCCCTCGATCGGGATGACGTACACAACGGGAGCGGGCGTCTGCGCCATGAACGCACGCACGCCGCCTGCGGTCGACAGCGCCAGCAGGCACGCCGCGACGACGCGGCGTGCACGGCGACTCTTCACGCGTCCATCATACCCGCGTGTGTGCTGAGGAAAATCCCAAGCCCGACCGGCACCGGCCACCGTGGGCTCAATCGAGCCCGCTCCAGACCGATTGCACGCCGGTCGGGCTTGCTGCGAGGTTCGGGAAGCGTCCCCTTAGGACCCTGATCAGAATAAAGTGGTCAGCTTGGGCGTCGAGGGCCGCCCGGCAAGGCGCGACGAGCGCGCATACCGGGAGTATGCAAGCGACGAGCAACGCAGCCCGGCGGGATGCATCGGCGGCCAAGGTGGCCACCTTATTCCGACCAGGGTCCTTACTTCCGCGTGACGTGCGCGGCCACCGCCAGCCATCGCCCGTCGCGGCGCGCCCACACGTCCGTGTAGCGCCCTTCCCCGTTCCGCCGGTCCGGCAGCGTGAACGTGGTCCGCGCATGAACGATGGCGA
>JBOGIW010000500.1:0-1620 GCA_050748045.1 Vicinamibacterales bacterium | reverse complement strand
GCTCGTTGCGAGCGGGCACGAATCCCACCCTCTCCGCCACCTCAATTCGCGCCGATTTCTGAGAATTTCGGCGTTACCCGGCAAGAAGGGCTCACCATGCGCGCCAAGAAGGAGATTGGCGACGACGGATTCACCAAATGGAACAGGGACTGGACTGGCTCGAGGTGGCCGGTCGCGCGAACGATTGAGACGGGTTTCAGCTTACCGCTTCGGAACCTCGTGCGGTACGCGCACCAGGAGTTTCGCTATCGCTTGGTGCCACGTCACGTGTGGTTTCGAGGGTGCCATTCGAGCCGCCGCACGCGCCCCGTGTGCACTCGCCGGACCGAGCGAGCGAACGCGCGCGCCGTGTGACGGCATCCGGATCCGAAACCTGCGCCAACGCAGTGCCGAACGCCAGGACCGATCTGCAACTGGCGTGGATCGAGTGGGGCCGGCCGCCGGTCGCGGCGCCCGGGAGGGCTCACCAGGCGGACGGCATCCGGTCGAGCGGCGCATCCGACTCGTGCTCCCCGAGGAGCACCGCGCGGAGCGTCGCGAGCCCGGGATTGCTCCTCGGAATCCACTTCTGGCGATCGAGGAACTCGCGCGTGGACGGCGGCTTCGCGGACGCGCCGCTGAGGCCGGCGCGGGCCAGCAACTTCTTCAGCGTGCGCGCATCCGCCAGGTCCAGCAGCGCCTCGGGCTGCCAGCTCCGCCCGGAGCGGTACACGGCGCGCATGAGGCGCGCGAAATCGCGCGCGTCGTGCGGCGACACGTGCATCAGCCTGCAGCATTCGCACAGCGTGGAACGGCTCACGCCGATCGAGCGGGCCCAGACACCGATCGTCTTCGGGTCGACGTCCGCGTAGATGGTCTTCAGGATGAGCCCGGCCCACCGCTCGGCGACGGAGCCGGGCCCGGACTGGACCGACCACGGCACCGCGGCATTCGACGAGGAGACGAGGCCCGCCTCGCCCGCGTCGCCGGTGGGCGATCCGTTGAATCGGAACGCCCGGCGGACCGCCGAGATCACTTCGCTCTCGCTGAACGGCTTGACGAGCACTCCCAGCGCACCCCAGTCGAGCGCGTCGCGAATCAACCCCGCCGGCAGCGAGCCGCTCACGATGACGAAGCGGGCGCGCTCGTCGGTGGCCCTCACCGCGTTGATCACGGCGAGGCCCGGAATGTCCGGCAGCTCGAGATCGACGAACAGCAGATCGAATCGCGTCAGGCGCGCTCTTGCGAGCCCTTCGAGGCCGCTTTGCGCCCACGAGCTCTCCACGTCCAGCGATGACAGAGCGGCCGTGAACGTGTCCGCAATGGTACGGTCCTGCTGGATCAGGAGGACGCGAGGTGTGTCGTGGAGGTGAACGGCGGTATCTCGGGTCGTCTTGTGGAAGGGCATCTGGACCTCCGACCGTGCTCGGTCCTCTCTGTTGCGCGCGGATTATGACGGCGAGGCGCCTCGATGATCGAGCCCGAGATCTTCCTGAGCTTGCATTCGTGTGCAGGGAACGATCAGTATGGAACTCCAGAGTGTCTGATGCGCCACGCGCGCCGCGAGCCGTCGCGTGCGATGCCTTACGTTGGTACTGCATTCCGAGCCGCGCGATCACCGGACTGCGCCGCGCGCGGTCC
>JBOGIW010000499.1:0-7891 GCA_050748045.1 Vicinamibacterales bacterium | reverse complement strand
GGTACAGCGATGTCGGCGTGATCTCGGAGGAGCGGACGTCAGGCGCGTTCTTGATGATCATGGCGGTCTACCGGGTGCATTTCTAGGATGCCCTGATACCACGTTTGGATTCTACCGTCGAGTTCGGGATTCGGCTCCGTCGAGTTTCGGGCTTTCGGCTCAGCCTGGCATCGCGCTTGATCAGCGTTCGGCCGATGATGCGCGTCCCCCCAAACGCCTCGAAACCCCGAGTGAGCGTCATCACGCCGGCGTACAACGCCGCGCGGTTTCTCCCCGAGACGATCGACTCGGTCCGGAACCAGACCGTGACCCACTGGGAGCTGCTCGTGGTCGACGATGGCTCCACGGACGGGACGGTCGCCATCGTTGAGCGCTATGCCGCACGCGACGGCCGGATTCGCCTGCTCAAACAAGCCAACCTGGGCCCCTCGTCGGCCCGAAACCGTGCGATGCGTGCCGCGCGCGGCGCCTTCTTCACCTTCCTCGACAGCGACGATCAATGGCTGCCGGGGTTTCTCGAGCACCAGCTCGGCGTTTTCGCGCAACATCCCGAAACGGCGCTGGTGACCGGCACCGCCTACTACCTCGGCGGGCCGCTGAGCGGACGGACCCGGCGGCGGCCCGCCGATGGCTATCCCGTCCTCACGCTCGAGCACATCATCGAGAACGATTCGGCCGTCTTCATCATGACGGTCTTCCGCCGGCAGGTGTTCGACGAAATCGGCGGGCTGGATGATTCCCAGTGGACGAGCGAGGACTACGACTTCTGGATCCGTGCCGCGCTCGCCGGCTTCGTATTCCGGGTCACGACGCGCCCGCTTGCGCTGTATCGACGGCACGCGGGCAGCCTGTCAACGGACAGCGCGCGGATGCTGCGAGGGATCCTGCATACCTACGACAAGACGCGAGCGGCGTGTCCGGCGGGATCGCCGGCACGGGAAGCGCTGGACCGGCAGATCGCGCGCTTCGAGCAGGAGCTGCTGCTCGTCGAGGGCAAGCAGGCGCTCGAGCGCGGCGACTACAAGACCGCGGCCGACCGCCTGCGCGCACTGCACGGACGTGGCGCGGGCACGCTGGTCGGCGTGACCGCCTGGCTGGCCAGGCACGCGCCGCCGGCAGCGCTCTTCGCCTACCGGCTACGGGGCCTCCGGCGCTCCCGTTTCTTGCCGCGCCGGAACGCCTGACCCTCTTTTGGGTAACGGAATGCCCAGGTGACGTGCGGCCACGGCCGAGTCGCCGATCATCGGCGGGCCTAGCCCTTGCAGCCGCGCGGATGCGGCAGGACGAGCTCAACCAGTATGACAGCCGTACCCTCACAACCCGGAAGCGAGCGCCTTCGCGTCGCGATGGCCGCGCCGTCGCTCGGGATCCTCGGAGGACAGGCCGTGCAGGCGCAGCGCCTGCTCGACCGGTGGGCGGGCGATCCCGAGGTCGACGCGTGGCTGGTGCCCATCAATCCGAAGCCGCCGGCGCCGTTCGATCGACTGTTGCGCGTCCCCTACCTCCGCACGCTGGTGACGCAGGTGTCGTACTGGCCGCTCCTCGTCCGCCAGCTTCGGCGAGCCGACGTCGCGCACGTGTTCTCGGCGTCGTACACGTCGTTCCTGCTGGCGCCGCTGCCGGCCATCGTCACCGCCAGGGCAC
The DNA here is from genome assembly GCA_050748045.1 of Vicinamibacterales bacterium. Taxonomy (GTDB): domain Bacteria; phylum Acidobacteriota; class Vicinamibacteria; order Vicinamibacterales; family UBA2999; genus CAVYVZ01. The sequence continues at coordinate 6,247 of JBOGIW010000499.1, read as the reverse complement.
TGCGAAAGCCGGTCATCCTGAACTACCGGAGCGGCGAAGCCCCCGATCATCTCCGGCGATCGGCCTTCGCGCGCCGGACGCTCCGGGGCGTGGACCTGAACGTCGTCCCGTCCCGCTTCCTGCAGGAGGTCTTCGGGTCGTTCGGCATCCCGTCGACGATCGTCGCGAACACGATCGACCTTCAGGAGTTCACGTATCGCGTGCGGGATCCGCTGCGACCGCGCCTGCTCTCGACGCGCAACTTCGAGCCGCTGTACAACGTGGCGTGCACGCTGCGGGCGTTCGCACGCGTGCAGGCACGGTACCCCGGCGCGTCGCTCACGCTCGTCGGCGACGGGTCGCATGGGGACGCGCTCCGCGCGCTGGCCGTCACGCTGGGTCTGCGGCACGTGACGTTCGCCGGGCGCGTGCCGCCCGACGGGATGGCGGCTCATTACGCCGCGGCCGACATCTACGTCCAGACGCCGTCGATCGACAACATGCCGGGCTCGGTGATCGAGGCGTTCGCGAGCGGCCTGCCGGTGGTCGCAACGGGCGTCGGCGGGGTCCCGGCCATCCTCACCGGCGGCGTGCACGGCCTGCTCGCGCCGGATGACGACGACGAAGCCGTGGCGCGCCAGGTGATGACGCTCCTGGAGCGGCCCGAGTATGCGCGCCAGCTCGCCGCCGCCGCGTACGAGTCGTGCCGCGCGTACGAATGGAGCGCGGTGCGGACCTTGTGGCTCGGCGCGTACCGCTCGGTGCGGCGCTCGGCCGTCGCCACGGGCACACGGCCCTCGGCGAAGCTCGGCCGAGCCAGCGTCGATGCGGCGCCCGTCCACCGGTCCCGGTCGGCGCAGCATCCGGTGCCGATCGCCATCGTGCTGTCGAGCTTCGATCCCGGCGGCACGGAGCGGCAGATGAGTGAGCTCGTCTGCCGTCTCGATCGCGGGCGGTTCACCGTGTATCCGGTCTGCCTTCGCCGGCAGGGACTGTGGCTGCCGGAGGTCGAACGCGCCGCCGGCGAGGCGATCGAGTTCCCATTGCGCTCGTTCTGGAGACCGCCGGCCGTCGGGCTCATGGCGCGCTTCGCGCGGTGGTGCCGCGATCGCGAGATCGCCATCGTGCAGGCGTGCGACCTCTACGCGAACATCTTCGCGCTGCCCGCCGCGGCGATGGCGCGCGTGCCGGTGCGAATCGGCAGCCGGCGCGGGATCGTCAATCCCGCGGGCACACCGGGCCTTCTCTCGCTGCAGCGGCTGGCGTACCGGTTCGCACACCGCGTCGTCGCCAACTCCGGCGCCGCGGCGGCCTGCCTCGGCCGCGAGCGCGTGCCGGGCTGGAAGATACGAACGATCGCCAACGGGATCGACCTCGCCGCGTTCGAGCCCGCGCCTCGCCGCGATCGGCGCCGCGTGATCACCACGGTGGCCAACCTCAGGAACGGGAAGGGTCACGAGGTGCTGCTTCGCGCGTTCGCGCGCGTGCGTGCCCGCGTCCCCGATGTCCAGCTCCGGTTGATTGGTGACGGCGTGCTGAAACCGGCGCTCGAACGCCTTGGCGGCGATCTCGGGGTCAGCGCCGCCGTCGTCTTTCTCGGCCAGCGCCCCGACGTGCCGGCACAGCTCCTGGACAGCGACCTGTTCGCGTTTCCGTCGTTCATGGAGGCGTCGCCGAACGGCGTCATCGAAGCGATGGCGGCAAGGCTTCCGGTCGTCGCGACCGACGTCGGCGGCATCCCGGAGATCATCGAGGACGGGCGGAACGGGCGGCTCGTGCCGGCCGGAAACGACGAGGCGCTGGCAAGCGCCCTGCTCCATCTGATCGACCGGCCCGGCGAGGCGGCCGCGCTTGCCGACGCCGCCAGGCAGACGATCGAGATGCGCTATTCCTTCGATCGGATGGTGAACGAGTTCGAGGCGCTGTACATGGAGGAGTTGACCGGACGCCATGCCGGGGCGACGCTGCCGCTGACTTCGGGAAACGCGGCGTGAGGCTCGTCATCTACTCGTCGATCGCCCCCGACATGCTGCAGCACCTGCTGTGGCGACTCGAGATCGATCTACCCGAGGTTTCCGTGGCGGGCGTCCTCTATGAAACGGGACGTCCGGCGCTCCCGACGGCCACACGCGCGACCCGCTTCCTCCGCCTGCTCCGCGATCCGGACTTCGTCCGCTATGTGGGCCACCGGGCGGCGAGGGCGGTGGCAGCGGCGGCGTGCGGCACGCTCGACCGCGCCCTTCGCGTCGTGCACGCAGCCCCGCGGGATCCGAACGGTCCCGCGCTGACGCTGGCCGCGCTCGCCGACGCCTGGCGAGCCCGCGGGGTCGAGTTCCACGTCACGCGCGACCTGCACGACACGGCGAGCCTCGACTGCATGCGGCGCCTCGCGCCGGACCTTGGCCTGATCTACGGCACACGCATCCTGCGGCCGGAGCTGTTCACGATCCCCGCGCGCGGATCGATCAACATCCACAAGCACAAAGTGCCGGAGTACCGTGGCAGCGGGGCTCCCGGACTGTGGGAGCTCCGCGACGGCCGGACCGAGCAGACCGTCACCGTGCATCGCGTCGTCCGGGAGGTCGACGCCGGCGCCATCCTCGGTGAGCGGACGTTTCCGATCGAGCCGCTCGACACGCTCGAGAGCGTGCAGCTCAAGGCGGATGTCATCGGCGTGGACCTCCTCGTCGACGTGCTGCGCGACGAAGCGCTCGGGCGGAGCGTCGAGCGCCCGCAGCCTGCCGGCGGCACCGTCTACAAGGGGTATCAGCCGCACCGGAAATTCGCGATCGAGCGGCGCATCCGTGCCTCGCGCCGGCAGTGGCGTCCGGTCTACACGCGCTCGCTGCCGAAGCGCCTCGCACGCGCCGTGCTGCTGCCGCTCGTCGCACTCAGGAATCATCGGCGCCGCCGCGCCGGGCGCTGTCCCGTGATCGTCCTGTACCACCACCTCACGTGCGATCGGGAGAAGCGCATGGCGCTTCCCACCGCCGCGCTCGCCCGGCAGGTCCGGTACCTGAAGCGGCACTACCGGATCGTGTCGCTGCCGGAGGCGGTGGCGCTGCTTCGGCGAGACGAGGTCTCCGAGCCGACGGTGGTGCTGACCTTCGACGACGGCTATGCGGAGAACTTCACGGGACTCCGTGCCATCGCGGAGATCCAACGCGTCCCGGTCACGATCTGCGTCTGCACGCAGCACGTGACCGATCGCAGCGAGCTGGATCACGACGTGGCCCGGGGCGAACGAGGGTTTCCGTCGATGGGGTGGGAGGAGGTGCGCTATCTCGATCGGCACGGCGTGACGATTGCCAGCCACACGCGCACGCACTTCAACTGCGGCACGACGGATGACGCCGCGCTCGTCCGTGAGATCGGGGACTCCCGGCGGGAACTCCAGGAGCAGCTCGGCCACCCGGTGGAGTTCTTTGCGTTTCCCAAAGGCAAGCCGCAGCACATCACACCGCTGGCGTGCGGCATCGCGCTTCGGCTGTACCCGGTCGTGATGTCGGCCGCCGGCGGGCCGAACCTTGGTCCGAGTCGCCTGCCGATGGAGCTGCGACGCTACAGCCATCCGGATTCGATCGTCGAGCTCGAGATGCAGCTCCAGGAGATCCTGGACCCGCAGGTGCCGCCACGCCCCCGATTACTAGGTGTTCTTCCTGACGACGGCGGCGAGACCGAAAAGCGCCGAGCCGACGAGCACGAGCATCGCGGACTCCGGCAGGATCGGATCGAGCGCGCGTGTCCCCGGGATCGCGCTGCGCGGCTGAGCAATAGCCACCGGCATCGGCTTGTCGAGCCCGGAGGGGGCGGCCTTGGGCGAGGCAGCCCCCCCCATCGGCAGTAGGGCCAGGCTCAGAAGCCCCGCCGTGGTCATCACTTGCCGCATCCCGCTCATTACGTCCGCTCCAGGGTTCAGATTGCCGGCACAGTTCAAGCCATGTGCCACGAACCAAAATAAGGCGTTCGCGTCGATCTCTTGTTCTGACGGTTGACGCGGCGACCGGCCCGTTGCCGTTTGACGGCAATTCGCTTCCGCTGCGATCCCTCGCTTCCGCTGAGATCACGGCCGAGGTTCCGATCGCGCGTTCAGCGTGGTAGCCTGACCGGTCAGGCGTGTGGCGTTCTGAATTGTCGAGCGACTGTATGACGGCCGAACACAGCTCCCTGCCCCGTGCACTGTCGCTGGCGGTGCATGAGCTCCGGACACCGGTCACCGTCGTCGCGGGCTACCTCCGGATGCTGCTGAAGGAGCAGGGCGGGCCGCTCTCCGGGAAACAACGAAAGATGCTGGAAGAAGCGGAGCGATCGTGCGGTCGCATCGGCGCGCTGGTGACGGAAATGAGCGAGCTGGGACGGCTCGAATCCGGCGACCTGGCGCTGGGGCGCGAACGGTTCGATCTCGCGGCCCTCGTTGCGGGGCTGGCCAGCCATATGCATGACGGTCTCGACCGCGGCGTGCGCCTCGAGGTTCGCGGCGTCGATCGACCGCTCGAAGTCGTGGGCGATCGCTCGCGTCTCGAAGCAGCCCTCAGCGCCCTCGTTCGTGCGTCGCTGCGCGAGCGCGGCGAGCCGGGAGTCATCATCGCCGAGTGCTCGCTCGTCGGCGACACGCAGCCGGCGGCCGTGGTGGCGATCGGCGATGAAGCGACGGTGCGGACGCTGGCCCAGTTGGCGGCGAACGGCGGGCCGTTCGATGAATGGCGTGGCGGCCACGGTCTCGCGCTCCCCGTGGCGCGGCGCGTGGTCGAAGCCCACGGAGGGACGGTCTGGTCGGCGCCGGGCAAGGGGTCTCGGGCAGGGTCTGCGCTGCGGATTCCGCTCGAGGCATAGGACGACGAGCCGCGGCTGCGGCAGCGGCTCCACGACGAATCCCGATACACACCGATGACGATACTGGCTGATGCGAGCCCTGCGGGGGCAGTAATGGAAGAACGGCGTGCGTCGATCGCCGTGGTGGATGACGACTCCGGGTTCGCGGGGTACCTGCGGACGTTCCTGGCGCTGCGCGGATACGAAGCGCGGTCCTACACGCGAGGCGACGAGGTCGTCGCGGCCATCCGGCAGGGTGAGCCGCCGGACATCGTCCTGCTCGACGTCGCCATGCCCGGCATGGACGGCCTCCAGACGCTGAAGGCGCTCAAGAGCGCGAGGCCCGAGCTGCAGGTCATCATGCTCTCGGGCCGCGAGCAGGCCAACATCATCGTCGAGGCCGTGCGCCTGGGTGCGGCGGACTACGTGGTGAAGCCCGGGGATCCCGAGGGGCTCGGGGAGATTGCGCTCGACGCGGCGATCAAGCAGGCCATCGAGCGGAACCGCCTGGTCAGCGAGCTGAGCGACCTCCGGCGGCAACTGAGCGTGGATCAGGACGAGGCGTTCATCGGCTGGGGCGACAGCCCCGCGATGCGGCACGTCGCGATGATCATCGAGCAGGTGGCCGACAGCGACGTGACGGTCCTGATTCGGGGCGAGAGCGGCGTCGGCAAGGAGCTGGTGGCGCGTGCGATCCACCAGCGGTCCACGCGCCGGCAGAAGCCATTCGTCAAAGTCAACTGCGCCGCGCTGCCGGCGGAGCTGCTCGAGAGCGAGCTCTTCGGCCACGAGAAGGGCGCCTTCACCGGCGCGGCCACGACACGCATCGGCAAGTTCGAACAGGCCAGTTCCGGCACGATCCTCCTCGACGAGATCGGCGAGATGAAGCCGCCGCTCCAGGCGAAGCTGCTCCACGTGCTCCAGGACGCGGAGTTCACGAAGCTCGGGAGCAACAAGCGGATCACCATCGACGTGCGGGTGGTCGCGGCCACCAACCGCGATCTCGAGCAGATGATGCTGAAAGGCGACTTCCGCGAGGATCTCTATTACCGGCTGAAGGTGATCGAAGCGACCGTGCCGGCCCTTCGCGAGCGGCGCGACGAGATTCTGCAGCTCACGGATTTCTTCATCGCGAAGTACTCGCAGCGGTACAACCGTCCCGTCCGGCCGCTCTCGCCGGAGCTGCGCCAGATGTTTCTCACCTACGAGTGGCCCGGCAACGTGCGGGAGCTCGAGAACATGATCAAGCGCTTCGTCATCCTGCAGGACGAGTCGATGGTCGTGCGAGAGATCAACAGGCCGCGGCCGGTCGCGCACTATGCGACGGTCGGCGTGCCGGGTGCCGGCATGGCCGCCGTCCCCGCCGCGATGCCGCCGCTGCCCTCGTCGGTGGCGCCGCCCGCGCCCCCGGTCGGCTTGCCCGAGCCGGAGGATGACGACGACGCGGGGGAGGAGG
>JBOGIW010000498.1:0-7162 GCA_050748045.1 Vicinamibacterales bacterium | reverse complement strand
CTCGCAGCCACCGCTCCACCTGTGGCACGGGCTCACGCTCGCGCTCCTCCTGAGCGTCGCCTCGCTTGCCGGAGGCGCACTCCTCGCGTGGCGGTGGCGCGCGCCGCGATCGGAGGAGAGGCGCCTGCCCGGTCCGGAGCGCGCGTACTGGGCTGCGCTCGGCGCCCTTGCCACCGTCGCCGCGCGGCAGACCGCGGCGCTCCAGAACGGGTATCTACGCCACTACCTCCTGATCACGATCACGGTCACCGTATTGCTCGTCGGATCCACGCTCGTGATCTTTGGCACGCTCCCCGCGCTCGCCCTTCCCGCGATCGCGGTGCACGAGGCGGTGCTCCTTGGCTTGATCCTCTTCAGCACGGCGGCGGCCGTCCGCTCGTACTCGCGCATCGGGGCCATCGCCGCGCTCGGGATCGTCGGCTACAGCGTGGCGCTCCTCTTCGTGAGCTTCGGCGCGCCCGATCTCGCCATGACGCAGTTCGTGATCGAAACGCTCACCGTGATCCTCTTCCTGCTCGCGCTGCAGAACGTGCCGTCGGCGCACTTTCAGGTGACCGATCGCGGCCGCTGGCGCGACGCGCTCGTGGCGGGCAGTGCCGGCGTGCTCATGGCCGCCCTCGTGCTCCTGTCGACGACCACCCGGCACAGCGAACCGATATCGCGGTTCTTCCTCGAGCGAAGCTTCGCCGAGGGGCACGGCCGCAACGTCGTCAACGTCATCCTCGTGGACTTCCGCGGGCTCGATACGCTCGGGGAGATCAGCGTGCTGGCGCTTGCCGGGGTGGGCGTCTACGCGCTGCTGCGCCTGCAGCCCGAGAAGCCGGGAGGCGGGCGGTGAACTCGATCATCCTGCGGACCGCGGCGCGCGCCCTCGAGCCGCTCCTCATCGTCTTCTCCATCTTCCTCCTGCTGGCGGGGCACAACTCGCCGGGAGGCGGGTTCGTGGGCGGCCTGGTCGCGGCGGCCGCTTTCAGCCTGCACGCGCTGGCGCACGATCCAGGGCAGGCGCGCGCGTCCCTGCACGTGGATCCGCGCACGCTCGTCGGGCTCGGGCTGCTGCTCGGCTTCGGCGCGGCGATTGCGGCGCTCTTCACCGGCCGCCCGCTCTTCACCGGCCTCTGGACCGAGGTTCACGTCGCGGGCTTCGGCCGCGTGGCCCTCGGCACGCCGCTCCTCTTCGACGCCGGCGTGTACTGTCTCGTCGCGGGCGTGGCGCTCCTGATGATTCTCACGCTCGCGGAGGACTGATCGGATGGAGATCTACCTGGCAGTCGTGGTGGGGGCGTTGTACGCGGCAGGCCTGTATCTGATGCTCCGCCGCAGTCTCGTCAAGCTGGTGATCGGCCTGGCCATCCTCAGCCATGCTGCGAATCTCCTGGTCTTCTCGGCCGGCGGCGTCACGAGGGGGCACGCGCCGCTCTTGACCGAAACCGGCGATCTCGCGGCCTCGCCTGTCGCCGACCCGCTGCCGCAGGCGCTCATCCTGACGGCCATCGTCATCAGCTTCGGCGTGCTGGGATTCGCGCTCGTCCTCGTGCGCCGCGCCGGGCGGATGGCGGCGACCGACGATGTGGACGCGCTGCGGGCCAGCGAGTCATGAGCGTCCTCGTCGTGCTGCCGGTCCTCGTGCCGATGGGCGCCGCGGTCCTGGCGCTCCTGGCCTGGCGGCACGTGCGCCTCCAACGCCTGATCGGGCTGTGCGGATCGTTCGGCCTGCTGGCGGCGTCCATCGTGCTGCTCCGCGCGGTCGCCGGCGGCCGCGTGATCGCCGTCCAGATGGGATCGTGGCCGGCCCCGTTCGGCATCACGCTCGTGGCCGACCTGCTCGGCGCCATCATGGTCGTGCTCGCCGGCATGATGGGCGCCGCCGTCTCGATCTACTCGCTTGCGTCGATCGACGGCGCGCGCGAGCGCGCCGGCTATCATCCGCTGCTGCAGATGCTGCTGGCCGGCGTCTGCGGCGCCTTTCTCACGGGCGACATCTTCAACCTGTACGTGTGGTTCGAGGTCCTCCTGATGGCCTCGTTCGTCCTGATGACCCTCGGCGGCGAGCGTCCCCAGATCGAGGGAGGCTTGAAGTACGTCACCTTGAACCTGATCGCGTCGGCGCTGCTGCTCGCGGCGATCGGCCTGCTCTACGGCGCCGCCGGAACGCTCAACATGGCCGATCTCGCGAACCGCGCGACGAACACCGAGCCGGCGCCCGTGTTCATGGCGATCGCGATGCTCTTCATGATCGCCTTCGGCATCAAGGCGGCCGTGTTCCCGCTGTTCTTCTGGCTGCCTGCCTCGTATCACACGCCGCCGATCCCGGTGGCCGCGATCTTCGCCGGGCTGCTGACGAAGGTGGGCGTCTATGCGCTGCTGCGCGTGTTCACCTTGCTCTTCACGCAGGCGCCCGGCTACACGCACTCCATCCTGCTCGCCATCTCCGGCCTCACGATGATCACGGGCGTCCTCGGCGCGATGGCGCAGGGCGAGGTCCGCCGCATCCTGTCGTTCCACATCGTCAGCCAGATCGGCTACATGGTGATGGGTCTCGCGCTCTTCACGCCGCTCGCCGTGGCCGGGTCCATCTTCTACGTCTTCCATCACATCATCGTGAAGACCAACCTGTTTCTCGTCGCCGGTCTCATCCGGCGTGCCGGCGGCAGCTTCGATCTCGGGAACCTCGGCGGCCTCTACGGGCGTGTGCCCTGGCTGGCGATGTTGTTCCTCGTGCCTGCGCTGTCGCTTGCCGGCGTGCCGCCGCTCTCGGGCTTCTTCGCCAAGCTCGCGCTCGTGCAGGCCGCCCTCGCGGGCGAGCAGTACCTCATCGCCGCCGTGGCGCTCGTCGTCGGACTGCTGACGCTCTTCTCCATGATGAAGATCTGGAACGAGGCGTTCTGGAAGCCGGCGCCGGGCACGCCGCCCGCGGCCGTCGCGACCGTGGGTACCGGCGCCGCGGCGCTCGTCGGTCCCTCCGTGGCGCTCGCGATGATGACGGTGGTCATCGGCCTCGGCGCCGAGCCGGCGTTCCGGCTCGCCCTCGACGCCGCGCACCAACTGCTGGACCCGAGGGTGTACATCGCGGCCGTGCTGGAGGGACGACGATGAACGTTGCGTGCCTGGTTCTGGGGATCGTCTGGGTCGGGCTGACGGGAGTCACCACGCTGCCGAACCTGCTGGCGGGCTACGTCCTCGGCTGGGGCGTGCTGACGCTTCTCTGGCGCCGGCCGGGGCCAGGCCCGCACATTCGCGTGTGGCGGATCGCGCGGCTGGCCGTGTACTTCCTCTGGGAGCTGATCCTCGCCAATTTGCGCGTCGCATGGGAAGTGGCCACGCCGCGCTTCGGGATGCGCCCGGGCGTGGTGGGCGTTCCGCTGGATGCCCGGACGGATGCCGAGATCACGATCCTGGCGAATCTCATCACGCTGACGCCCGGCACGCTCAGCCTCGACGTGTCCGAAGATCGGCACACGCTGTTCGTCCACGTGCTGCACCTCGGCGACCGCGACGCCTTCGTCCGGTCGATCAAGGACGGCTTCGAGCGCCGGCTCCTGGAGGCGATGCGATGAGCGGCGTGCCGGGCGCAGTCATCGAGGGGCCCGTCGCGTTCATCCTGGTTGTCATTGCGCTCGCGATCGTGATTGCCTTCGCGCGGCTCGTCGCCGGTCCAACCTTGCCCGACCGCGTGGTCGCGCTCGACATGGTGGCCACGCTCGCCGTCGGCATCATCGCGGCGTCCGCCGTCGCCTTCGACGAGCCCGCCCTTCTGCAGCCGGCGCTCGTCGTGGCGCTCATTGCCTTTGTCGGCACGGTCGCCTTCGCACGCTACCTGGAGCGGAGGCAGCGATGATCGAGTGGCTCACGCTCACCCTGATGTGGATCGGCGCCGTCTTCATGCTGCTGGCGGCCGTGGGCATCGCGCGGCTGCCGGACACCTTCACGCGGATGCAGGCCGCCACGAAGGCCGGCACGCTCGGCGTCAGCTCGATGATGCTGGCGACGGCGACGCACTTCGAGGATGTCGGCGTCACGGCAACGGCGCTCTTGACGATCGCCTTCTTCTTCGCGACGGCGCCCGTGGCCGCGCACCTCATCGGCCGCGTCGCCTACTTCGTCGGCGCGCAGATGTGGCACGGCACCGTCGTCGACGAGCTGCGCCAGAGCTACGAGGCGCGGCGCCGCGGCATCGGGGAGTCCGACGACGCGCCCAAGGCGCCCGACGTCAGGCCCGGTGCCTCGGACGGCGGCGATTGACTGCCCGGCGGTGATCACGAAGCGGCTGTCGTCCTGAAGGTCGACGGAGGGGTTCAGAAGGCAGGAGGCTCCGCGATCAGGCCGCGCCGTACCCGGTCACGGCTGCCGCGTCCGCTGCGATTGGCAATCGTACCGAGAAGACCGCCCCCCCCGTGTCTCTCGCCTCTGCCTCGATCCTGCCGCCATGACGGCGGACGACCTCGGCCGCGATGTGCAGGCCGAGCCCCATGCCCGGGGCGACCCGCGCCGCCTCCGCCGTACGGAACCCGATGTCGAACACGCGCTCGCGCGCGTGTGCGGGAATGCCGATTCCCGAATCGGCGACGGTCAGCACCGCGAACTCGTTGTCCCGGCGAAGCCGGACCTCAATAGCTCCGCCGCCCGGCGAGTACTTGATGGCGTTCGTGATCAGGTTCTCGACGACGCGTCCCAGTCGCTCGCCATCCCCGCTGACAATCACCGGCGGCGTCTCGACCGCGAGCACGATTGGATGCCGCTCGGAGGCGCGGTCCAGCATGCGCACGATGGGCTCTACGATCTCGCAGAGGTCGATGTGGCGGAGATTGAGCGACAGCGCATCCTCGTCGATCGACTTCACGTCGGCCAGCGCGCGGACGAGGGATGTCGCCCGCGTCGCAGCCGTCTCCACGCGACCGAGCAGCCGCCGGCAGGTCGAGCTCCGATACCGCCGTGTGCTTGCGGGCGAACTGAATCGTCCCAAGGATGGCGCCGAGCGGCGCCGCGAGGTCGTGCGTGACGGTGGCCACGATGCGGTCGCGTTCGTCCCGCGCCGCGCGCTCGCGTTCCGCGGCCGCGAGCGCCCGCTCCCGGGCGGTGCGGAGCCGGTTGACCAGCCAGCCCACAGTCGCCGCGACGACGACGAACAGGCCGAAGTCAACGGCTTCGCGGAGGCCGGTGATTGCCGGGCGCCCGATCGGCTCGCGAAGGAGGACGTTGTCGCCGATGGTGGCGGCGATAGCGACGGTGAACGACGGTCCCCATCCGCCGATCACCGCGAACGCCACGACGAGCAGCACAATCAGGTGTTCGAAGACAAATGCCGGCAGGGCCAGGCGGACCGCCAGCAGGATGACACCGAGCGGGAGCAGGACAGCCACCGTGTAGATCGCGACCATCGAGCAACTGAGGCGTGGCAGCCTCTGCCGTAGTTGGGTCATTGGTGTAGTGTCCGTGATCTCAAACACGGCCTTGAATCCCCCATGGTGCCATGTCCCGCCATGCGGGAAGCCCGGCCGTGCGATCCGTGCGCGCCCGCTACTTCGCGAGCGGGTTCGGCCGGAGCTGGAAGTGCGCCGCCAGCGGCTTCGAGCCCTTGCCCCCTTCGATGAGCCAGGGCGTGCGGTCGCCGTTTGCGGCCCAGAGCCCGCGTCCTTTCCACCCCGCCTTCGGATCGTCGATGCGCCCGTCGAAGCCCTTGGAGTAGAAGCCCATCGGATACGGCACACGCAGCACGATCATCCGGCCATCCTTGAACGCGATGAGACCGTCGTTGAGGTTCCCGGTGGACATCGGCACGTCGTCGCCGAGCCCGAACGTGTTGTGCTGGTCGACCCACGTGTAATAGCTCGACTCGGCGCTGTTGTCGCCGATGCCCTGGAAGCCGGGCCCCGGATACCGATGGAACGTCCAGCCCTCGGGGCAGTGGTCGCCCGTCGCCTTCGGCCCGTTGAGCGGAGCCTTGCACTTGCGCCGATCGAAGCTGCCAAGATGGCCGCTCGCGAGCGACGCCCACACGACGCCTTGCTTGTCGATGTCGGCGCCCCGTACTCCGAAGCCGGGGAGCGGCACGTTGTAGACCTCGGCGAGCGCCGTCTGCGGCGGATTCGATCCGGGATCGAGCCTCGCGACGCCGCTCGTCCGGCCTCGGAACGAGCCCCAGATCGACCCGTCCACCGGGCTCGGCATCACGGCATAGAAACCGGCGTTGACGCGCTTGTCTTTCGCAGGATCGATCGGCTGATCCGGTTCGACGTACTCGTCGCGCCTGCCGTTCCCGTTGGTGTCCAGGATGAGGGCCGTCCAGCCCTGCGAGGCCGCCGCGTCGCCCGTCTTGTCGAACGCCTTCGTATCGAGCCAGCCGACCACCTGGCCGCCGCCGCTCGTCCAGAGCGTCTCGTTGGCGTCGTAGCCGAACTGGAGGTGGTGGGTCCCGAAGCACGTCTCGACGAACGTGTACTTGCGCGTCTTCGGGTCGAACATCGCGAGATGCCGGTTAGCCCGCTCGGTTGGGAAGAGCTTCGCCGATGGATGATCCGAGCCCTTCTTGCAGAAGTCGGGATTCTGCGGCCCCCGCACGGCTGCCGCCAGCCAGAGCCTGCCCGTCCGGTCGAACATCGAGTTGTGGTTGTTCGCGCGTGTCTCCCAGATGGCCTCGTCGCCCCAGTAGGCCGACGGTTGCAGCGCTTTCAGCGCCGCAGCATGGCCCGGTCCCAGGCTGAGCGGCATGTCGGGGTCTCGCACGGGCAGCGCGAACGTCGTCGCCGTGTTCTCGACCGGATCCAGGATCGGCATCAGGTCGGAGCTGTACTCCGGCGAGCCGTACAGCGGTCCGTGCGCGTTCACCGTCGGATGGCGGCGGTCGCTTGCGATGAGGTCGTGCAGGTAGTGCTTGTCGTCCATCCAGTCGCGGAGCGTGACGACGATGTTCCGCTCCAGGCCTTGCGGCCGGGGAGGCGTTGCGTGCGGCAGCTCGCCACGGGCGATCCGATCGGTCCAGTCCGCGAAGTGCTGGAACGAGACCGGGCCGAGCGCGGTCATCTGGGCGAGCATCATCTGGCCGGATTGTCCGGCCTGCACGCGGCGCCTCCACGCATCCACCGACGACGAGAACGTGCCGAAGGCCGATGGGATGGTCCGCGTGGAGACCTGACCCATCTGGTGGCAGCCGACACAGCCGTTG
>JBOGIW010000497.1:0-11864 GCA_050748045.1 Vicinamibacterales bacterium | reverse complement strand
CATCGCGGAAACGGAGGGTGATGATGAGGTGATCCTGCGAGTCGAGCGCACGCAGGGCATCTCGCACGTTCGTCCGCATCGCGGCCGCGCGGCCGGCCTGATCGCGCTGCTCGGCGAGCGACTCGGGACCGGGCGCGGGGTCCGGGCACTCAGGAATGGCGTCTTCGCCGAGCGTCGCGCGCGAGCCTTTCACCGCCGTCCGGCCGCGAAGTGTCTCGGCAAACCCGGCGCACCGCCCGAGGTCCACATCGACGCCGAGGGCGGCCATCGCCTCGGCAAGGGTCAGACCGTCGCGCGCGACGAGGCGCTCCAGCCGCACGGCCAGCGGCCCAAGCCGGTGGGCCGCGGCCGACGCCCGCCACCGGCCCCACTCGCGATTGCGATAGTCGAGCAGCACGCGCTGCACGACGACAGTCAGATAGGTGCGAAGGCTGCTGTCCCCGTGAAAGCGCCGCAGCACGGTGTAGTCGTGCTCCACCAGCTTCATGAACACCAGGGACCGGAACTCGGCCAACGCATCGCCTGACACCCGTTGCCGGCGCGCCACTTCCGACACGACACGCTCGACAATCGGCAGGTTCGACTCCAGAAACGAAGCGGGTTCAGCAAGGTGCACTGTTTCTTCTCCTGACGGTGGCCCCTGTACGGAGAAAACGCACACCGCGGAGAAACCGAACAGCGCGCAGGCGGAAGCCGGATGACCCTCCGAGCGAAGGGGTGGGGAACGGCTAGAAGGACGAGGAGGGGGCAGTCCGGCGCGTGCGGCGGACGCCGGGGACGCCCGGCCGCCAGCCGGCCACGGCCCGGGAGCCCACCCCAGCCGCATACAGGACGCCTTCGGACTCGCCATCGATGCCGAGGTCGCGTTCGATGATGGAGTCGGCCAGGGCCATCGAGCAGAAGGGCGCCAGCTTGAGCCAGGACGCCGTCAGGCAGAAGGTCTGGCAGAGGTGCCCGGCGTCCACCAGAACCGTTCGATACGCGCGAGGCGTGGGATACCGCCACTGCGCCCGCTCGAACACCGCCGTCATGAGGAACAGGGCCGAGGCCCGGCGATACCAGGGCTGCCCCGGCAGGTAGCGTCCGATGTCGGCCGGCGTGGCGGAACGCCTGATGAGCGCCAGTCGATGACGATGCGACTCGTAGTGATAGAGCCCCGGCGCGAGCCCGTCGATGCGGACGGCGAGCACGTACACTTCGCCGGGATGACAGGCCCCGCCAGAGGGGGACGTCTTAAGGGCGACCCGACCCTGGCCCGGCGCGATGCCCCACCGCTGCACGCCCCACGTGAGGCGCAGGAGCGCCGCGACATCCCGGACGGTGACCTTGCGGCGCCCGAAATCACGCCACGTGCGACGGTCGAGCAGGGTCTCCACGAACTCGCCGGTCAGCGGCACGGCGGGCAAGGGCGTGATGCGGACCTTCCTCTCTGCCTGTTTCGCGGGCGGGGGCATTGGCGAACGCCGGGCCACACGCGCGAGGCGCCGCTCACCCCGTTGCGGATCCGTGGAGAACGGGAGGTCCTTCGTGCCGAAGTGGAAGGCGGCAGCCAGCGGGGCCCAGGCATCCCACCCGGGCACGGCAGCCCGTGCGGGGCATCCAGCAGCCTCGAGCAGCGTGTGCCGCGCGAGCTCGGTTGTCGTGCGTGCGAGCCGCGCCGACGCCTTACGCCCGCGCGAGCCGGCTGCGCGGCTGACCCGGTCGAAGTCGTGAAGGAACGGGATGAGCGAGGGGTGGACGACGACGCGCGCGCCGGAGTGGTAGTTGTGGACTACCAGACGCCCCTCGTCCCAGTACGCAATCAGCGAAGAGGAGCGCCGATAGGCCGGCGGCCGGCCCACGTCAACGGGCCTTTCGCGTGGCCCTCACAGTCTTCCGCGCGCGCCTGGCCGGCGCTCGCTCGATGACGTCGAAATTCCGGTACTGGGGATCGGGGCATTCACGGGCCATGAGTGACTGAACCCGGGTGAGTTTCTGGTGAAGCCTGGCCAGGTCCTGTTCCGCGGCGCGGCTGGCCCCTTTGCCGCGAAGCTTCTTCACATCCTGGAGGAGCAAATCGAGCGTGGTGTTGAAGTACTTCAAGTACACGCGCACATTGGCCACTCAGTCCTCCTTTTCCGGACACTACTGCTCGAACCCCATCGCCCTCAGCAGGCTCACGAATCGGGGATCGTTCCGGAGCGCGTCGAATCGCGGATCGACCTGCACCCACACGAGGGTCGGAGATCGATCGGCCAGCGCGCTCTGCAGCAGTGCGATCGCCTGTTCGGAATCGCCAACAGCAAGATACACGAAAGACAGATAATCGCGCGCGAGCCGGCCCTGATTCGTCGCCTCGACGAGCTCCGGGAGCTTCGATCTCGCCGCGTCCGGGTCTCCGGCGCGGGCCTGGGCTCGTGCCAGCTCCGCGATGACGGCCGGTTCGGACTGGTGGCGCGCGAGCGCGATCTGGTGGATGGCCTCGCGGGGGTACCCCGCGTCAACCAGGTAGCGCGCCTTCGCCAGGCGTCCGACGAGCGAGTTCGGATCGAGGTCCACGACGCGGTTGATCTCCGCAATCGCTTCGGTGAACCGGCGCCCATAGTACAGCACCACGGCGAGCGATGCGCGCCGGTTGACGTTGTCGGGCTCGAGGTCGAGGGCGGCGCGCATCTCCTGCTGCGCCGGACCCAGGCGATTCATCACGGCAAGGAGCGACCCGTACTGGCTGCGGATCTGCGCGAGGTTCGGATTCAGATCGATGGCGCGACGGAAGAGCTCCTCCGCCACCCGCCAGTCCCAGTCATAGTAAAAGCGGATCTGTCCGAGCGCCGCGTAGGCGTTGGGCAGCAGCGGATCCAGTTCGAGTGCCCTGAGCGCGGAGGCTTCCGCGCGCGTCCGGCTCTCGGCCGGCGACATCGTCCGGTGTGACGTGCCGAGCGACCAGTAGACGTGGGACAGCGCGGCATGCGCCGCGGCGAACGCCGGCTGCAGGGCCACCGCCTCCTCGAACTGCCGGGCGGCCTCGAGCGCGCCGTCTCTCGAAAGCCGCTGGTACTCCGCCCAGCCGCGGAGATAGGCGTCCTGCGCGCGCGCCGACACGTCGACGCCGCCGCTCAGCGCCTGCCGTTCCTCGGGCGAGAGCGCCACCTGGAGCTCCTCGGCCACGGTGCGCGCGATCTCACGGTTGAGCGACAGCCCTTCGTTCGCGGCGCGGTCGAAGCTGCCCGACCAGTGCACCGTCCCGTTGCCGGCGTCCACGAGCCGGATGGTGAGCACGAGGCGATCGCCTGTACGCCTGAGCGTGCCCTGGAGATAGGCGTCGGCCCCCACGGATCGGGCGAGCGCGGGAGCGTCGGCGACCGGATGGCTCTTCGCCTGAACCGAGGTCACGATGCGCAGCGAGCGGATCCGCCCGATGTCCTCGGCCAGGGCGTTCGTGAATCCCGCCGTGAGATAGCCGTGCGTCGTGTCGTCCGAGGCATCGTCGAGCGGGAGCACCAGGATGGAGCCGACCGACGCCACACCGCCCCCGGGCCTGCCGCCCGACGCCCACCAGACGCCGACGGCCGCCACGAGCACCGCCGCGACGGCGAGGGCCCTTGTGATCCGTCGTGGCCGCGGGCGGAGGACGGATGCCGGCGCCGCCGCCGGCTCGGCCTCGGCGTTCAAGGCCGCCGCAAGATCCGCGGCCATCGCACCCGCCCTGGCGTAGCGCGCCTCGGGCTCCGGCGCCGTGGCGCGCTCCACGATCTGCGCGAACCGCGGCGACAGATCGGGGCGCCGCTCGGTGACGCTGGTCCGCCGCCCCGAGTCATGCGCGACCGAGAGGCTCAACGCGTCGGCCGCTCGCACGGGATACTCCCGTGTCACGAGGTGATAGAGGAGCACGCCGACCGCGTAGACGTCGGACCGGGCGGTGGCCGGATAGCCCGCCAGTACCTCCGGGGCCAGATAGAGCGGCGTCCCCGTGTCGCCGCCGAGGCGCGGCCGCGCCGACATGTCGCGCCCGCCGCCGAAATCCATGAGGACGATCCGCCCGCCCGACTCGCGCATCACGTTCTGGGCCTTGATGTCGCGGTGCAGCAGTCCCGCGTCGTGGACGGCCGCCAGCGCGCGACAGAGCTGAAGCCCCACGGCCGCGGCTTCCCCTTCACCGAAGGCGCCCTGACGGAGCAATACCGTGCTTAGCGCCTGCCCCTCGATGAACTCCATCCAGAGCCCGGGCCGGCCGTCGAAGACGTCGGCGCCATACACTGAGACGACATTCCGGTGCCGCACGCGCGCAAGCAGCCGCGCCTCGACCAGGCTGGCGTTCTCGTCGATGACTTCGCGGCGCGCGAGCTTGACCGCGACGACCCGATCGAGCCGCGTATCGATCGCGCGAAAGACCTCGCCGAAGCTTCCCGAACCGATGTGCTGTTCGAGCGCGAAGTGGCCCCACGTGGCAAGCGGCCGTCCCGGGGTCGCGACCGTGCGAAGGGCCGGCGAGTCGCGCGGCGACTCGCATTCGGCGGAGAGCGTGCGATGAAGACCCGCCATCGCGGCCATCGCCCGCAGGTTGCGGACAACCGGACGCGAACGCTCGTCGGCAGTCGATTCGATGCGGTCCCAGTCGAGCGGCGTCCCGTCGGCCACCGAGGCCGCGAGCTCGTCGAGGTCGTGCGGGTCAGTCATCGCGCATCTCCCCCGCCACCTTGAGCAGGGCGCGCGACACCGCCATGCGTGCCGCATCGGGGGAGCTCTTGCCAAGCGCCGAGGCCAGGTCCAGGTACGACATGCCGAATTCCAGCCGCCCCACTACCGCCTCGCGCTCGTCGGGCCTGAGTTGCTGGAGGGCCACCTCGTACCGATCGAGCATCTGCTTACCAATGAGCTCTTCGAGAGGAGAGGGATCAATGGCGACGACCTCGTTCGTGGGCTCCGCAATGACGGGTGGCCGGCGACGGCGAACCCTGTCGACGATTCGATTGAGAATGGCCTGACGCAGGTATCCGCCCAGGGCTCCGGCGCCCCGAGGCTCGAACGTGTCCATCCGCCGGAGGGCCTGAATCAGCGTGTCCTGAACCAGATCCTCCGTGTCGCCCACGTCTCTCGCCCACTGGGGCAACCGTCCGCGCGCCCACCGCCGAAGAGGACCGAGGTAGCGCGCGTACAGAGTATTCAGCGCTTCGGTATCGCCTTGTCGATAGCGATCCAGGAGCGTGACGGTCGATTCCGCAGACGCAGGACCTTGGTCCTGTGCCGCGGGTGCGACCTGCTGTGCGCCCCCGGCGCCCGAAGTCGTCGCGCGATCGGGCGGGCGGCCGTGTTCGACCATAAGTAGAAGATCTTGGGTCGAAAGAACACGGGAATCTAAACCCGACGCGCGCCAAAAGACAACCCGCCTTCGGTTGGGCTTTCACGGTGTATCCTGTCAGGTTCCGCCAGATTCGGTCGGGGCTCCCGCAGGGAGCCAGAAGTCACCAGGGACGCCTCACCAGCACGAGCCCAAGCTGAAGCCGATTGTCCACGCCGACCTTCTCGAAGATGCTCGTCAGATGGTTCTTGACGGTCTGCTCCGTTATGCCCAGCCGGGCCGCGATGTCTCGATTCGTCCGTCCGGCGGCGATGCCCGAGGCGATCTGCTGCTCGCGCGGCGTCAGCGTCTGCTGCCGTGGGGTCGGCGTCGCAGGGCTGGTCACTCGTTCCTCGACGTGCATGGCACCTCCCGTTGACTCTCGTCACGGGTACTGACGACCAGCACAGCAAAATTCCCACTTCAGTAGGTGGGCCCCAGCAACACCGCATTGATA
This sequence comes from Vicinamibacterales bacterium, assembly GCA_050748045.1. Classification (GTDB taxonomy): domain Bacteria; phylum Acidobacteriota; class Vicinamibacteria; order Vicinamibacterales; family UBA2999; genus CAVYVZ01. Next base: position 6,090 of record JBOGIW010000497.1, on the reverse strand, counting down.
AAAAGCAGCTCCGTCGCCTCGGCGAACGCGCGATAGTTCGGCTCCTCCGCGAACGCGATCAGGTGGCCCTGCCCGAGCGGCTGGTGAACGAGAAACGCCTTCCGCGCCAACTGGTCCCGCGCGTCGTCCCACACGAGGCCGCTGGCGACGAGCTGCTCCGTCGCGGCGTATACGCCGACGTTTCGCCCCTTGTCGAGCCGAATCGGCGTGAAGACGCGGTTCCCCTCGACAATGGCCTGCAGCTTTCGGTCCTGACCCGACGCGAGCCAATGCTCCTCGTCCAGCTCGACGCGCAGGATTCCGCCGGGCGTGTTCTCGGGCCGCTCCCGTTCGGGCTGAATGGCTTTGTCATAGTCGAACGGGGGTGGGGATCCGCCGGGCGCACCTGCGCCACCCGAGCCGCCGGACGCCGGCGAGCTCGCGCCCCCCGAGGGCTCCGTGACGTCGGGCTTCCCTCCCCGCAGCTCGGTGGCGGTTTCGAGCAGCTTGACGCTCGCGGCCCACCGCGAGGCTTCCCCGACGGTGACCAGCGTGCCCCCGCCTCGCATCCAGTCGCGCAGCCGGCGGAGCGAATCGTCGCCCGCCAGCGGGGCATACGTGCCCGACGGCAGGACAATCACGTCGAAGTCGTCGAGGTCGGCCCGTGCGAACGATGCGACACGGACTGCCGTGGCGGGCTGTCCGAACCGGCGCTCGAGCACATACCGCGCGAAGCCCGCCGACAGCGACTGCGTCGGCGCATCCCAGGCCAGGAGCACGCGAGGGGCCTTCATCGCCCGCACGTTTCCGCTGCCGAGCGAAATGCCCTCGTCCTGGTACCCGCTGTCAACGGGAACGATCTCCGCTTCATGCCTGGCGACGATCGGCGCCAGCTTCGACGCCAGGTCCGCGCCGTTGTCGGAGGTCCGGACGATCGCCGTCCCGATCGCGTACTTGCGGCCACCGAGCGTGAACGGCAGGCCGGCGTGCCGTACGCGGATGCCGGATCGAAGCATCTCCGCGACAGCCGGGGCCGTCGCACTGCCCCACGGCAGGAGGTACCCGACCCTGGCAGGCGGGAGCGCCGTCGCCGGGACGGGCTGCAAGGCAACCGGCGTGCTGCGGACGGCGAGGGTGGCCGGGGACGTGATCACCTCGACATCGAAGACGAGCGGCAGGCTCCAGGCGGTGATGTCGTAGATCTGGTCGCCGAGCCTGAGCCGCCTGCGCCGGTCCTGCTCTTTCACGAAGGGATCGTCCTGCGCCGTGTGCGGATCGAGCAGGTTGCGAATCAGCCGGCCCGAGGGCTGCGCGTTCGAGACGACGAACGCGCCGGCCGGAATCGTGCGCGCGCCAATCGTGAGCGCCTCGTCGGCGCGGCGCACTTCGATCCCCTGCGTGGCGAGGTTGCGCGCGAGCCGCAGCGCGCGCGACCGATCGGCGCCCGGCACGATCACGTACTCGCGCACCGCGCCCTTCTCGCCCTCCTGCACGGCGCTGCGGCGATACTCCAGGAACTCGCGCACGAGCCGCTCGCGGTGCTTCGCCGCCGTCGCGGCGGTCATGATCGCCGACGTGAAGTGACGCACCACGCCGTCACGAAACGTCAGGACGTCGCCGTCGGTGCGCCGCCACATCAGGCCTCGCGCCGACGCCTGCTCATAGGTCATGCCGATCGCGCCGTGGAAGATCGGCCACGACTCGCCGTACCCTGGATAGAACGAGTCGTAGTTCTCGCGAATGAAGTACGCGAACCCGCGCTCGTCGAATTTCCCGGCGTTCGCCTTCCCGAACAGGTCGAACGCCGCCATCTGCGCCTTCGTGATGTGCGGGTTGATCGGCACCGCCGGCGGCGCGAAGTAGTAGGACGAGTCGCCCCCCATCTCGTGGAGGTCCACGACGACGTGGGGGAACCACTCGAGCATCGCCGCGATGCGCCCTTTCGTCTCCGGCTGCGACTGCGCGAACCAGTCGCGGTTCATGTCGAAGAGATAGTGGTTCGAGCGCCCGCCGGGCCACGGCTCGTCGTGCTCGGCGGCGACAGGGGCCGGATCGGGCGACGCGGCGCGGCCGAGCAGGTTCTGGAACACGAACCGCGCGCGCCCGTCGGGGTTCTGCATCGGGTCGATGACGACAATCGACTCGCGCAGGATCGCCTGCACGTCGGCATCCCCTTGCGCCGCGAGCAGGTGATACGCCTCGGCCAGCGCCGCGTCGGACGAGGAGATCTCGTTGCCGTGGACGCCGTGCATCAGCCACGTGACGACCGGCAGTTCCCGCACCAGCCGCTCGGCGTCGGCCGGCGCCAGCCCGCGTGGATCGGCGATGCGCCGCAGGCCGGCCTTGACTTCCTCGAGCCGCGCGATGCGCTCCGGCGATCCGACGATGAACAGCCAGAGCGGGCGGCCTTCCCACGACCGCGCGTACTCGACGAGCCGCGTGCGATCGGGTGCGGCCCGGTGCAGCGCACCGAGATACGCCGCGACCTCCTCCGGCGGCGTAATGACCTCGCCGTGATCGTGGCCGAGCGTCTTTGTGATGGTCGGAATCCTCGGGTCGTATGTCGCGCCGGGCGCAAGCTCCGGCGCCGGCGACGCCGCCAGCGCGGTCGTCATCATCAACGCGAACAGCATCAGGGCTCCTCGATCGCGCAGCTGCGTTCGGGGGTCAGGTTGGTTGATCGATTGTTCAGGAACCGGGGCCGTATGTTATACCGCTGCCCGTGGGCGCGGAAGACGACCCGGTTACGCGCCTGGAATCGGCGGTCGGCGCCTGGGCCTTCTGCAGGTCGCTCGCGGGCCGATCGCCCGTCGGCGCGGCCTTCGACCAGGCACAGGGGCGCGGAGGCTCAGATGCCGTATTCCTCGGGCCTCCATTCCAGCCCGAGCTCGCTCGGCGGCGCCATGTAGCCGATGAGCGCGGACGCGGCGACGACAGCGGGGCTCGCCAGGTAGCCTTCCCCGCCGACGCCCATGCGGTTCTGCCAGTTGCGGTTGAACGAGGTGATGGCGCGCTCTCCGGCGGTCAGGGCGTCCGGTCCCTGCCCGAAGCACGGGCCGCACCACGACTGGCGGATTCGGCCGCCGACCGACCGGAACACCTCGGCGATCGACTCCCCGCCGAGGCGCGGATCGGGCCGCTCGATCTGCGCCGCCACGCCGCCGGAACCCGGAAAGACGACGAGCGCGCGCGCGGCCCGTGTCGCCCCCGACCTCCGCGCGCTGAAGATCACGAGCGCGGCCTGCAGCAGGTCGTCGTAGCTGCCATTCGTGCAGGAGCCGATCATCGCCTTGTCGAACGGGATGCGCTCGCGCGCCACGTCGTCGGCCGGATAGGCGTTGCCGGGGCTGAACGGCTTGGCGATCATCGGCCTCACGTCGCCGAGCGACAGCTCTTCGTCGATGGCGTAGCGCGCGTGGCGACCGGGCCCGATGCCCGGATACGGAAGCTCCGTGATGCCCTTGCCCGCGTACCACGCGGCGGTCACGTCGTCGGCGGCGAAGATCCCGTTGAGCGCTTCGGCCTCCGCCATCATGTTCGCGATCGTGTTGCGGTAGGCGATCGGAAGCTGCCGATGCGCATCGACGAGCTCGACCGACATTCCCTGCGACTGCTTCGGGCCCCACCGTCGCAGCAGCTCGAGCACGATGTCCTTGCCGCCGACCCACGGCTGGAGCCGGCCCGTGAACGTGACGCGCCGCGCCTTCGCCAGCGTGAAATACACGTAACCGGTGGACCACCCGAACCCGAGCGTTGTCGAGCCGACGCCGATGCCGACGGCGCCGTAGGCGCCGTAGGCGCGGCTGTGCGAGTCGGCGCCCGGGATGAACTGCCCCGGCATCACCAGCCCCTGCTCGGGGAAGTAGAAGTGGAAGATGCCGTCGCCGGGCGTCGCGTAGTACGGCTTGCGGAGACCATGCTCGGCGGCGAACGCCCGCCCGATGCCGGTCTGCTTGTCGTCATCGTCACGCCCGGTGAAGACGAAGTGATCGTTGGCCACGGCAGCCTGCCGCGGAAAGAGGGTGTTGCCGCCCGTGATCTGGTTGAACGTGTGAATCGCAAACGGCGCCGTGCCATCCGAGGCCGGCAGCAGGTCGGCGTAGACGCGCAGCGTGTCGCCGGGCCTGAGCTCGCGGCGATCCTTGTCGACGCGGTGGGCCCACACGATCTGCTCGGTCGTCGTCATCGTGTCGGCGAGCGTCGCGTCGGCGAGCTCGATGAGCGGCTGCCGCTCGACCGACGCGCGAAGCTCGCGCCGGCCTACCGCGAAGATGCCGCCGCCGCGACGGATCTCGTCCTCTTTGGGCGTAAGCGGCACCGGATCGTAGGTCTTCCCCTGCGTCACGTTCTCGACGCGCCGTGTCACCGGGTCGAAGGTGAGCTCGTCCCCATCGCGCGCGTCGGCGACGGCGTCTGGACTCTGCACGACGTGGAGGCCGAGATTGAGCGCGTTCCGGCGGAAGATGTCGCCCACGTTCTGGCCGCAGACGATCACCATCTCCAGCCCCGCCTCGTCGGCGATGCCCTTGAGGCCCGCCGGGCTCATCTCGCGCGACGAGCCGATGGCGAACCGGTCGCCTGCGATGACGAACGTCTCGCCGCGGTGCACCCGCTGGCGGAAGTCGGGCATGAGGTAGCGGAAGGCACCCGCCTTCCACCGCTCGTCGAGCGTTTCCAGGCTTTCGGACACGCAGTCGGCCGCCGGCGTGATCTGGTCCGTATCAATGGCGTCGAGCTTCCTGGCGTACTTCGTTCCCGGGAGCCTGGGATCCCAGAAGACGAGCGCCTTCCCGCGGATGAGGCGCGGCTCCGACGCGTCGGAGGTGTCGGACGGCCGGGGACCCGGCAGGTCTCCCGGCCGCACGCCAGGCTTCAAAACGGCGGGACTGACAGTGTGCATAACCTCTGATCGTAGCATCCACGGTCCGCTCTCCGCGGTCCCGGTCAGCATTCCGCTCTCTCCGCGGTCCGTTGGTCCGCTATCCCCGTTATTCGCCGACGTGACAGGAAATTACAACACCTCCCCCCGTCCGGCTTATATTCTTAAGACTGTCATCGGCCGGTTCGGCCACGTGGAGGGACCCGCAATGCTCGACGAGAAGGTCATCATGAAACCGGTGGGTCGCCGGAGCTTCCTGCGAGGCTCCGCGCTTTTCGCCGCGGCGGTGGGCGTCGGCATGGCCACCTCGGCATTTGCGCAGGACCCGCAGCCGCCGCAGCCGAAGCCCGAGGACGAGAAGCCCGAGGACGAGAAGAAGGAAGAGCCGACACCCGAGGGCGACGGCGAAACCCTGATCGACGCCGACGGGCGCGAATACCGCGTCTGCCCGCAGTGCGCGGCGAACATGTACAAGCAGGGCCGGACGTGGACGTGTGAGAACTGCGGCTATAGCTACGTGGAATGACGCCAGTCGGAATGGAGAAGGACCCAGGGCGCACCGGAGGGTGCGCCCTTTGCGTTTCATTGCGCGTCTGAACGTAGAATCCCGCTGATGACGCAGACCCTCGACCTCCAGACGCAGCCGGTCACCGCGCTCGATGCCTGGGTGCGCGAGCTGATGCAGTGGCACTTCGAGCCGGACACCGGGTGCCCCTTCTGGCTCGACTGGGCGGACAAGGCCGGATGGGATCCGCGCCGCGAGGTGCAGTCCTACGCGGACCTCGGAAGGTTCGGCAACTTCCAGGACGAGTGGCTGCGCGGCGGCCCGGTCCGGCGATGGGTCCCACGGGCGTACGCCAATCGGCCCGTTTCGGTGTTCGAGACCGGCGGGACGACCGGCGTCCCCAAGTCGCGCATCAACGTCGACGACTTCCGCCTCGATTACGAGTGGTTCAGCGCCACGCTGCCCGAGGCGTCGTTTCCGATGGGCGCCAACTGGCTGCACATGGGGCCCAGCGGGCCGCGCCGGCTCCGGCTCGCCGTGGAGCACCTCGCGCAGCACCGCGGCGGCATCTGCTTCATGGTCGATCTCGATCCGCGCTGGGTCATCAAGTTGATCCGGGCGCGCCAGATGGATCAGGTCGAGGCCTACAAGCGCCACGTGATCGATCAGGCGCTCATCCTGTTGAAGGCGCATCCGAACATCCACTGCCTGTTCACGACGCCGAAGC
>JBOGIW010000496.1:0-4702 GCA_050748045.1 Vicinamibacterales bacterium | reverse complement strand
GTAGACGACCGCGATGCCGGGGTGCGTGAGCGCCGCGGCGGCGCGCGCTTCCCGGCGCAGCCGCTCGCGACGGCGTGCGTCGCCGGCGACCGACGAGGGGAGCGCCTTCAGCGCGACCGTGCGGCCGAGGCGAACGTCCTCGGCCAGGTACACGATCCCCATGCCGCCGCGCCCCAGTTCGCCGCGCACGACATACGGCCCGATCTGCCGGCCCGGCTCGAGCGGCGGCGTGTCGGCGGGATCGAGCGCAGCCGGGCTTTCGAGAAACCCGCCAGCCGAATCGTGAGCGTCGATGAGCGCCTGCACCTCGGCGCGGAGCGCCTCGTCGTCGGGACACGCCTGTCGCAGCCACTCGGCACGCCGGGGCGCCGGCTGATCGAGCGCCCCGTGAAACAACGGCTTGAGGCGCGCCCAGCGCTCCGGGTTCATTCGCTCGCTCCGCCCCGTGCCTTCGCGTCGGCCGGGACCGGCTGGTCGAGCGCCCGCTTGAGCCAGGCGCGCGCCATGGACCACTCACGCTTGACCGTCGCCGGCGACGTGCGGAGCGCCTCGGCGGTTTCTTCGATCGTGAGGCCGCCGAAGTAGCGAAGCTCGACGATCGTCGCCTGGGTGGCGTCGAGGTCCGCGAGGCGGGTGAGCGCCTCGTCGAGCGAGAGGACGTCGATATCGTCCGGCCGGCCGAACCCGGCGCCTCCGGCCGCGCCGCCGATGGCTCGTTCCGGGAGGACGTCTTCGTCGAGCGTGACGCGGAGCGGGGCGCCGCCGCGCTTGGCCGCGCGCCGGGCGCGGGCGCGCTGGACGAGGATCTGCCGCATCGACAGGGCCGCGATGGCGACAAAGTGCGCGCGGTTCTGGAAGCCGCGTGCGTTCTCATTGACCAGCCGCACGAACGCCTCGTTGACGAGGGCCGTCGCCTGGAGTGTCTGGCCCTGTCGCTCGCGGGCGATGTAGCGCGCGGCGACGCGGCGCAGCTCGTCGTAGACGAGCGGCATCAGGTCGGCGACGGCGTGCGGGTTGCCGCTCGCCACCTGCTCGATGGAGCGCGTCGCGCGGTCCGAACGATCGGCCGAAGCGTCTTTGCGAGGCATACAGGCGGCCCGCTCTCCGTCGGAGCGGACCGTGCGATCGCGCCCGACGCCTCAGCGTCGCTCGATCCGGACCGACGTGATGACGACGTCTTTCGCCGGACGATCGTGGGCATCGGTCGCCGTGCTGCCGATCCGCTTGACGACGTCGAGGCCTTCGACGACTTCACCGAACACCGAATGGCGATCGTCGAGGTGCGGCGTGGGTCCGAGCGTGATGAAGAACTGGCCGCCGTTGGTGTTCGGGCCCCGGTTGGCCATCGACAGGATGCCCGGTTTCGAATGGCGCAGCTTGGGATGGAACTCGTCGGCGAACGTGTACCCGGGCCCGCCAATGCCCTGGCCGAGCGGATCGCCACCCTGGATCATGAAGCCCTTGATGACGCGGTGAAAGATGATGCCGTCGTAGTACGGCTGTTTCACTTTTTTGTTGCTCCGTGGGTCGGTCCACTCCTTCGTGCCTTCTGCCAGGCCGACGAAATTCTCGACCGTCTTCGGCGCCTCCTGGTCGAACAGGCGAACGGTAAAGTTCCCGTCCGAGGTCACGAACTGTGCATAAAGTCCCGTCGGCAACGTGGCCTCCTTCTGTGGCGCGGCCGTCTGAAGCATGCCGGCGGCGGCGGTGGCGGCGATCATCATGAGAACGGATGATATCGAGATGGCGTACATGTGCGAAGGATACCACCGACCCGCAGCGGCATCGAGCCGAGTAGAATCTAGCCATGGCGGCTCCCCCTCTCATCGAGGACGCGATCCTGGACGCGGTGGCGCGTGGCACCTCGGACGACCCCTTCGCGGTCCTGGGTCTGCACGACACGACGCTTGACGGTCGTCCGGCGGCCGTCGTTCGCACCGTGCAGCCCTCGGCATCGCAGGTCGATCTCATGCGGACGCCGGGGGGGCCGGCGGTGCCGATGCGGCGGCGCCATCCGGATGGGCTGTTCGAGGCGATCGTGCCGCTCGAGGGCACGGCCAGCCACGCCTTCGACTACCGCTTGCGCGTCACCGACGCCGGCCGCACGCGCGAGGTCGACGACCCGTACCGGTACGGGCCGGTGCTCGGCGATTTCGACCTCCACCTGTTCAGCGAGGGGACGCACTCCCGCGCCTGGGAGATTCTCGGGGCGCACGCCATCACGGTCGGCTCGACCGGCGGTGTGCACTTCGGCGTCTGGGCGCCGAACGCCCAGCGTGTGAGCGTCATCGGCGACTTCAATAGCTGGGACGGCCGTGCCCACCCGATGCGCAGGCTCGTGCCGTCGGGCGTATGGGAGCTCTTCGTGCCGGATCTCGCGGACGGCGCCTGCTACAAGTTCGAGATCCGCACGAGCGCGGGGCATCTGCTGCACAAGGCCGATCCCTACGGGCGCCGCTTCGAGACGCCTCCGAATACGGCGTCGGTCGTGTGGACCGGCAGCCGATACGAGTGGCGCGACCACGACTGGCTGCGCGACCGCGCGTCGAGCCGCGAGTGGCGCGAGCGCCCGATGGCCGTCTACGAGGTGCACCTGGGATCCTGGCGCCGCGTGACCGAGGACGGCGACCGCTTCCAGACCTACCGCGAGATGGCCGGCACGCTCGTCCCCTACGTGCGCGAGATGGGCTACACGCACATCGAGCTGATGCCGGTGATGGAGCACCCCTTCGCGGGCTCCTGGGGGTACCAGGTGATCGGCTTCTACGCGCCGACGAGCCGCTTCGGGACGCCAGACGACTTCCGCTTCTTCGTCGACGAGTGCCACCGCTACGGCATCGGCGTCTTCCTCGACTGGGTCCCGGGGCACTTTCCCAAGGACCGCCACGGGCTGGCGCTCTTCGACGGCACCGCGCTCTACGAGCACGCCGACCCGCGCAAGGGCGAGCACCAGGAGTGGGGGACGCTCATCTTCAATTACGGCCGCAACGAGGTGCGGACGTTCCTCCTGAGCAACGCGCTCTACTGGCTCGAGGAGTTCCACGTCGACGGGCTGCGCGTCGATGCCGTCGCGTCGATGCTCTACCTGGATTACTCGCGGTCCGAGGGCGAGTGGATCCCGAATCAGTTCGGCGGTCGCGAGAACCTCGAGGCGGTCGACTTTCTCAAGCAGCTCAATACCGTCACGCACGGCCGCGTCGCTGGCGCGTTGACCGTCGCCGAAGAGTCCACGGCATGGCCCGCGGTAAGCCGCCCGGTGTACCTCGGCGGCCTCGGCTTCTCGTACAAGTGGAACATGGGGTGGATGCACGACATGCTCGCGTACATGCGCGAGGACCCGATCCACCGGCGTTGGCATCATGGGCACATCACGTTCTCGATGCTCTACGCCTTCACCGAGAACTTCATCCTGCCCCTCTCGCACGACGAGGTCGTCTACGGGAAGGGCTCGATGATCGACAAGATGCCCGGCGACGTCTGGCAGAAGCACGCAAGCCTCCGCGTGCTCTACGGCTACATGTACGCGCATCCCGGCAAGAAGCTGATGTTCATGGGGTGCGAGTTCGGCCAGTGGCGCGAGTGGAACCACGATTCGAGCCTCGACTGGCACCTGCTGGAGGACCGGAGGCACGACGGCCTGCGGCGCTTCGTGCAGGATCTCAACCGGATGTACCAGCACGAGCGCTCGATGCACGAGGTGGACTTCGAAGGGCGAGGCTTCAGCTGGATCGACTGCAACGACAACGAGAACAGCCTCATCTCGATGATCCGCCGGGCCCGCGACCCGCAGGATTTCACGGTGCAGGTGGCGAGCTTCACGCCCGTGCCGCGCCCCGGGTACCGCGTCGGCGTGCCCGAGGCGGGCTATTACCGCGAGATCCTGAACAGCGACGCCGAGCGATACGGCGGCAGCAACATGGGCAACGCCGGCGGCGCGCAGAGCGAGCCCAGGCCGATGCACGGCTTCGAGCACTCGATCGCCCTGACGGTCCCTCCCCTCGGCTTCCTGGTGTTGAAGAGGAGCTGACGGGGAAGGCGGAGGGAACGGGCGCGGTCCCTTACAGTCCCAGCGACCGCAGGTAGCCGCGATTCCGTGCTGCGCTCTCCATCGGCGTGCCCATCGACGGCAGCACGTCCTGCTCGACGACCAGCCAGCCGTTGTAGCCCGTGGTGCGCAGCAGCCTGAGCACCGCCGCGAAGTCCACGTCGCCGCGACCCAGCTCGCAGAACACGCCGTGCCGCACCGACGCCTGGTAGTCCCACGCGTCCGCCGCCGCCCGTGCGCGAACGGCAGGGTCGCAGTCCTTCAGGTGCACGTGCCGGATGCGCTCGCGCCAGCGCGAGGCGACGGCGACGGGATCGCCGCCGCCGAAGGCCGTGTGGCCGGTGTCGAGGCACAGGCCGACGAGCGCCGGGTCGGTCCGCAGCATGAGCTGATCGATCTCCGCCGCGGTCTCGACGAAGGTGGCCGCGTGGTGATGGAACGCCGTCCGGAGGCATGTGTCCTCGGCGACGCGCCGCGCAATCAGGTTCGCCCCGCGCGCGAGGGTGTCCCACGCGGCGTCGTCGAGGCCATGCTCCGGGCGGACGCGGCCGGCGAGACGCGCCCGCGCCGGGTCGCGCGCGGTGTCATCGGCGAGCACGACGACGGATGATGGCTCCGCGACGGCCGCCAGGAGCCGCGCCACGCGCAGGGCCGCGC
>JBOGIW010000495.1:0-12427 GCA_050748045.1 Vicinamibacterales bacterium | reverse complement strand
ATCTGCGCGGCGGCGTATCCGACCGCCGGCTATGGATCCTCCCGGCTGGACGATGCACGGCGACACTTCTACAACGGGCGCTATGAGGCCGCAGCCGAGCTGACACTGGCCCCCTGTTCCTCTGGTGCTGACGTGGCCGCCGCCTGCGAGGTGCGGACGGCTGCGCTGCTGTTTCAGATCAAGCACGCGCTCGGCGACGCCGCCGACAAGGACCGCGCGTGGAAGAGCTGTCCCGGCTGCCCTGAACTGCTGTCCGCATTCCGTGCGTCGCTCGCCAGGGGACAGGCGGCGGCGCGCGCGCGGCTGCACGCGCAGCCCGAGGACGAGGCAACGCTCTTTCTCCTCGGCAGGCTGGACCTCAACCATGTCTGGCTCCACCTGGGGATCCTCGGACGCAAGACGGGCTGGCGCGAGTACTGGGAGGCCAGGCGGGCGCTCGACCGGGTCCTCGAGCGGAATCCGGGTCACGTGCGCGCCCGCGTCGCACGGGCGTGGATCGATTACATCGTCGCGACGAAAATGCCGAGAGGGACCCGGTGGCTGCTGGGGGGCGGCAACCGCACGCGCGGGCTCGCCGCGGTTCGCGAGGCGGCCAGCACCGACGCGGCGTTCTTCATCCGGGCGGAGGCGTCGTTCGCCCTGTGGGACATGCAGGTGAGGGAACGGAATCTGATCGAAGCGCTCGCGACCGCGCGCCAGCTCGCCAGTGATTTTCCCGACAACCAGGAGCTCCACCGGTTCATCGCGGCTCACGATCGTTCCGTCGCGGACGCGGCTCCACGCCGCTGACGTTCGAGAACGATTCGTGGTGGTGAGGCGCTAGACTGCTCGAGACGGTCCTGAGCCGGCGGGTCGCCGAGGCCCACGGTTCCGCGCTTCCGTCATGAGCGCCTCCATGAATTCGCGCCGCGTCCGTACCCGCGAGAGCGAGTGTCACCGGTGACCCCGTTGCGTGCAGTCGTCGACAGGTACCACGACGGCACGAAGCACCACTTCCACGGCTTTGCGCTGTCGCTTGGCTATCTGGATTGGGCCTCGCAACCGCGTCCCTTTCGCGCCTTCAGCGGGTCGCCCGCCTTTCCGCTCTACCCGGCGCCTTCTGTGCCGGCCGGCGGCTACGTTCCGCCCTCGACAAACGACTCGCTGCGGGACCTCCAGGGCGCCGCGGAGCCGCCGAGCGCTCCGCTCGCCGGCGATCTGCTCCGGCACGCGCTTGGACTTTCTGCCTGGAAGCAGTTCGGCTCGTCCCGCTGGTCGCTGCGGGTGAACCCCTCCAGCGGCAACCTGCACCCGACGGAAGCGTACGTCGTCTGCGGATCGGTGGATGGCCTGGCGGAGACCGCGGCGGTCTACCACTACGCGGCGGATCGCCACGCCCTCGAGCTGCGGTGCGCGTTCGACGAGCGCACGTGGAGGTCGGAGTGGAACGGGCAGGATGTCCTCTTGATCGCGCTCACGTCGATTCACTGGCGTGAAGCGTGGAAGTACGGCGAGCGGGCATTCCGCTATTGCCAGCACGACCTCGGTCACGCCATCGCAGCCGTCGCCTGCGCGGCCGCGCTGGCGGGCTGGCGCGCCGTACTGCTGCCTGCGTGGTCACATCGTGCGATCGCATCGCTGACCGGCATCGACCGCGACGAGGACTTCATCGACGCCGAACGCGAAGAGCCCGGCTGCATCCTGGCGGTCGGCCCGCCGGGCGGCCCTCCGGCGGGCGACGGAAGGCGGCTCGTGGAGGCGGTCCGGAACGGTCGATGGTTCGGCCGCGCGAGCCAGTTGAGCGAGGACCACGTCCAGTGGACGTTCATCGACGAGGTCGCGCGCGCAACCGAGGATCCCGGCCGGCCCGATGCGCCGGTCTCGTCCGTCGCGCCGGTGTACGGACCCGAGCGCCGCATCATCCTCCAACGTCGCAGCGCCGTGGCATTCGACGGCCGCTCGAGGATCGACCGGTCGGCATTCTTCGGGATGCTGTCCCGGGTGATGCCCGGGCAGGGGGCGGCGTGGGACGTGTTGTGGTGGACGCCGCGCATTCACCTTGCGATCTTCGTGCATCGCGTCGACGATCTCGTGCCAGGCCTGTATCTCCTGGCGCGCGATCCATCAGCGCTCGACCGCCTGAAGGCGGCGTGCGGCCGCGAGCTCCTGTGGGAAGCCGCGCACGACCATCTGCCGTTCACGTGCCTGGCGCGCGGCGACTGCCGGGCGCTCGCCTCGCGCCTCAGTTGCGACCAGGACATCGCCGGCGACGGTTGCTTCAGCCTGGGCATGATTGCCGACTTCGATGCCAGCCTCGACACGTACGGCGCATCCTTCTATCGGCATCTCTTCTGGGAATCGGGCGTGGTCGGGCAGGCGCTCTATCTCGAGGCCGAGGCCGCCGGCGTGCGGGCCACGGGCATCGGATGCTTCTACGACGACCCGGTCCACGATGTCCTCGGGCTCCAGGGGCACGCGTTCCAGAGTCTCTATCACTTCACGGTGGGTGTGGCCGTCGACGATACGCGCCTCACGACGGAACCGGGGTACGCCTGGGAGGCGGCCCCCGCTCGAGAGTCAGTTCTGACATCGTGTGAGGCCCACTATAGAATGCCCGCCGCGCCATGAAGGTCGCCGACCTCGTCGTGTCGCGTCTCGTCCGCGCGGGCGCGCGCGCCATCTTCGGCATGCCGGGCGGCGGGAGCACTCTCGATGTCATCGCCGCCGCGCGCGATCACGGCATCCGCTTCGTGCTCTCGCACACGGAAACGGCCGGCGCGATCATGGCCGCCGCGCAGGCGGAGATCACCGGGGCCCCGGGCGTCTGCCTCTCGACGCTCGGACCGGGGGTCTCCTCGATCACCAATGGCGTCGCGCACGCCTGGCTCGACCGGGTGCCGCTCGTCGTCCTCACCGACGTCATGGAGCCGGCCGCGCGCGCCCGTTACGAGCACCAGAATCTTTCCCACGGAGCGCTGCTCGGGCCGATCACGAAGTTCACCTCCGAACTGACAGCCACGGGAACGGAGGCGCTGCTCGAGGAGGCGCTCGCGCGGGCGCTGGCAGATCCGCCGGGGCCCGTACACCTCGACTGCGCTCCAAGCACGATGAGCGCCGACACCGAATCACCGATCACGGACAGCCGAGAGCAGATCGCGGACCGCGGAGAGCGGATCACGAACAGCCGAGAGCGGATCGCGGACAGCGGACAGCAGACAGCGGGTAGCGGATCGCGCGCCGCCGCTTTCCTGTCGCCGGCAGCGAGAAGGCTGCTTGGCAACGCGCGGCGGCCGCTCGTCATCGCGGGGCTCGGAGCACGCCGATGCGACGATGCCGCGGCCCTGCGACGGATGTGCGACCGCCACGGCGTCCCGGCCCTCGTCACATACAAAGCCAAGGGCGTCATCGGCGACGGTCACGCGTCATATGCCGGCCTGGTCACGCTCGGCGAGATCGATAAGCCGCTGGTCGAGCGTGCCGATGTGCTCCTTACCGTCGGATTGGATCCCGTTGAGCTGCTGCCGCGGCCGTGGCCGTGGGCGCACCCGATTCTCCACTGCAGCCGCTGGCCGATGGCAGGCGAGCAGATGCCGGCCGGCGAGTCGGCCATCGGCGATCTCGCCGGAATCCTGGATGAAATCGACCGGTGCCTGCCCGCCACGTCGGACTGGACCGCGGCGGAAATCGGCGTTCACCGCGAGCGCCAGCGCGCGGCCGTCATGGCGGAGGCCCACGGTTTCACACCCGGTCGGGCCGTCGCGGCGATCGCAGACGCCTCCCCCGCTGCCCGCCACATCACCGTGGACGCGGGAGCCCACATGTTTCCAGCCATGGCGCTCATCCCAGCGGACGTGCCAGGACGAATTCTAATCTCGAACGGCCTCTCGACGATGGGGTACGCTCTCCCTGCGGCCATCGGAGCGGCGCTGCTCGCCCCGGCGGATCCGGTGGTGGCGATCACGGGCGACGCGGGCCTTCTGCTGTGCCTGGGCGAGCTGCGGACGGCCGCGCGCGAAGGCGTACGCGTCGTGGTGATCGTCTTCGCGGACGGGGAGCTGAGCCTCATTCGCGTCAAGCAGGACCGGCGCGGACTCGATCCGGACGGCGTCCGGATCGGCGCAGTGGACTGGCCGCGCGCCGCGAGCGCGCTTGGCCTGCGGGCGTTCAGGGCCTGCGACGAACCGGCGCTGCGGGAGCAGCTTGCCGAGGCCCTCGCGGCGGACGGGCCATCGCTCATCGAAGCGCGGGTGGATCCCGCGGCGTACGGCCGCATGCTCCAGACGCTGCGAGGCTGAAACGCAGGAGAACATGTCCACGACGACCGAGCTGCACGCGGAGCTGCGCCAGGGCGTGCGCGATCTCTGCTCGCGCTTTCCCGACGCCTACTGGCGCGAGCTCGACGCCCGCCGCGCGTACCCGGACGAGTTCGTGAAGGCGTTGACCGGCGCCGGGTATCTCGCCGCGTTGATCCCGGAGGCGTACGGCGGGTCGGGCCTCGGCATCTCGGAAGCGGCCGTCATCTTCGAGGAGGTCAATCGGAGCGGCGGAAACGCCGGGGCCTGCCATGCGCAGATGTACATCATGGGCACGCTGCTGCGGCACGGCTCCGAACGCCAGAAGCGCGAGTACCTGCCGAGGATCGCCTCCGGCGAGCTGCGGCTCCAGGCCTTCGGCGTCAGCGAGCCGACCACCGGCTCCGACACGACCCAGATCACGACCACCGCCGTCCGCAGGGGCGACCGCTACGTCGTCAACGGCCAGAAGGTGTGGATCTCGCGCGCCGAGCACTCCGACCTCATGCTGCTGCTCGTGCGGACCACACCGGCGGCGGAGGTCGCGAAGAAGACCGACGGGCTGTCGGCGCTGCTCGTGGACCTGCGCCATTCCTCGGGCCGCGGCCTCACGATCCGTCCCATCCGGACGATGATGAACCATGCCACGACGGAAATGTTCTTCGACGGCTTCGAGGTGCCGGCCGAGAACCTGATCGGCGAGGAGGGACAGGGGTTCCGGTACCTCCTCGACGGTCTCAACGCGGAGCGCATTCTCATCGCGGCCGAGTGTGTCGGCGACGCGCGCTGGCTTCTCGACCGGGCGTGCCGCTACGCCCGTGAGCGGGTGGTCTTCGGCCGGCCGATCGGCCAGAACCAGGGGATCCAGTTTCCCATCGCGCGCGCGTACGTCAACACCGAGGCCGCGGACCTGATGCGGATCAAGGCCGCGTCGCTCTTCGACAGCGCCCGCCCCTGCGGCGCCGAGGCGAACATGGCGAAACTGCTCGCGGCGGACGCGTCGTGCGAGGCCGCCGACGTCGCGGTTCAGACGTACGGCGGATTCGGGTTCGCCGAGGACTACGACATCGAGCGCAAGTTCCGCGAGACGCGCTTGTACCAGGTGGCGCCGATCTCGACCAACCTGATCCTCGCGTTCATCGGCGAGAAGGTCCTGCGGCTTCCGCGCTCGTATTGAGCCGGCCCATGAACGTCCTACGCGATCGCCCTCCCGTGACTGGATCACCGTCGTGCCGCTGCCGCTAGAGGGCCTGCTCGTCGTCTCAGTGGAGCAGGCGGTCGCGGCGCCGTTCGCAACGCGCCAGCTTGCGGACCTCGGGGCGCGGGTGATCAAGATCGAACGGCCGGCGGGCGGCGATTTCGCCCGCGGCTACGACACGACGGTCCGCGGGCTCTCGAGCTACTTCGTCTGGCTGAATCGATCGAAGGAATCGATCACGCTCGACATCAAGCGGCCCGAAGCTGAACGGGTGCTGCGTGCGCTCGTGGCGCGCGCCGACGTCGTGGTGCAGAACCTCGGGCCAGGAGCCGCGGAGCGGGCGGGCCTGCTGCCCGAAACCCTTCGCGCCGCGCAGCCGCGGCTCATCGTCTGCAACGTGACCGGGTACGGATCGTCGGGTCCCTATCGGAACAAGAAGGCATACGATCTGCTCGTGCAGAGCGAAACGGGCCTCGTGACGATTACGGGCGGGGCAACGGAGCCGGCGAAGGTCCCGATCTCCGTCGCGGACATCGCCGCGGGGATGTACGCGCTGACCGGTGTGCTGACGGCGCTCGTCCAGCGCTCGCGGACGGGCGAAGGCACGATCGTCGAGGTGTCGCTGTTCGACGCTCTGGCCGAGTGGATGAGCCAGCCCGCATACTTCACCGCGTACGGCGGCCGGGCTCCGGCCCGAACCGGCGCCCGCCACGCGTCGATTGCGCCGTACGGGCCCATCGAGACAGCCGATGGGGCGCCGGTGTACCTCGGGATTCAAAACGAGCGCGAGTGGGAGCGCTTCTGCCGCCTCGTCCTCGGCCGCCCGGAACTTTTCGCCGACCCCCGGTTCGCGAGCAATCCGGATCGGGTCAGGCACCGCGACGAGCTCGAGCGGCTCATCAACGAGACGCTCGGAGCGCACTCGTCCGCCCGGATCATCGGGCTGCTCGAGGAAGCCGGCATCGCATGCGCGCGGATGAACACGGTTGAGGAGTTCCTCGCGCACGCACAGCTTGCCGAACGCGAACGCTGGCGGACGGTTGGCAGTCCCGTGGGCGATCTGCAGACCCTGCTGCCTCCAGTGACGCTCGACGGTCTGGAGCCGCGCATGGACGCGGTTCCCGCCCTTGGCGAGCACACCGACAGCATCCTTGCCGAGCTCGGCATCGATCGTGACACCATTGCGGGCTGGCGGACCCGCGGAATCGTGTGAGACGCGAACGGAGGAGCGACTCGATGGCGATCAAGCCCGGATGGACGGGGCGGGTGTTCGAGGACTTCGAGGTGGGCGACGTGTACGTGCATCCGCTGGGCCGCACGATTCTGGCGGCCGACAACGCCTGGTTCACGCTCGTGACCCAGAACACCAACCCCATTCATTTCGACCGGGTGTACGCCGCCCGGACCGAGTTCAAGCGCCCGCTCGTCAACTCGTGCTTCACGCTCTCGCTCGTCACGGGCCAGTCGGTGACCGACATCTCGCAGAACGTCATGGCCAACCTCGGCTGGGACGAGATTCGACTGCCGCATCCCGTGTTCGAGGGCGATACGGTCTACTCGCGGAGCGAGGTGCTGGAGAAGCGCGAATCGAAGTCGCGTCCGAACGTCGGCATCATCACGGTGAAATCTACCGGCTATAACCAGGAGGGCACGGTCGTCATCGAGTTCAAGCGCACGGTCATGGTGTACCGCAGGGGGCACGTGCCGGCGGCGCCGCCGGTGACGACGTAGGACCTCGCGGAAACGGAGAAAGGCCATGGCGACACTCAACCAGAGCATCGAAGAGCTGATCATCGACGGACGCCGCGCCGCGTCGTCCGATCGCGGGACGATCGAGGTGTACAACCCATCGACGGGTGAGATGCTGGCCACCGTGGCCAAGGCGACCGCCGAGGACGTCGATACCGCCGTGCGCGCCGCGCGCCGGGCGCTCGAGTCGAAGGAGTGGGGCGGCATCGCACCCGCCGAGCGGGGCCGCCTCCTCAACCGGATCGCGCAGCGGATTCGCGAGCGGGCGGAGGATCTGGCCACGCTCGAAAGCCAGGACAACGGGAAGCCGCTCAGCCAGGCCCGGACCGACGTCCAGGTCGCCGCGCGCTACTTCGAGTTCTACGCCGGCGCGGCGGACAAGATCATGGGGCACACGATTCCGCTCTCGCCCGGGCTGCTCGACTATACGGTTCGCGAGCCGATCGGCGTGTCGGCGCAGATCGTCCCGTGGAACTACCCGATCCAGATCAGCGCCCGCGGCATCGCGCCCGCCCTTGCCGCGGGGTGCGCGGTCGTCGTCAAGCCGTCGAGCGAGGCGCCGATGACCGCGCTTCGCCTGGGCGAGATCGGCCTCGAATGCGGTCTGCCCCGTGGCGTGCTCAACGTGGTTCCCGGTTCGGGCTCCGAGGCGGGGGCGGCGCTCGCGCGTCATCCCGATATCAACCAGTTGACGTTCACGGGCTCCGTCGAGGTCGGCGTCGAGGTCGCCAAGATGGCCGCCGGCAACGTCGTGCCCGTGGTGATGGAGCTCGGGGGCAAGTCGCCCAACGTGGTGTTTGCCGACGCCGACATGGATCTCACCGTGCGGACGGTCGCGAATGCGATCTTCCAGAACGCCGGCCAGACCTGCTCGGCTGGATCGCGCCTGCTGGTCGAGCGCACGGCGCACGGCCCGCTCGTCGAGCGCCTGTCCGAGCACGCGGCGCGGATGCGCGTGGGTCCCGGAGTCGACGATCCCGACATGGGACCGATCATCTCGCGCCGGCAACTGGAGACCATCGAGCGCTACGTCACTATCGGCCGCGATGAAGGCGCACAGGTCGTGAGAGGAGGATCGCGCCCTGCTCACCTGGCGCGCACGGGCGGTTTCTACTTCGAGCCCACCCTGCTCGATCGCGTCACTCCTGACATGCGCGTGGCGCAGGAAGAAATCTTCGGACCGGTGCTCTCGATCATCGAGTTCGACGACCTCGAAGAAGCCGCCGCCATCGCCAATCGGAGCCAGTACGGGCTCATCGCGGGCGTCTGGACGCGAGACATCACCAAGGCGCTCACGCTGGCGTCGCGCATCAAGGCAGGCCAGATCTACATCAACACCTACGGAGCGGGTGGCGGCGTGGAGCTGCCATTCGGCGGATACAAGAAGAGCGGATACGGCCGGGAAAAGGGGCTGGAGGCATTGGCCAGCTACACCCAGGTGAAGAATGTCTGCATCCGCTATGCCTGAGCGCCACCCGGCGCCGGCCGCCGGCGACGCGGGATGGGCCCGAGCGGTGTGCGCGGGCATCCGGGCCGCAGGCTGCCGATGGGTGGTTCACGTGCCGGACAACCCGCTCGCGCACGTCCTGCGGGTGCTGGCAGGCGCTCACCCGGACATACGAACGATTGTCGCCACGCGAGAAGAGGAAGCATTCGGCATTGCCGCCGGTCTGTACCTGGGCGGCGGCAGAAGCGCCGTCATGCTTCAATCGAGCGGCCTCGGCAACTCGCTGAACACGATCGGATCGCTGCTCGTCGCCTACCGCATTCCGGTGCTCACCGTGATGAGCATGCGCGGCGGCCCCGGCGAGTGGAACGAGGCGCAGGTGCCGGTTGGACGCGCCGTGCCCTCGTTCCTCGATGCGCTCGGGATACAGCACACCAGGGCGAACACGCTGGACGATGCGGAGAGCGCGATCCGGATAGCTGCTTCGCTGGCGTTCGGCACGCGGATGCCGGCTGCGTGCCTGCTGACACGCGCGCTCACGAATCCGCGATCCGCTGTCCGCGATCCGCTGTCCGATCCGCTGTCCGATCCGCGGTCCGCTGTCCGCGATCCGCTGTCCGATCCGCGGTCCGCAGTCCGCGATCCGCTGTTCGCAGTCCGCGACTCATTACCCGCGGTCCGCGATCCGCGATCCGCGGTCCGCGACTCGGAATCCGCTGCGTCCCATGCTCGACCCGCTGTCCGCGATCCGCTCTCCGCGATCCGCAGCCCGGCCGCGATGAGCCGGCTCGAAGCCACCCGCCTCGTGGTGCAGCGGTTGCGGGACGAAGCGGTCGTGGCCACGCTCGGCCACCCTGCGTACGACCTCTTCGCGGCCGGCGATCGCCCCACGAACTTCTACACCTGGGGCAGCATGGGAACGGCGTCGTCTGTCGGGCTCGGTGTGGCCCTGGCTCGTCCCGAGCGCCGGGTCCTCGTAATCGACGGCGACGGATCCCTGCTGATGAACCTCGGCGCGCTCGCGACGATTGCCGTGACCCGGCCGGCGAATCTCACCCTCATCGTGTGGGACAACGAGGTCTACGGCACGACCGGCGGCCAGCGATCGGCAACGGCGTCGGGCGCCGACCTCGCGGGAGCCGCGACGGCCCTCGGGATTGCCGCCGCCGCCACGGTCTACACGTCTGCCGAGATGGTGTCGGCGCTCGATCGCTCGGCCGCCGAGCCCGGGCCGGCGATCGTCGTCGCGAAAGTCAGCGAGTCGGGCACCGCGCCCAAGCCTCCTCTCGATTGCGTCTTCCTGAAGCACCGATTCATGGCCGCGCTCGGCTCGACGGAGCCGGCGACGCAGGGCGGCGGCACGTGACGGGGAGGTTCGCGCGCAGTTGGCTCTTCGTGCCGGCCAACCGCCAGAGGCTGATTGACAGTGCGTTCCGGTCGGCCGCGGACGCGATCGTGTTCGACCTCGAGGACTCGGTTCCGGCCGATCAGAAGGAGGCGGCACGCGACGCCCTGCGTTCGCTTCTGCTCACGTCGCGCGCGCCCACCGCTCCGCTGTTCGTGCGCGTCAACGGACCGGAGACGCCGCATTTCAGCGCCGACCTGCGGGCGCTCGCGGGCACGGTGCCGGCCGGACTCGTCATCCCGAAGGTCGAATCGGCCTGCCGGGTGCAACAGGTGGTCGCAGAGTCCGGCGGCGTGCCCCTCGTGCTGCTGCTCGAAACACCGCGGGGCATTCTGCGCGCGCTCGACCTCGCCGAGGCCGCCGGTCCGTCGCTCGCGGCCCTCGCCTTCGGCGCGGAGGACTTCTGTGCGGCGATGCGCGTCGGCGCGTCCGGCTCCGACCCGCTCATGGCGTTCGCGCAGGCCTCGGTCGTGGTGGCGGCCGCGGCCGCGGGCGTGCCGGCAATCGACGCGCCCGAAATGGACCTTGCAGACGCCAGCCGCCTGCGCGCGCAGGCTGCGCGCGCCTGCGCGGCGGGCTTCCTCGCAAAGTTCGCGATCCACCCGGCGCAGCTCGCGATCATCCACGACGCGTTCGGACCGGCGGCGGCAGAGCGAGCGTGGGCGGAGCGCGTCACGCGTGCGTACGAGGAAAGCCGGGCCCGCGGCCACGGCAGCGTCCGCGTCGACGACCGCCTGGTCGATGCGGCGACGATCCGGCGAGCACGGCAGATTCTCGAACGGAGACAGACATGAACGTCGATTCCGGAGCGGCCGCCGCCCTCGGCGCGTTTGCCGTCGACGCCGGCGTCCCGGATGACGCCCGGCGGAACGCACGCGCCGCCTGGCTCGACACGATCGGCGTGATCGTCGCGGGCTCGGTCGAGCCGCCGGCCCGGATCGTCCAGCGTGTCTGTGCCGCGGAAGGCGAGGGTCGCTGCCGCGTGCTCGGGACGCCGATGGTCGCGGCCACCGCCGGAGCAGCGCTGGCGAACGGCACGGCCGGACACGCCCTCGATTACGACGACATGTGCTTCGTGTCAATGGCGCACCCGAGCGCACCGCTCGTGGCGGCCGGTCTTGCTGCCGGCGAGCTTGTGGGGTCGTCCGGCCGCGAGCTGCTCGAGGCGTATGTGGTCGGCTTCGAGATCGAGTGCGTGCTGGGCCGGGCGATGAACCCGTCGCACTACGCGCGCGGGTGGCACTGCACGTCGACGCTCGGCTCGGTCGGCGCCGCCGCCGCCGTCTCACGGCTCCTGCGGCTGGAGCGCTCGCGCGCCGCGCATGCCCTGTCCATCGCCGCATCGGAGGCGTCCGGTCTCAAGGAGAACTTCGGGAGCATGGTCAAGCCGCTGCACGCCGGGCTGTCGGCCCGCAACGGGGTGCTGGCAGCGCTGCTGGCGGCCGACGGGTTCACAGCTTCCGGCGCGGCGATCGACGGCGCGCAGGGGTTCGTGGCGGTTTTCAGCAACGGAAGCCGCGACCTCGCCGCCAGTCTCGTCGGGCTCGGCTCGCGGTGGGAGATCCTCGAGAGCGGAGTGACCGTCAAGCTGTACCCCTCCTGCGCCGCCACGCACCCGACAATCGATGCGCTGCTCGATCTCCGGCGGCGGCATGGTTTCACAGGGGAAGACGTCGAAGCGATCGAGGTGACGGTCGACGCCGTGACGCCCACCGTGCTCATCTACCCCGAGCCGCGGACGGGGCTGGAAGCCAAGTTCAGCATGCCGTTCTGCGCGGCGGCCGCGGCGGCGCTGGGCGAGGTCGGCATCGGCACGTTCGACGCCGAGCACGTGGCCGACCCGATCGTCCGCCGGCTCGCATCACGCGTGACCGTGCGGGTGGACGAGGAGCTCGGTCGTCACGCGCCGCCGCTGACGCAGGCGCACGTCGCGATGAGGCTCTCGGATGGTCGGCGCCTCACGGCGCGGGCGGACGGCGCTCGCGGGTATCCGGCACGCCCCGCGTCTCGTGCCGATTTGAATGCGAAGTTCCGGGCCTGCGCCAGCCGCGCGCTCCAGGGAGTGGACATCGAGTACGCACTCGAGGCGCTCCACCGGTTCGAGGAGCTGCCGGATATCCGCTTGCTGACCGGTCGGATGGCCGGGCAACGCGAGCCGTCTGCTCCGGACACGACGGCCCTCAACGCGGGCTGAAACGTCCAGACGGAGATCAGGAGCGTAGGAAATCTCCCGATCCCTCTCTGATCGACCATCGAGAGAGGAACTGCCATGACCATTTCACGTCGCTCGAGAGTCGCGCCGATCGCGGCCGATCTCACGACCGGTCGCCGGCAGCGGGTTGACCACGTACATCAAG
>JBOGIW010000494.1:0-4364 GCA_050748045.1 Vicinamibacterales bacterium | reverse complement strand
TGATGTGCCAGGGCAGCGGGACGGTGCGATCGGTGCGTGGCCACATGATTTTCTCCAAGACGTGCCAGGCCTGCGGCGGCAGCGGCCGGCCGCGCCCGCGGCCGTGCGATCCCTGCGGGGGCACGGGGCAGGAAACACGCACCGAGCGCGTCATGGTCCGGATTCCGGCCGGCGTGGCCGACGGCGAGCGCATGCGCATCGCCGGCAAGGGCAACGCCGGTCTTCGCGGCGGTCCGGCCGGCGACCTCTACATAACGGTCCAGGTGACGCCGCACGAGCTCTTCCGACGTGAGGGAGACGATGTGCACATGGTCGTGCCGATTGCGATTCACGAGGCGGCGCTCGGGGCGCGCGTCGACATCCTGACGCCGGACGGGCCCGCGAAGCTGCGCGTGCCTCCGGGAACACAGTCGGGTCAGCGGTTCCGGCTCCGGGAGCGGGGCGCGCCCTCGATGCGCGACGGCCGGCGCGGCGATCTCGTGGTGGAAGCGCGCCTGATGCTGCCGCGGCTGCTCGACGAGCGATCGAAGGAGCTGCTGCGGGAATTCGGGAAGATCAACGGGGAGAACGTCAGGCAGATCTGAATTCAAAATTCAAATTCGAAAGTCAAAAGTCAAAAAGTCGAAGTCAGAAGGCAGAGGCCGGAACCGAAGGTCGAACGCAGTGGTCAAGCGAGCTGGCGGCAAGGCGTACTACATGATCAGCGCGGTGGCGCAGAAGTACAACATCCATCCGCAGACGCTTCGCTTGTACGAGCGCGAAGGGCTCCTGAAGCCGTCCCGCACCGAGGGCAACACGCGTCTCTACTCGGAGGAGGACCTCGAGCAGCTCGAGACGATCCTGGCGCTGACGCGCGACCTCGGTGTGAATCTCGCGGGCGTCGAAATCATCCTGAACATGCGCCGGAAGATCGAGGCGATGCAGGGCGAGGTCAACGAGTTCATGGACTACGTGAAGCGTGAGCTCGCGCGCGGCATCGACGACTGGGAGGCGCGGCTGTCCACGGCGCTCGTCAAGTCGTCGCCGACCGATCTCGTCAGGCGCACGGCCGCGCCGCCCGGCGGCGACGCCGAAGGGCAAAGGCCAAAAGTCAAGAGCCAGAAGTAGGTCGGCGTTCGCGGGCCGGCGTTCCGGGTTACCATGTGTCGTGGCTTGCGAGGTCTGCGACGACACCGGATGGAAGACGGTCGACGTCGACGGCGTCCAGCGCGTCACGAGATGTGACTGTTGGCGTCAGGCGGCCGCGGAGCGGCTTGCGCGCGAGGCCGACATTCCACCGCGCTACCAGCGCTGCGACCTGGACAACTTCCACGATCACAACGATTGGCTCACGAAGGCCGTCAATCGTTCACGCAGATTCGTGAACGAGTTTCCGAGCGTCGATCGCGGGCTGCTGTTTCTTGGCCGGCCTGGTCTCGGCAAGACGCATCTGGCGATCGCGTGCGTGAAGCTCGCCGCCCACCAGAAGGGGTTTCGCGGGATCTTCTACGACACGCGCCAGTTGCTCCGGCGGATCCGCCAGACCTACGATCCGGTGACGCGATACGCGCGCGAGTCGGACCGCGACGTCATCGATCCCGTGCTGAACGCGGAACTGCTGATCCTCGACGACATCGGCGCCGAACGGGCGACGGAATGGGTGGAGGAGACGCTTCATCTCATCGTGAACACTCGCTACAACGAGCGCCGGGCCACGATCTTTACGACCAATTATCCAATCGAGGCCCCGGCCGAGGCGAAGCACGCGGAGACGCTGCTCGAGCGCGTCGGCTTTCGAATGTTCTCCCGCCTCCAGGAGATGTGCGACTTCGTCGAGCTGCGCGGCGACATCGACTATCGCGAGCTCGGCCCGAAGTCGTCGCCCTCGCCGCAGGAGTTCGACAGACTGGACAAGAAAGGGAGCGCCTCGCACAAAGACCTCCCAACACCCGGAGCACGGAGTCAAGCGCGTGCCAAGCTGAAGAGCGCGGGGCCGGCGCCGGATCTCAAGTGGCCCGGAGGCCGGGCCGGTAGCTGAGCGATGGCGTAACGCAGCGAGGTGGCTCATGATGACACGTCGCGTTGTCACGTCCGCACGATTCGCCACGATTGAGGAGGCAGCCGACGCCGAGCGGCAGTGGTGGCGGCGAACCTTGTCGGCGGAAGAGCGCCTGGCGTTGGCGTGGCGGCTGAGCGTCGATCTCTGGCGGATGGTGGGTCGGTTGCCTGATGAATCAGGATTTCCTCGATCTGTTGCGCGCGTTTACCGACCGTGAGGTCCGATTTCTCGTCGTCGGCGCCTATGCGCTCGCGTTCCACGGCCATCCGCGCGCGACCGGCGATCTGGACGTCTGGATCGACGCGTCTCCGATCAATTCGGATCGTGCGTACCAGGCGCTTTGCGCCTTCGGAGCCCCCCTGAACGATCTGAAGGCGGAAGATCTCGTACATCCCGGTGTGGTGTACCAAATGGGCGTGGCCCCATTTCGCATCGATATCCTCACGAAGCTGTCGGGCATCGCGTTCGAGGACGCGTGGCCTGGGCGCTTGGTTCAGGATATCGAAGGGTTGTCGGTGCCCTTCATCGGGCGCGAAGCGCTCATCCACAACAAGCGCGCCACCGGCCGAACGCAGGATCTCGCCGACCTCGAGGCCCTGGGAGAAGCGTAGCCGCACATGCTGGGCCTCTACATCCACGTCCCGTTCTGCACCGCCATCTGCAACTACTGCAACTTCAATCGAGGCCTCTTCGATGCGGCGCTGAAGGCGCGGTACGTCCAGGCGCTCCTGCGGGAGATTCGCCGCGCCGGCGACGGGTCGCCGGCCGACACGATCTTCTTCGGCGGCGGCACGCCGTCGCTTCTCGAGCCGGCCGAGGTCGGCGCGCTCGTCGCCGCATGCCGCGACGCGTTCGCGCTCGCGCCCGACGCCGAGATCACGCTCGAAGCGAACCCCGAGAGCGTCAGCGCCGCGCGCCTGGCCGCGTATCGCGAGGCGGGCGTCAACCGGCTGAGCGTCGGCGTCCAGTCGTTCGACGACGGGGAGCTGAGGCGGCTGAGCCGCCTGCACACCGCCTCGCGCGCGGAGCTGGCGGTCGCCGAGGCCCGGCGGGCCGGCTTCGACAATGTGAGCCTCGACCTCATGATGTGGCTGCCGCAGCAGAGCGTCGCCGCCTGGCTGTCCAACGTCGAGGCCCTGATTACCGTCGGTCCCGACCACGCCTCGCTCTACCTGCTGGAGCTCTACGCGAACGCGCCGCTCCGCGACGAGATGGCGCGCGCGCAGTGGTCGCTGGCCCCCGACGACGACGCGGCGGAGATGTACCTGCAGGGCATGGCCCGGCTCGACGCCGCCGGTTATACGCAGTACGAGATCTCGAACGTTGCACGGACCGGGCGCGAGTCGAGGCACAATCTCAAGTACTGGCAGGACGGGGCGTGGCTCGGCTTCGGCTGCGGCGCCCACTCGACGCGCGACGGCGTTCGTTGGAAGAACGTCTCGTCCACCGAGGAGTACGTGGCGGCCGTCACCGCCGGGACACGGCTCATCAAGGAAGAGCGGCATCTGTCACGAGAGGAACGGCTCGACGAGGCGCTCTTCACGGGATTGCGGCTGGCGGCCGGGATCGACCTCTGTGACATCCGAAGACGTCATGGCGTAGACGTCTGGGCGCGGTACCGGGCCGATCTGGAGCCGTTCGCAGACGAGGGCTTGCTGGTTTATGATGGCGCGTTCATGCGGTTGACGAGGCGGGGAATGCTTCTTGCTCATGAGATCATGACCGTTTTCATCAGCTCCGCAGTACGTTAGATTAACGGCCTTTCAGGGAGGCGTGGAGATGCGACGCTCTTCGAAGCGGATACTGTACGGAATGCTCGTGGCTGGCGCGTTGGTGTTGGGGCCGGCGTTTACGCAGGGCCATGCTGGCGCGCAGGAAGCCGCCCAGCAGGCCGCGCCGAAGCTGACGTTCGAGGGCGACACCGCCCTGTGGACCGTGGCGATCAAGCCGGATAAGACGGCGGACTTCGAGAAGATTATCGCGAAGCTGCACGAAGGGCTGAACAAGTCCGAGAGCGCGGAGCGCCGTCAGCAGGCGGTCGGCTGGAAGGTGATGAAACAGGCGAAACCGTTGCAGGACGGCAACATCGCCTACGTGCACATCATCAATCCCGTCGTGCCCGGAGCCGACTACACCGTGATGCAGGCCCTGTACGACATGTTCCCCGACGAGCGCCAGGCGCTGTACGAGACGTATCGCGGCGCGTTCGCGGCAACCTTGGGGCTCGCCGTGGGCAACATGGTCCAGGCGCCGGCGGCGCCCGCCGGACACGTGCAGTAGCGCTCGATGGCGGTGCCCGTCGCCGTCGTCCTGCTCACGTTGACTG
>JBOGIW010000493.1:0-3112 GCA_050748045.1 Vicinamibacterales bacterium | reverse complement strand
CAACAGAACGGCTGCGACTACGCGTTCTACGAGGGATGGAGCACGCCCGCGGTCCCGTTCCGGATCGAGGCGGCACCCGTGGACCCGAAGATGGGCGCGATGGCCTGCGCGTTCGCGGCGCTCCCCGGCGCACGCCGATCGGATCACGCCTGGCACTCCTGGGCGGCGATCGGGCCCGACGCCGCGCGCCTCCTGGATCCGCATCCGTGGAGCACGACGAACCTTCCGCTCGAGCGTCTGGCCGCGACGGACGCCGCCGTCGTGCTCGTCGGTGTCGGCCTGACGGCCTGTACCGCGGTCCACGTGTCGGAGGAGCGTGCGGGACGGCGGCCCTTCATCCGGTGGGCGACCGATCGGGATGGCGCCGTCCGGCGTGTGCGTGTGGCCGGCTGCTCCAGGGGCTTCGACGCGCTCGAGCCGCTCACGGGCGACCTCTTCGTCGAAGCGAGGATTGGCGGGAGCCGCGTTCGCGTGGCGCCGCTCGCAGCGCTCATCGAGCGCTGCGCCGAGGTCATACGCGAACGGCCTGCTCTGACGATCTGCGCCGACACCTGCCTTCGCTGCCGCGACGGCGCGCGCGGGGGCCCGATCGAGGACTCCCTCTCGCAGGCGGCGTCGTGAGGATCCTGTTTCTCATGCAGCACGCGGGCTTCACGTTCTACTACGACGCCGTCCTGCGTACGCTGGCCGAGCGCGGCCACGACCTCGTCGTCGCGCACGAGCGCGCGCAGGCCTCCGAGCAGCTTGCGCGCCTCACGTCGGAGTGCGCGGCCGTGACGAGCGAGGAACTGCCGAAGTATCGCGACTGGCGATGGCGCGCCTTCAGCGGCCACCTGAGGACGTTCCAGGATTACCTGCGGTACCTCGAGCCGCGCTACGCGCACGCGACGTACCTGAGGCGTCGCGTCGAAGAGAACGTGCCCCGCGGGCTGCAGCGGCTCGGCCGGGCGGTGCGCCGGCTCGGCCCGTGGGCAGTGGCCGCGCTCCAGGGCGTGCTGCGGGTCGCCGAGCGGCTGATTCCCGTGCCGCCGGAGGTGCGCGCCTTCATCGCCGATCGGCGCCCCGACGTCGTGCTGGTCACGCCGCTCGTGGACGTCGGCTCGCGCCAGGTGGATTACCTGAAGGCCGCGTCGGCGCTCGGCATCAGGACGGGGCTGTGCGTGGCGAGCTGGGACAACCTCACCAACAAGGGGCTGATGCGCGTCGTTCCCGATCGCGTCTTCGTCTGGAACGAGACGCAGCGCCGTGAAGCCGTCGAGATGCACCGCGTCCCTCCCGCGCGCGTCGTCGTTACCGGGGCTCAGGCGTTCGACCACTGGTTCACCTGGGCGCCGTCGTGCTCACGGGAGGAGTTCTGCCGGCGCGTCGGCCTTGCGCCGGATCAGCCGTACCTGCTCTTCGTGGGGTCGACCGTCGGCATCGCCGCCGACGAGCCGGCCTACGTGGAGAAGTGGATTCGCGCAATGCGACTGTCGGGGCAGCCCGGGCTCCACCTGGCGGGCGTGCTCGTGCGGCCGCACCCGAAGCAACAGGCGCGCTGGGAGGGGGTTGACCTCGCGGGCACGGGCAACACGCGGATCCAGCCCGCTCGAACGCCCGCCGATCCGGCCTCGCGCACGGAGTACTACGACGCGCTCGTCCACAGCGCGGCGGTCGTCGGCGTCAACACGAGCGCACTCATCGAGGCCGCCATCGCCGGCCGCGAGGTGTACACGCTCCTGGCCCCGGAGTTCGCCGAGACGCAGGAAGGGACGCTTCACTTCCAGTATCTCGCCGCCGAGCACGGCGGGCCGCTCCACACCGCCCGCGAGCCGCAGGAGCATTTCCGGCAGCTCGGTGCCGCGCTCCGGAGTCAGCGTGCCGGCGACGCGCGGAGCCGCGACTTCGTCCGCTCCTTCGTCCGTCCCCACGGGCTCGACGTGCCCGCGACGCCGATTCTCGCCGGTGCCATCGAAGCGCTCGGCCGCGGCGAAGCCGATTACGCGCCGGGCTTCGTGCCGAAGACCGTCCAACTGTAGCCACGGCGATGGTACAGCGTGACTTCGTCGAACTTCCCGCGCAGCAGCGCTTCGGCCTCTGCCCGCGTGTAGTAGCGCGCATGGGCCGGCCGGAGCTGATCGTAGATGACGAGGCGCCGCTTGTCGGGCGTGAGTCTTCGAAGGATCGGCAGATAGAGGTGGAGAGGCAGGCGGACCCGGCGGCCGAGCGCCAGGTAGGCGACGAGCGCGAGATCGAGCAGCCGCACGAGTGGCACGACGAACGCGTGTGGCAGCCGCGTGGTGACCGCGCGCAGCGCCGTCACGAACGCGACGTACGCCTCGTTGCCTTCGTAGCCATACACCCATGCCACGAACCGCCCGCCCGGCCGCAGAGCTGCGCGGCACGCATCGATCACCTCGCGTGGGTTCGGAACGTGGTGCAGCACGCCGATGGAGAAGATGTAGTCCAGGTCGCCGTACGCCGGGAGCTGCGCGCCTGCCACGTTGAGGCACGTGACGCGTGGATCGGCGCCGACGTTCTCCTCGAGCACCTCGAAGGCGCGCGACGGTTCGACGGCGACGACCTCCCGAACGTCGGCGGCCAGCAGCATGCTGACGATGCGGCCCGTCCCGCTGCCGACGTCGGCCACACGCCGGCCACGCAGGTCCTCGACCGACAGGTGGGGACCAAAGATGTCGGTGAACAGCTCGAGGGAGCCGTAATACCCCTCGTTGTCCCGATAGGTCGTCCACTGCTTGCCGAAGTCGCGGATCGTCTCCGCACCAGGATCGATGGGCATCGTCAGTCCGTGGGCGCCAGGCCGCAGGCGGTACGTGCCAGGTCGTAGGCGCTGGTCGAATGCGCGAATTGTATAACGCGGCTGGAACGGACCCGTCGTGCGCGATCTGCGGCGGCCGGGGATCGCATGCGCTTGTCCGGCGCGGAGGCCGCGAGCTGCGGCGGTGCGACGCGTGCGGCTTCGCGTGGGTGCCGCAGGGCGTCATGCGTCACGACGACGGGAAAACGATCTACGAGCACGATCCTCCGATCTTCCTCACCGACGGGAACACCGACTACTATCTCGACGAGAGCGCCGCCGACAGCGCGCGCGCCAAGCTCGCGTGGGTGGCGG
>JBOGIW010000492.1:0-4435 GCA_050748045.1 Vicinamibacterales bacterium | reverse complement strand
ACCTTCAACCGGTCGCGCGCGGTCTTGGCCTGCCACCACGTATCGGCCACGATGGCGACGCCGCCGAGGAGTCCGCTTAAGTCGGCTCCGCCCTCGACGATGAAGGCATGACGAACGCCGGGAAGCGCTTCGATCTCGTCGAGGTTGGCGCTCCTGACGTTGCCGCCGAACACCGGGCATTTCTCGAAGACGGCCCAGAGCATGTCGGGCAGCACGAGATCGATGCTGTAGATTGGCTTGCCCGTGACGATGGAGGCATTGTCGACGCCGGGCGTCGCCTTGCCGATGATCGTGTAGCGCTTCGGATCTTTCAGCGCGACGGACTGGAGGTCGGGGACCGGGAGCGCCGCCGCCTTCCCAGCCAGCTCCCCGTACCCGAGCGCCCGCTTCGACGTGCGATGGAGCACGCGGCCCGACGCCGCGGCGCACTCGGCCTCGGGCACGCCCCACGTCTGCGCCGCCGCCGCCACGAGCATCTGTCGCGCCGCCGCCCCAGCCCGCCGCAGCGGCTCCCAATTGGTCGGGGTCGCCGTGCTCCCGCCGGAGTACTGCAAGCCGTAGGCGGCAGGATTCAGATCGGCCTGCTCGATCGTGACGGCCTTCCAATCCGCGTCGAGCTCTTCGGCGACAAGCATCGGAAGCATCGTCTTGACGCCCTGACCGACTTCGGGGTTCTTGGCGACGATCGTGATGCCGCCGTCAGAGGTGATGCGGATGAAGGCGTTCGGCGCGAAGGTGCCGGACGGCGGCGCGCTGCGCGCCGAGACCGGAGCCGGATCGAGATAGACGCCGACGAGCATCCCGCCCCCGGCGAGGGACGTGACCTTGAGGAACGAGCGTCGATCGACGACAAGCGGTGCCACGGCGTCAATCCTCCCCGGGGTGGTCTGCGGCGCGCGGTTGAACCGTCGTCGTGCTGAGCGCGATGGCCGATGCGCGATGGATGGCCTCTCGAATCCGAAGGTACGTGGCGCACCGGCACAGGTTGCCGTTCATGGCCTGGTTGATATCTTCGTCCGTCGGCTTCGGCGTGCGCGTGAGGAGCGCGGCCGCGGACATGATCTGCCCGGCCTGGCAGTAGCCGCACTGCGGCACGTCGATCTCCTGCCACGCCTGCTGAACGGGGTGCGCGCCGTCGGGTGAGAGACCTTCGATCGTCGTGACGGCTCCGTTGGCGACTGCCACGACCCTGGTCTGACAGGCGCGGACGGGCTTGCCCGCCACGTGCACCGTGCAGGCGCCACACGCGCCGATCCCACAGCCGTACTTCGTGCCGCGCAGGTGCAAGACATCCCGCAGCACCCAGAGGAGCGGCATGTCGGCTGGAACGTCGACTGTCGCCGGCTTGCCGTTGACCGTGAATGTGACAGGCATGGCCATCCCATCCGCGACGATCTGGTGTCTGGCGCCTTCACGGACGGAAGCGCCAGACCCAGAAGGTACGCGGAAGCTCTAGAACGTCACGTAGAGGCCAACCCGGAAGAGCCGTCCACGGAGGATATCTGTTGCGCGGCCGAACTGCGGGCCGAGCTGGGTGACGCGGGCCTGGATCGGATTCGAGTTCGTGATGTTGAAGATGTCCAGCGCCGGCTCCAGTCGCAGCCCGTTGCCGAGCCGCAGCGCCTTGCTGAAGCGCAGGTCGGCGATGTTCACCGTGGGCAGGCGGCTCTCGCCGCGCGGCTCCACACGGAGGGACTGCGTCACCTGCGTCAAGGGCACGGTCTGGCTGGTGACCAGCACTGTCGGAGATTCTGGAAACCCGTCGAACCGCTGCACTTTTCCGCTCACTCTGAAACCATAGGGCAGCTCGTACATCCCCGCCAGCTTGAACGAGACTGGAACGTCCCACTGTGTCACGCCGCGGCGGAACGTGAAATTCGGGTTGTTGAGGTCGGCCGTCTCGGCATGCGTGTCGCCGACATTCTTGCCGAAGCTCAAGCCGCCCATCATCATCCAGCGATTGCTGAACCGCTTGTTGAAGCTGATGTCGAGGCCGTTGAATTCGCTGTCGAGCTCCGAGGCGTTCTCCCAAAGCACGTCGAAGCGGCCGCGCCGCACGGGGTCCAGGTTGTAGACCGTCACCTGGCGGCCGCTGATGACCTCGGTCACCTGCAGCGGAATGTAGCTTTCAGTCGGAATAGCGACGTTCCTCGGACCGACGTTGCGCTTGATCTCCCGGTGGTGGTAGCCGGCCGAGACGACGAAGTCGTCGAAGAGCTGATGCTCCAGCTCCACGGAGATCTCGTCCGAGAATGCGCGCTTCACGTCCGGGTTGTACCGATTCGTGGTCCCGAGGTTGAACCCCGTCCCCGGACCGAGCTCGGTCAACTGCGGGACGAGGTCGTTGTTGCTGTCCGTCCAGCGGCGCGTCTCGCTCTTCAAGGTCACGGGATTGAGCCGATCGACGAAGCCGCCGCCGATTCCCAGGTGGTAGCGGTTGGCGGCGAACTTGACGGCCGTCTTGCCGTCGCCGAAGACGTCGTAGATCAGCCCGAACCGCGGGGCCAGGTCGAGATAATCCGGGAAGCCCTCGACCGAGTCGAAGCATTGTCCGGCGATGAAGATCGTCTCCGGCTGGCAGACCTCGGGAATCCAGCCGTAGCTCTTCTGGAGGCGCAGCCCCATGTTCACGGTCACCTTGCGCCCGGGCATCCACTTGTCCTGGATGAACAAGGCGTTGTCGTGGAAGAAGCCACGCGTGTCGTATGGCGTGTTGTACACCTGGACGGAGTCGGGCACGTCGTTGCGGTATCGCGCCACGAGACCGGATGGGTGATGCGACATCGAGTACGCCGACCGTCGCGACATGCCGCGCACGAACTGATAGCCGGCCTTCAGCTCGTGCTTGCCGGCGAAGTAGCTCAAGCTGGCGTTGAACACGCCCTTGTACTGCGGGTTGAGCGAATAGCTGCCGGCCGCGACCGAGGTCACCAGCGTCACCAGATCCACACGCGGCAGGTCGCCGGGCTGGACCTCCGGCTGCTGCCTGGCCGGCGTCACGCCTTTCTGGAGACTGCTCGACAGGTCCACGATGAGCTGCGGCGACAGCGTGGCCGTGAATTTCAACTGGTTGATGTTGGTCGGCTGGTCCTGGAGGGTCGACGCCCGATCCTCGACGAACGTGCCGCCGCGCCGGTGATAGCGGTACTTCAGGTTGCGGTTGAAGCTGTAGTGCAGTTGGCTGCCCGGGCTCGTTTGCCAGGAGACCTTGACCGACCCGTTGACGATCTTGTTGTCGTCGACGGCCTGGCGCCCATCGGGATTGTAGCTGCCGACCTGCAACTGGTTCAGCGCCTGCAGCCTGAAGTTGGTGGTGAACCACAGCCTGTTGCGGAGGATCGGCCCCGAGAAGCTTGCCGAGGAATCGTACATCTCGAGGATCTTGTTCCCGGGCTCGAGCTCGGGATTGGCGGCCAGCACCTTCGCGGGCACGGCGGCGAGGAGGTCCCGGCGGAGCTCCGGCGTGACGTTGCTGGACTGCATGTGCTCGTTCGAGCCGGCGAACGTGAACGATCCGTGGAAATCGTTCGTGCCCGTCTTGGTGATCATGTTCATCACCACGCCACCCTGCGAGTTCTCCGCCGACGCGCCGCCGACCTGGTAGTTGATCTCCTGGAACATCATCGAGTCGTAGTAGGTGAGGATGCCGGCGCCGACGAAGTTGGCGGAGGACACGTCCATGCCGTCGATCAGGTACTTGTTCTCGGCGGCGACGCTGCCGTGCGACGTCGGGAACGAGGCCTGGTAGGAGTTCGATCCGCCCACGTCGTAGGTGGTCATGATCACGCCCGGCACGGAGCGGCCGATCGACCACAGGTCGTTGCCCGACGGGATCTGGTCCAGCACCTCGCGCTCGAACACCGTCTGGTTCAACGCCGTCGTCGTGTCGAGGAGCGGCGTTTCGCCGACCACCGTGATCTGGTCCGACACCTCGCCCACGCTCACGGTGAGATCAGCGCGAACGGTGGCATCGGCGTTGACGACGACGCGCTCGCGAACGGCGGCGCTGAATCCCTGGATCTCGGCCTTCACGCCGTACACACCAGGGACGAGCCGGGTGAACTGGTAGAGCCCTCGCTCGTCGGTGGTCGTGGTCTGGCTTCCGCCGATGACGCCGACGCTCGAGAGCGTCACGGTCGCGCCGGGGATGACCGCGCCGGTCGTATCCTGCACCGTGCCGCTGATCCGCCCCGTCGTGAGCTGCGCCATCGCCGGAAGGGGAAGCAGCATGCAGGCAAGCAGTAATGCCGTCCGCAGCGTTCGTTGTGGAATCATCACGACAATCCTCTTGTATGTACGTCGCACGGCTCTCTCCACGCGGCTCGTCTAACCGGCACCAACAAGCAGATCTGACAGATCAGCGGGGAAGCCGGGACCCATCGCAGCTAGTCCCCTGGAACCGTGATGGGTCGCATAATTCCCGGGCGGGGCATCC
>JBOGIW010000491.1:0-3708 GCA_050748045.1 Vicinamibacterales bacterium | reverse complement strand
CGGGCGCAGGTGGAGCTCTTCCTCGAGACCCGTTAACACGGATTTAACACGGTAGAAACAGGTGCGAAATTCCGGTCCGATAGCGTGAGGCCATGGCTCAGCCCCTCGGCCGGCACGTGTCTGTCGTCGCGTGCGCGCTCGTCGTCGCCGCCTGCGGCGGCGGGTCCGATGATCCGCAGGCCGGCGGCACGGGGTCCCTCATCAGGATCGACGGGTCGAGCACGGTGTTCCCCATCAGCGAAGCCGTCGCCGAGGAGTTCCAGAAGGAGAATCCCGGCGTGCGGGTCACGGTCGGCGTCTCCGGCACCGGCGGCGGGTTCCAGAAATTCTGCCGCGGCGAGACCGACATCAGCGACGCCTCGCGCCCGATCAGGCCGTCCGAGATCGAAGCGTGCAAGACGGCGGATATCGAGTACATCGAGCTCCCCGTCGCCTACGACGGCATCGCCGTCGTCGGCAATCCGAGGAACCAGTGGGCCAGCGCCATCACGGTGGAGGAGCTCAAGACGCTCTGGGCGCCGGAGGCGCAGGGCCGAGTCAGGCGCTGGAACCAGGTGCGCGCCTCGTGGCCCGACCGTGAGATTCATCTGTACGGCGCCGGCGTCGACTCGGGCACCTACGATTACTTCACCGAAGCGATCGTGGGCCAGGAAGGCGCCAGCCGCGGCGACTTCACGTCGAGCGAGGACGACAACGTGCTCGTCCAGGGGATCGCCAACGACGAACTGGGGCTCGGCTTCCTGCCGCTGGCCTACGTGGAGCAGAACCGGGACAAGCTCAAGCTCGTACCGGTGGACGACGGCAGGAGCGACAACGGCG
This sequence comes from Vicinamibacterales bacterium, assembly GCA_050748045.1. Lineage (GTDB taxonomy): Bacteria > Acidobacteriota > Vicinamibacteria > Vicinamibacterales > UBA2999 > CAVYVZ01. The sequence goes on along the minus strand of JBOGIW010000491.1, from coordinate 2,889 downwards.
CCGGCCCGATTGCGCCGAGCGCCGAGACCGTGCGCGACGGCACGTACCAGCCGCTGTCGCGGCCGCTGTTCATCTACGTCTCCACCAGGGCCGCCGACCGCCCCGAGATCCAGCAGTACGTGAACGGCTACTTCACGCGGCCGGACTTGATGCGCGAGGTCGGCTACATCGAGCTGACGCCGGCCATCTACGAGCTGGCGCAGAAGCACTTCGCCAACCGCCGGGTCGGCACGGCGTTCGGCGAGGGCGGCTCGCAGGTGGGATTGAAGCTCGAGGATCTGCTCTCGCGCGAGCGATGACACGCCGGTCGCACGCGGAGCCGGGCGGCCTGCCCCGTGTCCTGGCGCGGGGCTTCGAGCCGGCGATCGAGGGGACGCTCTTCGTCTGCGCGCTCCTGTCCATCGGCACCACCGTCGGCATCATCCTGGTGCTCGCGGTGGAGACCTGGCACTTCCTGCGCGAGGTGCCGATCGCGGAGTTCCTCTTCGGCACGGAATGGACGCCGCTCTTCGCGACGCCGCGCTTCGGCGTCCTGCCGCTCGTCGTCGGCACGCTGCTCGTCTCGTCGATTGCCATGCTCGTCGCGCTGCCGATGGGGCTGCTGAGCGCGATCTATCTCAGCGAGTACGCGAACCCGAGGCTTCGCCGCGCGGTGAAGCCGGTGCTCGAGGTGCTGGCGGGGGTCCCGACGGTGGTCTACGGATACTTCGCGCTGCTCTTCGTGACGCCGCTCCTCCAGCGCGTCGTGCCCGGCCTGGCGGGCTTTAACGCGCTCGGGCCGGGCATCGTCATGGGCATCATGATCCTGCCGCTCGTCTCGTCGCTCGCCGAAGACGCCATGCAGGGCGTGCCGCGCGGGCTGCGCGAAGGATCCTATGCCCTCGGCGCGACGAAGATGCAGACGAGCCTCAAGGTCGTCGTGCCGGCGGCCTTCTCCGGCATCACGGCCGCCTTCATCCTCGCAGTGTCGCGGGCGGTCGGCGAGACGATGATCGTGGCGATCGCGGCGGGCCAGCAGCCGAGGCTCACGCTCAACCCGCTCGTGCCGATCGAGACGATGACCGCGTACATCGTGCAGGTGAGCATGGGCGACACCCCGCAGGGGACGCTCGAGTACCGCACGATCTTCGCCGTCGGGATGCTGCTGTTCGTCGGCACCTTCGGCCTGAACCTCGTGAGCGCCTGGCTGCGCGAGCGCTATCGCGAGGAGTACGCGTGATCGAGACCGCCCCGTCCGCGCGGCGCGGCATCGCGAGGCGCCGCTCCCTCGATGTGCTGTTCCAGGTCATCGCGCTCGCGGTGCTCTGCCTCGCGCTCGCGGCGCTCGCCGCCCTCATCGTCGACGTGTGGCGCGACGGCGCAGGACGGCTTTCGTGGGAGTTCCTCCGAGGCTTTCCGTCGCGGCGCGCCGCGGACGCGGGCATCTGGCACGCCCTCACCGGGAGCGTCTTCGTCATCCTGGTGACCGCCGCGCTCTCGGTGCCGATCGGCGTGGGCGCCGCGATCTACCTGGAGGAGTACGGGACCCGCAGCCGGCTGGCGCGCCTCATCGAGATCAACATCGCGAACCTCGCCGCCGTGCCGTCGATCATCTACGGCCTGCTGGGCCTCGGCGTGTTCGTGCGGATGCTCGGGCTCGGCCGGAGCGTCCTGGCGGGTGGCGCCACGCTGGCGCTGCTCGTGCTGCCGGTCGTGATCCTGTCCACACGAGAGGCGCTGCGCGCCGTGCCGAAGTCGCTCCGGGAAGGCTCGTACGCGCTCGGCGCAACGAAATGGCAGACGGTCTGGTACCAGGTGCTGCCCGTCGCGATGCCTGGTATCCTGACCGGGCTGATCCTGGCGCTCTCGCGGGCGATTGGCGAGACCGCGCCCCTCATCACCATCGGAGCCGTCACCTTCGTGACCTTCGCGCCCGACAGCCTCTCGTCGCCCTTCACGGTGCTCCCGATCCAGATCTTCAACTGGGTGTCGCGGCCCCAGGTCGAGTTCCAGGCCAATGCCGCCGCCGCCATCATCGTGCTGCTCGCGCTCCTGCTGAGCATGAACGCCGCCGCCATCTGGCTGCGCGACCGCTTCCAGAAGAGGGGCCAGGCATGAGCACGGCCGGCCACTCGATCCCGTCGCTCTCAGGTGTGGCGTCGCGCCACGCGCCGCCGCAGGCGCCGGCCGATCGGCCCGTGAAGATCGAGGCCGACCGGCTGAACTTCTACTACGGCGCCAAGCGGGCCCTGCAGGACATCTCGGTCCGGATCCACCCGAATGTCGTGACGGCGTTCATCGGGCCGTCGGGCTGCGGCAAGAGCACGTTCCTGCGGACGCTGAACCGCATGAACGACATCATCCCGGAGACGCGCGTCGAGGGGCACGTCTTCATCGACGGGCGGCACATCTACGAGGCCGGCGTGGACGTCGTCGAGTTGCGGCGCCGGGTGGGCATGGTGTTCCAGAAGTCGAACCCGTTTCCGAAGTCAGTCTTCGAGAACGTGGCGTATGGGCTCCGGATCAACGGCATGGCGGGCAGCAAGTCCGAGCTGGCCGGCCGCGTCGAGGAAAGCCTCAGGCAGGCGGCGCTGTGGGACGAGGTGAAGGACCGGCTGCACGAGTCGGCGCTGGCGATGTCGGGTGGACAGCAGCAGCGCCTGTGCATCGCCCGGGCCCTCGCCGTCCGGCCCGACATCCTGCTGATGGACGAGCCGGCCTCGGCGCTCGATCCGATCGCGACCCAGCGGATCGAGGAGCTCGTGTACGACCTCAAGACGCGGTACACGATCGTGATCGTCACGCACAACATGCAGCAGGCGGCGCGCGTGTCCGACTTCACCGCGTTCTTCTGGCTCGGACGCCTCATCGAGTACGATCGCACCGATAAGATGTTCACCAATCCGGGAC
>JBOGIW010000490.1:0-2739 GCA_050748045.1 Vicinamibacterales bacterium | reverse complement strand
ACCGAGATCCCACTGCAGTCGAGCCGTAAGCGCGTTTGAGCGCTCGGCTGCACTGACGCGCAGCAACCTGCTGACTACACACACGCCAGTGTCCACGTGTCCATCGAAATACAGGCGAACAGCGCCGTAGTGCGCCGCCCAGAGGCTCATTGGGCTGCCGGCGTGTTCGAACCGCGATTGGGCCCGCCCAAACAGCGGTCCGAACTGCGCTGGATCGTTCCGGTGGTACGCCTCGCGGGCGGCGCGCCACAGCACGTGGCCTTCGGCCAGCGCCGTCAACCGGTCCGCCGGGGCACGCGCGGCGGCGGCGACGACGCGTGCGGTCAGAAAGTCACCGGTCATCTCGCCTAAACGGCCAGAGACCAACTGCGCAACGGCCAATGCCTGCGCCGCTTCAGACGTGCGGCCACTGAGCACGGACGCTGCCCAGCGCGGTAGGAGGCTATCCTCCACGAGCTCTCTCGCCGCCTGGGCATCCAGCGTCACAAGGTCTCGAACGCTCGAAGGCGAAGCGTCGCCGAGCACGCTCGCGATCAAATCCGCCACTGGGCTGCCCGGCACACCTTCGAGCGCGCTCAGCCTGCTTCGGGCCTCCCGAGTCCATTCAGAGCGACCGTCGCGCTGCACGTAGTCCGCCCACGCATGACGCGCGCGATTCGGCAGCGCAAGCTCCTCCAGGGCGACCGCGCGATTGAACCAGGCCTCGACCAGTCGGCCGTCGGCGGTGATGGCGCGCTCGGCCAGAGCCAGTGCCTGGGGCAAGTCCTCTGCTCGATCGAACCTCACGGCTCGCTCGAGATACGCGGCGGCAAGGTCGCTCAGCGCTCGGGCTTCCGAGCGAGCGTTTACGGTGTCGTGGAGCGCGGCAACGGCTCGATTCAGGTCGTCGGCCAGCAGAAGCGCAACGCCGAACGCATGGAGATTCTCGGGAGTCGGGCCTTCCTTCGAGGCGTGCTGCACGCGCGAGATGGCTGCCAGCAGCCGGAAATCGTCGCCAGCGGTGCCTCCCGACGCACGTCCTCGAACGGGGGATGCCACGGGCCCGTACTGAAACCCTCCCGTCAGCCTCCCCTTTACGGTGCGGTTCGTCCCCACGGCCGCCACCAGCTCCTCGAAGGGCGTCGGCTGTCGAAGCGGATTCAGATCGGGCCATGCCAGCGCGACGACGAGCAGCCATGCGGCGAGCGCAGACAGGCCACCAGCCACGGCGGCCAGCGTGCGAGGTCGCAGCAACTTCAGCGGACACGTGCCGGAGCGGTCGTCTGTCACCATGCTTCTGCTCGTGCGAGGGGCTCGCTCTTCTACTTCATGCACCGCGTGTCATCGTCGAGGAGCCGCATCGACTCGAGTCGATCGCGGCCGGAGCCATGCTCTATAGACGAACATGGTGCCGGAATTCTCTGAAGCGTGCCCGCCACGCGCAGAATTCCACGGCGAGCGCCGTCTATGGCCGCGAGGTGACACATGACTCGACTCGCTGCCCTGCTGCTCGTCGCCATCGCCGCTCCTCCCGCCTACGGCCAGGTGTTCACGCCCGCCCGGCGCCCCATCGCCGCCGTGCAACTCCGCGAGGATCGCCAGCGGGCGCTCGAGATCGATCACGCGCTCGCCGAGCTCCATCGGGCCGCGCTCGAGGACGAGCGAGGGCTCGCCGAAGCGATCGCGACCAGCACCCTCGCCGCACATGAGACGACGCCGGAGCACCGGGCCCGCGTGGCCGCGAGCTCGACCGTCGCGTCGCTCGTGGCAGCGCGGACGGCAGCTCTCGCGGCGCCGCAGCGAAGCAACGCCTTCCTGCTCACGGAGGCGGCTCTCACAAGCGGCACGACTGAGCCCGAGCTCTCACTTCAGGTCGCCAACCTCTTTCTCGGCAACGACTGGGCGCGCGTCTACCTTCGATCGACCGTGCCGCTCGAGGCCGAGGAACGTGACGAGCAACCCGAGAACGCGGGCGACACGGAAACGTCCGAGGACGATGCCACACAGGCTGTCAAGGACCGCATCCGATCGGCGCTGCTCGATCCGTACGGCGGGCTCCTGTACATCGCTGGCGGTGGATACGTCCCTGTCGGAAAGGCCGTTCTGGAGCCTGGCAAAAAGCCTCGCGGCTTCTTCGTCGACGTCCGGGGCGGCGTTCGCGCCGTCCAGCTCACCGAGGCCGCGCAGGACGAGAACACGTCGATCGGAGCCTTCGCAACAGGGTCAATCGGTCTTCAGTTCCAGTCTCCGGTCTGGGACGCACCCGGCGAGGAGATCGATGACGACGCCGTCGGCGATTTCGTCGCGGGCCTCGCCCTCGTCGTCAACCGCGTCATGGACGACGCGACGCGTGGACTGTTCTCGGGAGATGAGCATCCCCTCGAGAAAGAGACGACGACCGTGCAGCTTCACGTCGGCGTGAGCCTGAAGGGTCTCGGCCGGATCGTGCTCACGGGGAATCCGTGGGCGTCGAGCAAGGCGTTGGGCAAGCGGTGGACGATCGGGCTCACGGTCCTGAATGACTGACGACGAGCGCGGGGCACGCACGCCATCACGGTCGCTGGCTCGTGGACAGGCGCTCCAGGCGCGCGAGCGCCTCGTCTCTCCACGCGCTGTCGCGATCGCGCGAGAGGTACTCACGCCACGCCCCGCGAGCGGCATCCTCCTGCGACAGGGCTTCCAGGGCAAGCGCGCGATTGAAGTAGGGCTCGATCAGGTCCGGATCCAGCCGCGAGGCTCTCTCCGCTGCAGCCCGCGCCC
>JBOGIW010000489.1:0-8135 GCA_050748045.1 Vicinamibacterales bacterium | reverse complement strand
GTCGCCGCCGCCCGCCTCCGCCCCGCCAGCCGCGGTGCGGGCCCCGGTGCGCGAGCGCGTCCTCATCGTGGACCTCGGTGATCACCTCGATCGCTCGGAGCTGGCACTCGTGGAGTTCGTCAGCGGCACCGACGGCGAGCACATGGCGGCGAGCCGCGCGCGCGTGGAGGAGCTGGTGGCGGCGAACCGGCTGTACCGGCGCACGGCGGCGACCTCCGGGGATGCGGCGGTTGCCGACGTGCTCGACGAGCTCGAGCGCGTCCTCATCGAGATCGCCGGAGCCGCCCCGACGGCGTCGGCCGGCGACCTCGACGCCGTGCGGCAGCGCATCGATACGCGCGGGCTGCTGTTCAAGGTGCGCGTCATGCGAGACGAGCTCCAGGAGCGCGCGCGGGGATCACGACCGGACAGGGAACAGGACACAACGCTATGAAGACTTCACGAGTGATCGCCGTGGCCGTCCTGGCGCTTGCCGTCGCGGCGCCGGCGTTGGCACAACCCGGGGGCGCGGAGGCGCGGCAGCGCGAGGCCGAGCAGCGCGATCGCGAGCAGGAGCGCCGCGAACGCGAGGACGAGCGGCAGGAACGCGCGCGCGACCGGCAGAACGAGCTGTACGACCAGGGCCAGGAGGCCCTCGACGAAGGCGACTGGGACGACGCGGTGCGGGCGTTCAGCCGGTTCGCGGATCTGAAGGGGCCGCGCACCGACGCCGCGCTCTACTGGAAGGCGTACGCGCAGAACCGGCTCGGCCAGCGCGCCGAGTCGCTGCAGACCATCGCCGATCTGCTGAAGGGGTACCCGGCCAGCCGCTACCTGCAGCAGGCCAAGGCGCTCGACGTCGAGGTGCGGCGCGACGCCGGCCAGCCGGTGCGTCCCGAGAGCCAGAGCGACGAGGAGCTGAAGCTCATGGCGATTCAGGGGCTGCAGCACTCGGATCCCGAACGCGCGATCCCGCTGCTTGAGGGCATTCTGCAGGGCACGGCGTCGCCGAAGCTGAAGGCGCGGGCGCTCTTCGTCCTGGCGCAGAGCAGCTCGCCCCGGGCCCGCGCGGCGCTCGCCAACGTGGCGAAGGGCAACACGCTGCCCGACCTGCAGGAGCGCGCCATCCAGTACCTCGGCGTCCACGGCGGGCGCGAGAACCGCGCGCTGCTCTCGGAGATCTATGCGGCGTCGGGCGACGTCGGCATCAAGCGCCGCGTCCTGCGCGCCTTCATGGTCGCCGGCGAGCGGGACCGCCTCCTGGCCGCCGCCACCGGCGAGCAGGTGCCGGAGCTGCGCTCGGAAGCGGTGCGGCAGCTCGGCGTCATGGGCGCGCACGCGGAGCTCGCGCAGCTCTATCAGAAGGAGACGTCCCTCGACGTCAAGAAGCAGATCCTGCGGGCGATGTTCGTCGGCGGCGACGCGACGCGCCTCGTCGAGCTCGCGCGCACCGAGCCGAACGCGGAGCTGCGACGCCTGGCCGTTCGCAACCTGGGGCTCATCGGATCGCAGCGCACCGGCCCGGCGCTCGTGGAGATCTACGCCAAGGACAACGACGCCGAGATCAAGCGCGCGGTGATCCAGGCACTCTTCATCCAGACCAACGGCGAGGCGCTCGTCGCGCTCGCACGCAAGGAGCCCAGCGCCGAGCTGAAGCGCGAGATGGTGCAGAAGCTCTCGCTGATGAGGCGGAACAAGGCGGCGCTCGACTACATGATGGAGCTGCTGAAGCAATGAAACCGTTTGTCACGGCCTGGCTCGTCGCGCTCTTGACGAACACGGCCACCCCCTGCGCGGCGCAGCCGCGGCTCGAGCGCGCGCAGGTGACCGGCCGCAGCCTCACCGGCAGCCTCGAGGCCACGGTGCGCTCCATCGCGGTTCAGACGGTGGAACCGGCGTGGATCGCCTGGGAGACGCCTGCGGTGCCCGCGCGCGGAAGCGACGACTGGTGCTGGCACGACGGCGTCATGGTGCAGTCGAACCGGCTCGAGCCGGCCGACACGTTGTTCGTCTTCCTCCGCGTGGCGAACCGCCGCCTCGAGCGCGTGCGGATGTTCAACGACGGGTGTCCGATCGACGCGGGCAACCGGCCGGTGACGTGGCTCCGGAACGTTGAGCCGGCCGACAGCCTCACGCTCCTGACACGCCTGGCGGCGGATCGCACCGCCGGGACTCGCGTGTCGAAGGGCGCGCTCGCCGCCCTGGCCCAGCATGCCGGACCGGCGGCGGCTCAGCCCCTGCTGCGCCTGGCCCGACAGTCGCCAGACGCGAAGCTCCGAGGCGACGCCCTCTTCTGGCTCGCCCAGCGCGCCGGCCGCGAAGCGGCCGACGCCATCACCGGTGCCATTGCCAACGATCCCGAGACGGCGGTGAAAAAGCGGGCCGTCTTCGCCCTCTCCCAGCTTCCGCCGGGCGAAGGGATTCCGAAGCTCATCGACGTGGCGCGCACGCATCGGAATCCCGCGGTCCGGAAGCAGGCGATGTTCTGGCTCGGGCAGTCGAAGGATCCTCGGGCCCTGGCTTTTTTCGAGGAGGTCCTGAAATAGACCACGAAAATCGACGAAGCTCATCAAAAAAGACTATGCCGGACGCCCGAATTTCCGATACAAATGGCAGGTCCACCGAGCGCAGGCATTTCCCCAAGGTGCCGGCGTCTCGATTCTTGTCACAGGGTGAGCAGCCGTATGGCGATCCGCGCACATCTTGGTGTGGTCCCCCAACCTCTTCGATGGCTGACCGCGTGGTCCGTGGCGTGGGCCGCGCTTGCCAGCGCGGCACTCTGGATCCGGTCGCGCTCCTGGCCGGCGCGTGTCGGCGTTCCGCCGCTCAGCGCTGACTGGCTGCACGACTACGAGCGCCAGTCGACGCGCCTGCGGGACCTGTAGTCGCGCCCTCCGCTCCTGTTTGACCGAGCCCTCCGGGCGTCGTACGCTGTACGACTGCTCTCCTACCGTCGGAGTACCCATCCAGGAGTCCTTGTGTTGAAAGCTCTTCCGCTCGTGCTGGCCCTCGCGACGTGCGCGTGTTCCAGGGACGCGGCGTCTGCCTCCAACAGCGCTGCCGCGCAGCAGCGCGCGCCGGCGGGCGGACAGCCCGTGGTTGACGCGCCTCCGAAGCCGGTGCCGGCGCAGCTCCCCGACGTGATCGCCCGGGTCAACGGCGAGACGATTGGCAGGACCGACCTCGAGAAAGCGATCAAGAACGTCGAGGGCCGGGCCGGGCAGGCCGTGCCTGTCGAGGAGCGTGACCGGGTGTACCGCGGCGTCCTTGATCAGCTGATCGCCTATCGCCTCCTCACGCAGGAAACGAAAACGCGCAACATCGACGTGGCCGAGGCCGAGGTTGACGCCCGGCTCGCCCAGATCCGGCAGCAGTTTCCGTCGGAGGACGCCTTCACGCACACGCTGTCGCAGCAGAACCTGAGTGTCGAGCAACTGCGCGAGGACGCGAAGAGCGACATGCGCGTCGCGAAGATGCTCGAACGCGAGGTGAACGCGTCGGTGGCGGTGCGGCCGCAGGACGTGAGCACGTTCTACGAGCAGAATCCCGACAAGTTCAAGCAGGGCGAGCGGGTGCGCGCCAGTCACATCCTGATCCGTACGCCGGAGAAGGCCGACGCGAAGGCGAAGCAGGACGCGCGCGCGAAGGCGGCCGAGGTGCTGGAGCAGGTGAAGCGCGGCAAGGACTTCGGCGAGCTGGCGAAGCACTACTCGCAGGACCCGGGGAGCGCCGCCACCGGCGGCGATCTGGGCTACTTCGCGCAGGGCCAGATGGTCGGCCCGTTCGAACAGGCCGCCTTCGCGCTGGCGCCGGGCGCCGTCAGCGGCCTCGTCGAGACGCCGTTCGGGTTTCACATCATCAAGGTCGCCGACAAGCAGGCCCCACGCGTGGTGCCCTTCGACGAAGTGAAGCCGCAGATCGAGGAGCTCCTGGAGAACCAGCAGCGGCAGCAGAAGACCGAGGCGTTCATCAATGCCCTGAAGGCGCGCGGCAAGGTCGAAATCCTCATTTAGTCATTGACCGTCCCGGTTCGCCTCGACGTCTGGCTGGACGTGGCGTGCCTGTTCAAGACGCGCTCTGAAGCGAAGCGCGCGTGCGGGGGCGGCAAGGTGGAGGTCAACGGCGACCGCGCCAAGCCGCACCGCGCCGTCCATGCAGGCGACGAGATCCGCATCAGCCGCGGCTTCGGACGCCATCAAACCGTCGTGGTCCGCGCGATCGTGGATGCGCACGTCACGAAGTCCGACGCGCGGACCCTCTACGACGACCTCACCCCCACACCCACTCCCGAGGAGATCGAGATGCGGCGCATGGAGCGCGTCTACCGCGCGGCCGCCGCGGCGGCGGGCACGGACCGGCGAACGCGACAGGCGATCCGGAAGGCGAAGGAGCGCGGCTGATGCCGGAATCACGAATGCGATTACGATGGAGGCGTGCCGCGCAACCAGGAGGTCATCCGGCAGTGGAAGGTGCTGCACGCGCTCGAGTCGTCGCGTCACGGCGTCTCGATCGACGCGCTGGCCGGCGAGCTCGGCGTCACGACCCGGACGATCCGCCGCGACCTGGCCGCACTACAGGAGGCCGGGTTCCCGCTGTACGACGCACGTGACGACGAGGGGCGCGTGCGGTGGCGGCTCGAGGGACAGGTGCTGAAAGGGCTGGACACCGGCTTCACGCTGGCGGAGCTCTGCGCGCTCTACTTGAGCCGGAATCTCCTCGAATCGGTTGCGGGAACGCCGTTCCAGCGCGATCTTGGGCATGCGTTCGCGCGGCTGCAGCGGGCGCTATCGCCCCGGATGCGCCAGTTCCTCGACCGGCTCCCGGCGGTGCTCGCGGCCAAGCCCGGGCCCCGGGCCAGGGGCGGCGACGCGGCCTCCGACCTCGTCGCGCGGCTCCTCGAGGCGACGCTGCACTTCCGCGTCGCAACCATGCGGTACTACTCCGTCTCGAGCGCGAAGGTCAAGGACTACGTGCTCCACCCGTACCGCCTGGCCTTTGCGCAGGGAGGGCTGTACCTGCTGGCCTACGTGCCGGCGTACGAGGACATCCGCACGTTTGCCGTGGACCGCATCAAGGCGGTCTCGCTCGAGAAGCAGACGTTCACGCCGACGCGCGACGTCCCCGCCGAGGTCTTCGCCAACTCGCTCGGGGTCAACACCGGGCCGCCGGAGCGGGTCGAGATCGACTTCGACCCGCAGGTGGCGCCCTACGTGCGCGCGCGCGTGTGGCACTCCTCACAGGAGGCGCGTGACGGCGACGAGGGGTCGGTGACGCTGACGCTGCACGTGTGCCACGATTGGGCGCTGCGAAGCTGGATCCTGAGCTGGGGCCCGTACGCGCGCGTCGTGTCGCCGGCCAGCCTCGGAGACCAGGTCCGGGCGGACCTCGATGCCGCCGCCGCCCGGTACTGGTGACATCCGCGGGCCGCAATCCGCAATCCGCGGTCCGCAATCGCCGTTCGTAGTCCGACGATCGGAACGGACGCTTTGCACATACACTACTGGCTCTGGGATTGTGACGTTCGACTTCAGACTTTCGACTCCTGACTGCTGACTTCCGCCATGCGCCCACTGCGTCTCGCCATCCTCATCACGGCCGCGCTGATCTTCTTCGCCGGGCCGTCGATGGTCACCCTGTACAGCAACTGGCTCTGGTTCGTCGAGCTCGGCTACCAGCAGATCTTCGGCACGATGCTGCGCGCCCAGGCGACGATCTTTACGCTGGTCTTCGCGGTGTCCGCCCTCTGGCTCGCCGCGAATCTTCATCTCGCGCTGGGCGCGGTCGGCGACGCGCGCCCGGTGTTCACGACACGCGAAGGGCTCCAGGTGGTGCTGCCCGGCCGCCGGCAGCTTCGCACCATCGCGCTCGGCCTGGCGGTCGTGGTGGCGATTCTGATCGGGCTCTTCGGCTCGGGCCGATGGCTGACGTGGCTCTCGTGGCAGCACGCCGTGCCGTTCGGGGAGGCCGACCCCATCCTGGGCTACGACGTCGGCTTCTATGTCTTCGCGCTGCCGGTGCTGCGACTGGCACACGGTCTCGCGCAGGTGCTCGTCGTGCTGGCCGGGATCGGCGCGGGGCTCGTGTACCTGGCGTCGGGCACGCTCGGGGCCGGCTTCGGCACGACGCTGAACCTCTCCCCCGCGGCGCGCCGCCATCTCGCCATCCTGGCCGCCGTCTTCTTCCTGCTGCTGGCGTTCGGCGCGTGGCTCGGACGCGCGGAGCTGCTCACGGCGCCGTCGGGCATCATCTACGGCGCGTCCTACGCCGATGTGTACGGCCGGATGCCGGCGGCCCTCGCCGTCATCGCGGCGGGCATCGTCGGCGCCGGCCTCTCGATCCTCCAGGCAACCTCGCCGCGCAACTGGCCGATCATCGCGGCCGTCGTCCTGTACGTCGTCGTCTCCGTTGCCGGCGAAGGCTACAGCACGGTCCTGCAGCGGTTCGTGGTGACGCCGAACGAGCAGGTGCGCGAGTCCCCGTTCATCCAGCACAACATCGCCGCCACACGGCGCGCCTTCGCGCTCGACACCGTCGAGCCGCGCGAGCTCTCCGGCGACGACGTGCTGACGCGCGAGGACATCGCCCGGAACGCGCCCACGCTCGAGAACGTGCGTCTCTGGGATCACCAGCCGCTCCTGGACACGTTCGGCCAGCTCCAGGAGATCCGCACGTACTACGATTTCGTCTCGGTCGACAACGACCGCTACATCGTGAACGACACGCTGCGGCAGGTGATGCTCTCGGTGCGCGAGCTGAACTCGAACAGCCTGCCGAATCGGACGTGGGTCAACGAGCGGCTCACCTTCACGCACGGCTACGGCCTGACGCTCGGGCCCGTCAACGAAGTCACGCCGCAGGGACTCCCGGTGCTGTTCATCCGGGATCTGCCGCCGCAGAGCTTCGTACCCAGGCTCGACGTCACGGCGCCGAGCATCTACTTCGGCGAGCTGTCGAGCGACTACGCGATCGTCCGCACCGACACGCGCGAGTTCCACTACCCGAAGGGCGACGAGAACGTCTTCAACCAGTACGACGGGCGGGGCGGCGTCCCGCTCGGCTCCCTCTGGCGCAAGCTGGTGTTCGCGCTGCGGTTCGGCGCGTACCAGATCGTGCTGAGCGACGACATCACGAGCGAGAGCCGGGTCCTCTACAATCGCGACATCCGGACGCGTGTCCGCACGCTCATCCCGTTTCTCTCCTTCGATGGCGATCCCTACATGGTGCTCGTCGACGGCCGGCTGCACTGGATCTACGACGCGTACACGGTCAGCGGGCGGTACCCGTATTCGACGCCGGCCACGGGCGGGGTCAACTACATCCGCAACGCCGTGAAGATCGTCATCGACGCGTATCACGGCACGACGACGCTGTACCTCGCGGACGACCGGGATCCGGTCGCCGCCACCTACAGCCGGATCTTTCCCGGCACGTTCAAGCCGATGGCCGAGATGCCGGAGAGCATCCGCGCGCACGTCCGCTACCCGGAGGACATCTTCCAGATGCAGGCCTCGGTCTTCGCCACGTACCACATGACGCAGCCCGACGTCTTCTACAACCGCGAGGACCAGTGGGAGGTGCCGACGATCGAAGCGGGGCGCGAGGCGCAGGCGATGCAGCCGTACTACACGATCATGCGCCTCCCCGGCGAGCCGGAGCCGGAGTTCATCCAGATGCTGCCGTTCACGCCGCGGCGACGCGACAACCTGGCGGCCTGGCTCGTGGCGCGCAGCGACGGGGACCACTACGGGCGCCTGCGCGTGTTCGCGTTCCCGAAGCAGAAGCTCGTCTTCGGCCCTCGCCAGATCGTGGCGCGCATCAGCCAGGACCAGGTGATCGCGCCGCAGATCACGCTGTGGAACCAGCAGGGGTCCGAGGTGATCTGGGGCACGCTCATGGTCATCCCGATCGAGGAATCCCTGATCTACGTGCGCCCGCTGTACCTCCGGGGCGCGGGCAGCCGCATCCCGGAGCTCACCCGCGTCATCGTCGCGTATCAGGATCAGATCGTGATGGAGCCGACGCTAGACGCGGGGCTCAACCGGCTCTTCGGCGAAGGAGGTCCGGCGCGTCCGAGCGGCTTGGAAGCCGGGGCGCCACCGCCGCCGGCGGGCCAGCCCGTCACCTCGCCGCCCACGCCGCCTGCAGCCGCCGAGGTC
>JBOGIW010000488.1:0-3046 GCA_050748045.1 Vicinamibacterales bacterium | reverse complement strand
GTTCGTGCTGCGCGTCGAGAGCCTGTTCGGATCCGGCGCCGCGTGGCGCGGCCGCCGCGGCACGCTCGACGCCATCGTGGATGGCCTCGAAGAGGGGCGCGAGATCCGGGTCTTCACCGACCGCGTGGTCTCCCCGAGCTACCTCGACGACGTCGCCGCCGCGACGCGGCACCTGGTCGTCCAGCGCGCGGCGTTCGGCCTCTATCACTGCGCGAACTCGGGCGCGGCCTCGTGGCACGAGGTCGCCCAGGAAGCAGCCCGCCTCCTCGGGGCGGCCCCGCGGTTCACGACGATGACCATGGCGGAGGCGGGGTTGAAGGCCCCTCGCCCGCGGTACTGCGCGCTCGACACCCGGAAGCTCGCCGCCGCGGGCTTTCCGATGCCCCCCTGGCAGGACGCGCTCCGGCGCTGGCTGGCCGTTCGCCACCAGCCGGCAGCATAGAATGCTCTCGACACCCTGATGGTCAAACGCGCCCTCATCACCGGGATCACCGGGCAGGACGGGTCGTACCTCGCCGAGCTCCTCCTCGAGCACGGCTACGAGGTCACCGGCGTCGTCCGGCGTTCGAGCTCGCCCAACCTGTGGCGCATCGAGCACCTCCTCGACCGGCTCACGCTCCGGCCGGCGGACCTGCTCGATCAGCTCTCGCTCATGCGGATCGTCCAGGACGTGCGGCCGCACGAGTTCTACAATCTCGCGGCGATGTCGTTCGTGCCGGCGTCGTGGGACCAGCCGCTCCTGACCGGCGACTTCAACTCGCAGGGCGTGACGCGCATGCTCGAGGCGATCCGGCAGGTCGACACGGGCATCCGGCTCTACCAGGCGTCGTCCAGCGAGATGTACGGCCGCGTGCGCGAGGTGCCGCAGACGGAGCTGACCCCGTTCTACCCGCGCAGTCCCTACGGCGTCTCGAAAGTGTTCGCGCATTACATCACCGTGAACTACCGCGAGAGCTACGGCCTCTTCGCCGTCTCGGGCATCCTCTTCAACCACGAGTCGCCGCGGCGCGGCCTCGAGTTCGTCACGCGCAAGGTGACCGACGGCGTCGCGCGCATCAAGCTCGGGCTGGCCGACCACCTGTCGCTCGGCAACCTCGACGCGAAGCGCGACTGGGGCTTTGCCGGGGACTACGTCCACGCGATGTGGCTGATGCTCCAGCAGGACCAGCCCGACGACTATGTCATCGCCACGGGCCAGAGCCACTCGGTCAGGCAGCTCGTCGAGACCGCGTTCGGCCACGCGGGCCTCCCCTGGGAGCCGTACGTGCGGACCGATCCTGCGCTGCTGCGCCCGGCGGAGGTCGATCACCTCGTGGGCGACGCCACCAAGGCGCGCCGCGTGCTGGGCTGGCAGCCGACCGTGAGCTTCGAGCGGCTCGTCGGGATGATGGTGGACGCCGACCTCGCACGGCATCGCGGCGTGCACCAGACCGACCAGGCGACCATCCGCTGAGGGGACACGTGGAGCTCGAGGAGAGGATTCGCAACAGGACCGCCCGGATCGGCGTAATCGGCCTCGGGTACGTCGGGCTCCCGCTGGCCGTGGAGTTCGCGCTCCACGGCTTCGACGTCACCGGCTTCGACGTGGACGCGTGGAAGGTCGGCGAGATCAACGCGGGGCGGAGCTACATCCTCGACGTCAAGGCGGGCGACGTCGCGACGACCGTGACCGAGGGGCGGCTCCGTGCGACGACCGACATGTCGGCCCTTCAGGACATGGACGTCATCGACATCTGCGTGCCGACGCCGCTGCGCAAGACGCGCGACCCGGATCTCTCCTACGTCGTCCGGGCGGTCGACGCCGTCAAGGCGCGCCTCCGGCCTGGACAGCTCGTCATCCTCGAGTCCACGACGTATCCGGGCACGACGGATGAAGTCGTGCAGCCGGCGCTGGAGGAACGGGGCCTGAAGGCGGGCAGGGACTTCTACCTCGCGTTCTCGCCCGAGCGCGTGGATCCGGGCAACGCGAAGTACTCGACGAAGACGATTCCGAAGGTCGTCGGCGGCGTCAACGAGGCGAGCACCGGCCTCGCCTCGGCGCTGTACGGCGCGGTGATCGACACCGTGGTGCGGGTGAGCTCCACGCAGGTGGCCGAGATGGTCAAGCTGCTCGAGAACACGTTCCGCGCGGTGAACATCGGCCTCGTCAACGAGATCGCGTTGATGTCACGGCGCATGAACATCGACGTGTGGGAAGTCATCGACGCGGCCGGCACGAAGCCCTTCGGCTTCATGCCGTTCTACCCCGGCCCGGGCCTGGGCGGACACTGTATCCCGATCGATCCGTTCTACCTGTCGTGGAAGGCGCGCCAGAGCGGCTTCGAGGCGCGCTTCATCGAGCTGGCAGGGCACGTGAACGGCTCCATGCCGGCCTACGTCGTCGAGCGCATCGGCGAGGCGCTGAACACGCGCAGGAAGGCGATCAACGGGTCGCGAATCCACCTGCTCGGCGTCGCGTACAAGAAGGACGTGAGCGACATGCGCGAGTCGCCGGCGCTCGACGTGCTCGAGCTGCTCGAGCGGCGCGGCGCGACGATCACCTACACCGATCCGTTCGTGCCGCGCCTGCGGCACGGGCACATCGACATGACATCGATCGAGGAATCACAGACCGACGGCGTGGACTGCGCGGTGATCTGCACCAACCACCAGGCATTCGACTACCCGGCGATTGCCCGGCGCTATCCGCTCATCGTCGACACGCGTAATGCGCTGAAGGGCGTTCGAGGCGATCACATCGTCCGGCTCTGATCTCGTTGATCTCGTCGCGGTCTGGGGAACAACGTGCGCTGACGATTGACGCTCCTGTCACATGAGAGGGCAAATCATGAACAGAAGAGAGTTCCTCGTCTCATCGGTATTGGGCCCGGTTGCTGCACGAGCCAGCCGGCTCCCCCCGGCCGGCATGAGTCCCGCTGCCGCCGGCGTGACGCCTCAGTCTTCCGCCACCGCCGCGACGCGTAAAATCCTGATCGCGGGCGGAGGATTCGGGGAAGCCTTTCTGCGATACATGGCGTCGCTGACCGGAAAAGAGCGGCCCAGGCTC
>JBOGIW010000487.1:0-6223 GCA_050748045.1 Vicinamibacterales bacterium | reverse complement strand
GCGCCCGCCCGCCGACGCGAAGCCGGCGCCGCCGACTTCCGGCCGCGACTTCACGGAATCTGTCGTGCCCTCGCCGCCTGTCGCCGGCCAGCCGGTGATCCCGCCTCCGGAACGGGGACAGACCCGGTCTACGGGGCAAGAGGATCCGTTGCGTCCGACGGAACAGACCGAACGGCCGCGACCCCTGGATTCGTCCGAGCGTCCCGCCCCCCGCGACCCGGGTACGCTCCAGGTCGAGTCGCGGCCGCGCGGCGCGCGGGTGTTCCTCGACGGGCGGCTGGTTGGCACCACCCCGTTGCGGCTGGCTGACGTGCGAGCTGGCGAACATGCCGTGCGCATCGATTTGAGCGGGTACCGGCCCTGGGTCACCTCGGTGAACGTGGCTGCCGGCTCACGCCAGCGCGTGGCCGCGTCGCTGGAGCGGTGATTCGGCTCCGGCCCCACAGACGACGATTGACATGAACGCAGTCTTGGCTCTCGAGGACGGCACCTGGTACCGCGGAGTCGCCGCCGGCGCGACAGGAGAGGCGCGCGGTGAAGTCGTCTTCAACACGAGCATGAGCGGCTACCAGGAGATCCTCACCGATCCCTCGTACGCGGGTCAGATCGTGACGATGACCGCGCCGCAGATCGGCAACTACGGCGTGACGCCGGGCGACGCCGAGTCGCAGGCGCCGGCCGTGGCCGGCTTCATCATGCGCGAGGCGTCGCCGGTCGCGAGCAACTGGCGTGCGGACGGCTCGCTGCGCGACTACCTCGTGCGCCACGGTATCGTCGCGATCGCCGATATCGACACCCGCGCGCTGACGCGCGTGCTGCGGTCGGCCGGCGTCATGCGCGGCATCGTCGCCACCGGCCAGGTGGACCCGGTAGAGCTTGTCGAGAAGGCGCGGGCCAGTCCGCAGATGGAAGGGTCGGACCTCGTGCGGGACGTGACGTGCGACGCCCCGTTCGAGTGGCGCGAGCGCGCCGCGAGCTCCGGCGAGGCCGACCACCGGGAGTTCGGGATGCCGCCGTCGCGCCGCGCATCGAAGCCCTGGCGCGTCGCCGCGTACGACTTCGGCATCAAGTACAACATCCTTCGCCGCCTGACGGCTTACGGCTGCGACGTCAAGGTGTTCCCGGCCACGGCGCCCGCCGGCGATCTTCTCGCCATCCATCCCGACGGCGTGTTCCTGAGCAACGGCCCCGGCGATCCCGCCGTGCTCTCCTACGCCATCGACAACGTGCGAGCGCTGCTCGACACGGACGTGCCGATCTTCGGCATCTGTCTCGGCCACCAGGTGCTTGGCCTTGCCTACGGAGCGACGACGTTCAAGCTGAAGTTCGGCCACCGCGGGGCCAACCACCCGGTCAAGGCGCTGGACTCGGGGAAGGTCGAGATCACTTCCCAGAACCATGGCTTCGCGGTCGATCCGGCCACGCTCCCCGCCGACGTGACGGTGACGCACGTGAACCTGTACGACGGCACGCTGGAAGGGTTCCGCCACGTGAGCCGGCCGGTGTTCTCCGTGCAGTACCATCCCGAGGCGTCGCCCGGGCCGCACGACGCGGACTACCTGTTCCGGCAGTTCCTGGATGCGATCGAGAAGCGCTGACATGGGCCACGAAGCACCCGAAGCTGACATGGGCCACGCAGAACCCGAAGGTCACGAAGTCCGCCAGCGTCAGGACGGCCGGCGATGCCGCGTTCGACTGGCCGTCGTGCGGCGGACGCGTCATCTTCGTGACCTTCGTGTCCTTCGTGGCCCCTCCATCATGCCCGTCGTGGCGAGCGCATACCATGCCACGGCGTAACGACCTGAAGCGCGTGCTCGTGATCGGGTCCGGGCCGATCGTGATCGGCCAGGCGGCCGAGTTCGACTACTCGGGCACGCAGGCGTGCAAGGCGCTGCGGGCCGAGGGGCTCGAGGTGGTGCTGGTCAACAGCAACCCGGCCACCATCATGACCGACCCCGAGCTGGCCGACGCGACGTACGTCGAGCCGCTGACGCCCGGGATGGTGGAGCAGATCATCATCAAGGAGAAGCCCGACGCGATTCTGCCGACCGTCGGCGGGCAGACGGCGCTCAACCTGGCGGTCGCGCTCGCCGAGCGGGGCATCCTCGCGGCGCACGGCGTCAGGCTCATCGGCGCCTCGCTCGAGGCTATCCAGGTCGCCGAGGATCGCCTCAAGTTCCGTGACGCGATGCGCGAGATCGGCATCGACGTGCCGCAGAGCGGCGTCGCGACGTCGATGGACGAGGCGCTCGCGCTCGTCGAGGAGGTGGGCTTCCCGGCGATCATCCGCCCGTCGTTCACGCTGGGAGGCGTCGGCGGCGGCATCGCCTACAACGTGGACGAGTTCCGCGAGGTCGCGGGCCGCGGCCTCGATCTGAGCCCCGTCCACCAGATCCTCATCGAGGAGTCGGTGATCGGCTGGAAGGAGTTCGAGCTCGAGGTGATGCGCGACGTGGCCGACAACTTCGTCGTCATCTGCTCGATCGAGAACGTCGATCCGATGGGCGTGCATACCGGCGACAGCGTCACCGTCGCGCCGGCGCTGACGCTCACCGACAAGGAATACCAGCGCATGCGCGACATGGCGCGCCGCATCATCCGGCGCGTCGGCGTGGAGACGGGAGGGTCGAACATCCAGTTCGCGGTCGACCCGGAGGACGGCCGCATCGTCGCCATCGAGATGAACCCGCGCGTGTCGCGCTCGTCGGCCCTCGCGTCGAAGGCCACCGGCTTCCCGATCGCGAAGATCGCCGCGAAGCTGGCGCTCGGCTACCACCTCGACGAGATCCCGAACGACATCACACGCCTCACTCCCGCCTCCTTCGAGCCGACCATCGACTACATCGTCGTCAAGTTCCCGCGCTGGAACTTCGAGAAGTTCCCGCAGGCGGACCGGACGTTGACGACGCAGATGAAGTCGGTGGGGGAAGCCATGGCGATCGGCCGGACCTTCAAGGAGGCGTTCCTGAAGGCCGTGCGGTCGCTGGAGCTCGGCAGGTTCGGGAGCCTCTTCCCCGAGACCCCGCATGACGCCGCCGACGACGACGAGGACGAGACGGCGCTCCGGAAGCGCCTCGTCGTGCCGAACGATCGCCGGATGTGGGCCGTGTTCCGCGCGCTCGGCCGCGGGTGGCCGGTCAAGGAACTCCACGAGCTGACGAAGATCGATCCCTGGTTCCTGCAGCAGTTCGCCGACATCGTCGAGCTGCGCAGCATGGCGGCGCTCGGCGAGTTCCGCGAGATGTCGCCCGACCTGCTGCGCACGATGAAGCGCACGGGCTTCAGCGACGCGGAGATCGCGGCGGTCTTCGGCGTCGGCGAGACCGACGTGCGGCAGCGCCGCGTGGAGCAGGGCCTGGTGCCGGCGTACAAGCGCATCGACACGTGCGCGGCGGAGTTCGAGTCGTTCACGCCCTATCTCTACGGCACCTACGAGCAGGTGTGCGAGGCGGACCCGACGCCGATCAAGAAGGTGATCATCCTCGGCAGCGGCCCGAACCGCATCGGCCAGGGCATCGAGTTCGACTACTGCTGCGTGCACGCGGTCTTCGGCTTTCGCGATGAGGGCTTCGAGACCGTGATGGTGAACTGCAACCCGGAGACCGTCTCCACCGACTACGACACCGCCGACCGCCTCTACTTCGAGCCGCTGACGTTCGAAGACGTGATGGCCATCATCGAGCGCGAGCGGAGCGCCGGCGCCGACCTGGCGTGCGTGGTGCAGTTCGGCGGCCAGACCCCGCTCAAGCTGGCGCTCGCCCTGCAGGAGGCCGGTGTCGCCATCCTCGGCACGTCCCCCGACTCGATCGACCTCGCCGAGGACCGGGAGCGCTTTTCGCAGCTCTTGTGGGACCTCGGCGTGCCGCAGCCGGAGAGCGGCACCGCGACCTCGCGCGAGCAGGCGAGGGACGTTGCGGAGCGCATCGGATACCCCGTGGTCGTCCGGCCGTCGTACGTGCTCGGCGGGCGCGGCATGGCGATCGTCTTCGATTCCGGCGCGCTGGACCGCTACATGACCGGAGCGGTGGACGTGTCGCACGACCGGCCCGTGCTCGTCGATCGGTTCCTCGAGGACGCCTTCGAGTTCGACGTGGACGCCGTGGCCGACGCGGGCGGCGCCGTGGTCATCGGCGGCATCATGGAGCACATCGAGCAGGCCGGCATCCACTCCGGTGACAGCTCGTGCGTGGTGCCGGCGTTCATGGTGGCGGAACGGCACCTCGGCACGATCCGCGACTACACGCGCCGAATCGCGCGGGCGCTGAAGGTGGTCGGCCTCATGAACATCCAGTTCGCGATCAGGGACGACACCGTCTACGTGCTCGAGGTGAACCCGCGCTCGTCGCGTACGGTGCCGTACATCTCGAAGGCGACCGGCGTGCCGCTGGCACAAGTGGCCGCGCGCGTCATGGCGGGCCGCTCGCTCGCCGATCTCGGCCTCGTGGACGACCTGCAGCCGGCGGGGGTCTTCGTGAAGAGTCCGGTGTTCCCGTTCGTGCGGTTCCCCGGCGTGGACACGCTGCTCGGGCCGGAGATGAAGTCGACCGGCGAGGTGATGGGCGGATCGGACAACTTCGGCGCGGCCTTCATCAAGGCGATGACGAGCGCCGGGCAGCAGCTCCCGGAGTCGGGCTGCGCGTTCATCAGCGTGAACAACGGCGATAAGCCGTCGGTCGTCCCGATGGCGCGCGAGCTGGGGCAGCTCGGCTTCCGCCTGACGGCCACGCGCGGCACCGCGGCGTACCTCCGCGCCCACGGCCTCGACGTCGACCTGGTCTACAAGGTCAACGAAGGGCGGCCCAATGTGGCCGATCACCTCGTGAACGGCACGATCGATCTCGTCATCAACACGCCGCTCGGCCGCGAGTCGTTCTTCGACGACCGCGCGGTCCGCCGCGCCGCGGCCATGGCGCAGGTACCGTGCATCACGACGCTGACGGGCGCGTCGGCATCGGTGGCCGCCATCAGGGCGCTGCGCGGGCAGGGGCTCACGGTGCGATCGCTCCAGGATTACTACGCCGGGATCGAGGCCGGGGCGTAAATCAATCCACAAGGCGACATTCACAATTCACAGCTCAATATGCAAGCCCGACCTGCCAACCGCCACAGCCATCCGGTTGCGGTGTGGTGTGGCCGCTGTTTGCCTGTTGCCTGTTGCCTTGTGACTGGCGTCGCTTCAGCCCAGACTCCGGCGTTCCGAAGCGGCATCGAGACCGTGCATGTGACGGTGACGGTGACCGATGGAAACGGCCGGCTCATCGCCGGGCTGTCGAAGGACGACTTCGAGGTCTTCGAGAACGGCGACCGCGTGCCGGTGACGCAGTTCAGCGACAAGAGAGTGCCGGTGAGCCTGGGGCTCCTGCTCGACGTGAGCGACAGCATGTTCGGCCAGCCGATCGCCGACGCGCGCGAGGCGCTCGATCGCTTCGTGGGCGATCTGCTCGAGCCGGGCGACGAGGCGTTCGTCGCGTCGTTCAATCACGCGCCGCGCATCGTCTCGCTGTGGACCCGCCCGCCGTCCTCGCTGGCAGGACGGCTGGACGAGGTGAAGCCGACCGGCGGAACGGCGATCTACGACGCGCTCGTGGCGACGGCGCCGATGTTCACCGGCCGCGCGCACACGCGTGCCGCGCTCGTGGTGATCTCCGACGGTGCCGACACCGCCAGCGATTACAGCCTGATGCAGGCGCGCGACGCGGTGCGCCGCACGGATCCCTTCATCTACGCCGTGGCGATCGATTCGGGAGACAAGCGGCGCGTCAGCACCCGCGTCAATCCCGACGCGCTGCGGGAGATCACCGGGCCGAGCGGCGGCTACACGGAGGTGATCCACTCGAGCGCCGACCTCGCGCCGGCCACCGAGCGGATCGCGAACGAGCTGAACAAGCAGTACACGCTCGGCTACACGCCGGCGAAGCCACCCGACGGCCAGTGGCGCTCCATCCGCGTCCGCATCCGCGACAGGGATTACTTCGCGCGCGCGCGGCGCGGCTACTTCGCCGTGCCCCGGCGCCCGTCCTGAGCCCGTGGCTCGGTTGGATGGGGTACGGATTTCCGAGCCGGCCATCCTGGCCACGAAGCGTCGAAGCCACGAAGGTCACGAAGATCACGAAGATCAGAAGATCGGACGCCGTTCGACGGGCCGCCACAGGCGGCCTGCGTGGGAAGGCGACCGGCAGACACAAGCCGCTTACAATCAAGTCGCTCATGATCGAGTGCGGCT